>JANNSZ010000051.1:0-6471 GCA_031403195.1 Planctomycetota bacterium | reverse complement strand
CCTAGGTTGGAAAAGGACATGGATGGGACATGGATGGGACATGGATGGGACATGGATGGGACATGGATGGGACATGGATGGGACATGGATGGGACATGGATGGGACATGGATGGGACATGGATGGGACATGGATGGCTTTTTCCACGGACGGTTAGAGATTCATCCCCAGATAGCCACCGGACTCGTCAATGGTGGCCTGTTCACGAGCCAGCCGTTCCCGGGCCCTCGCCAGGTCACCCGCCGCGATGTAGCGGTCAAACTCCGCCTCGACGGCATGCTTCACCGAAACCGTCAGCCATTCGACGGCGGGCTGGGTCAGCCAATCGCAGGTCTCCACATCCAGGATAATGTCGAGATCGCTGCCTGTTGTCTGGAGGTCCGCATCGTCGGTAAAGACGGGGCCCGTGAAGGCAAACCGCACCCAGCCACTCGCCGAATCGTTGGTAAAACGGAAGGTGCAGGAGCCGTCAGTCAGGTAATAGGCATTGCGGGTGCCGTGGGCAGCCACAGCCCGTTGCATTCGCTCAAGGCGGGCTCGGTAGCCGGGCGAGGCATCGAGCGGAATGTCGAGCCTGGGAACGCTCCGCAAGGGAGTGCATTCGAAGGTGATCGCAACAGCGGGCAGCACAGAGGCGTCAGTCATGGCCGTACGATTCTATCGCGCCGCCGTGACCATGGCACTGTGGGCCTCCCTCGCCGGTGGCTGCATGGCCAGCGAGGGTACCGACCTCGTAGCCGTATCCAGCGGCCGGCGAATCATGGGTGCGTCGTGGAAGATCAAGGTTTTTGCTTCCGATCAGGCCTCGGGCGAAGCGGCCATCGCCACGGCGCTCGCCGAGGTCGAGCGGCTCGACAAGGTGCTCTCCGACTACGACCCAGACAGCGAGCTTTGTGAACTGTCGGCTGCGGCCCCCACACCAGATCCGGTGAAGGTGAGCGATGATCTCTGGAGGGTACTCATCGCGGCGGATCAAATCAGAAAAGCCAGTGACGGGGCCTTTGATATCACGATCGGCCCGCTCACGACGCTCTGGCGACAGTCACGCCGCACAGGAAGGCTCCCGCGCAAGGACAAGCTCGCAGCCGCGCGAGCCGCTGTCGGAGACGGTGGGCTCGAGTTGGACCACGATGCACGGACGGTGCGGCTCACAAAACCTAGCATGCGGCTCGATGCCGGCGGCATTGGGATGGGGTATGCGGCCGATCGTGCGATGGAGATTCTCGTAGCCGAAGGGATCACGTCGGCGATGATCGACGCCTCGGGCGATATTCTCGTTTCAGAACCTCCTCCCGGGGCCGATGGCTGGCGGATCATGGTCGCGCCGTTGCGGCCCGGAGGCGAAGGCGAAACGATCATTCTCTCAAACGCCGCGGTCACGACTTCCGGCGATGCGTTTCAGGCCGTCGAGATCAATGGCGTGCGGTATAGCCACATCGTCGATCCGCGGACGGGCATCGGCGTCCAGGGATCATCTGCGGCGACCGTGGTCGCCCCCGATGCCACCGGCGCCGATGCGCTGGCGACCACTGTCAGTGTTCTGGGACCAACAGAGGGGCCCGCATTCATTGCGAAGTATCCAGGCACATCGACCCGGTTCATGTGGCGTGACGGAAACAAAGTTTCCACGCTCGTCACGCCCGGCTGGCCCGGTAAGGCCGCAGGAAAGAGTGACGCCTCTCCGTGAACCGGCCGAGTTCTCGCGGTATTTGAGGAGGACACCGCAGCAGGAGTATTCTCCTGCCATGCCTGCATCACATTCCTCGCATCTTCTGCCCCACGGGTCGAATCATCTGCGAGGCTTCGCCTGTGTCATGGCCGCCGGCGTTGGTGGCCAGCGCAGCCAGGATGGCGAAGCGCAGCCAACTCCGAGTGAGCGGAGGCCGGGATGGCCGCAGCGAACGTCCGGCGACACGACACGGGCGAACCCGAGCCGCGGCATGCTTCTGACCCTGCTGACGGCCTTAACGCTCAGCGGTTGTAGCCCGCCAGATCACGGCTATTTCGGCACGGTCAAGCCGGTCCACGGGCCGGATGAAATCTGGATCAACAATTCGACGGAGCCTGAGTGGATCGACCCGAGCACCTGCTCGGACAGTGCCGGCGGCGAGATCATCGCGAACATGTTCGCGGGGCTTGTCCAGACACACCCCGCCACGCTCGAGCCCTGTCCCGACATCGCGACCCACTGGGATATCTCAAAAGACGGTCGCACCTACACGTTTTATCTGAGGCCCTCGGTCTGGTCCGATGGCACGACGCCCCTCACGGCCCACGACTTTGTCTATTCCTTCCGGCGGCTCGTCGATCCGAGGACCGGGAGCAAGTACGCGAGCAACGGCCATGTCTTCCGGGGGGGAGCGGCCATTACCAGCGGCGACGCGACGCCTGAATCCCTTGGCGTGCGGGCCCTCGACGACCTCACGCTTGAGGTGACGCTCGAGGAGCCTGTGCCCTACATCATGAGCCTGCTGACCTTCTATTCGTTTATGCCGATCCCGCGGCACCTCATAAAAGACCTCGAAGCGCGGGGCATCGAGGCGGGGCTCTGGACTCGACCTGAGAATCTCGTGTGCAACGGCCCCTACCGGATGACCGAGTGGCGGTTCCGCCAATCCATGCGCTTCGAAAAAAACCCCCACTACTGGGATGTCGCGAATGTACGCCTCGACCGCGTGCGTCTGGCGATGGTGGAGAGCTCGACCACGGAGCTCGCGATGTACGCCGCTGGCGAGTTTGACTGGCCCGGGCACAATTCCTCGCTGCCGTTCGAGTTCATGAACTATGTCGAAGGCTTCAAAGACTTCAGTCGGCATACGGAACTGCGGTCATACTTCTACTGGATCAATACGAAACGGCCACCGCTGGACAACCCCCGCCTGCGGCAGGCGCTGTCGCTCGCAGTCGACCGGGAGGCCTTGGTGACCCATGTCACCCGCGGCGGGCAAACGCCCACGGCCAGCCTCGCTCCCGATGGCCTGGCCGGCTACCGCGGTCTCGATCTGCCTCTGTTCGATCCCGACGAGGCCCGCCGCCTCTTGGCCGAAGCGGGATATGCCAGCGGCAACGATGTGCCACCGATCACACTCACCTACAACACATCCGAGGGGCACAAGCAGGTCGCTGAAGCGATCCAGCAGATGTGGAAGAAGGAGCTGGGCATCAGGGTCGAGCTCGAAAACCTCGAATGGAACGTGTTTCTCGACAAAGCCGCGCGGACCGACTTCCAAATTTGCCGAATGGGCTGGTCCGCGGACTACGAAGACCCTTTCAACTTTCTCGAAATCCTGTCCAGCGCCTCGGGCAACAATCACTCGAACTGGAAGAGCCCGGAATATGATCGTCTGCTGAGTGAGGCAAACCGGGAGCTTGACCCCACGATCCGACTCGAGCGGCTCCGCGAGGCCGAGGCGCTAGCGATGGCGGGGCAGCCGGTCATTCCGATCTACATCGGCACCCGATCGCAGCTCATCAAGCCGTATGTGCGCGGCATCTGGCCCAATTCGCTGGTGCGTCACCCGTGGAAATACCTCTGGATCGACGAGCAGTTTGACCCATCCGCGGCCCCCGTCTCCGAGCCGCCACCACCAGCCTGCCTCGGAGCCAGCGACCGATGAAAGGCTATGTCTTGCGGCGGCTCCTCGAGCTCGTGCCCACGATGGTCATCATCGTCGTGGCATCGTTTGCGCTGGTGCGGCTCGCCCCAGGCTCGCCGTTTGCGAGTGAGAAAGACATCCCGCCGCAGGTCCGAGCCGCGCTCGAGGCCAAGTACGGCTTCGACAAGCCGCTCTATGAACAGTTTGGTCGCTACGTCGGCCGGCTCCTTCAGGGGGACCTTGGCCCATCGACCAAGTATCCCCAGCGGAGCGTCAACGAGATCATCGCCGACGGGTTTCCAGCGACGCTCACGCTCGGCGCGGTAGCGCTCACCTGGGCGCTGTTGGTCGGGATCACGGCCGGCATCATTGGCGCGGTCCGTCAAAACACCGTCTGGGACCATGCCGCGATGGCCGCGGCCCTGGTTGGGATCAGCATCCCGAGTTTCGTCCTCGGACCGGTGCTTGTGCTGGTCGTCTCGCTTCGCTGGCATCTCCTGCCCCCTGCCGGCTGGGGAGGCTGGCAGCATGTCATCCTGCCAGGGTTCGCGCTGGGAACAATCTACGCCGCCTCGATCGCCCGACTCACCCGGGGCGGCATGCTCGAGATCGTCCGCAGTGACTTTGTCCGTACGGCCCGGGCCAAGGGGCTCCCCGAGCGGCTTGTCATCTGGCGGCACATGCTCAAGGGAGGCTTGCTTCCGGTCGTCAGCTACTTGGGCCCCGCGATTGCCAGCATCCTCACCGGCAGCGTCGTGGTCGAGAAAATCTTCAACATTCCAGGCATCGGCCCGTACTTTGTCGATGCGACCTTCAACCGTGACTATTTCCTGGTCATGGGCATCGTCGTTGTTGACGCCGTGCTGCTCCTCGCACTGAATCTTGTCGTGGACGTGGTCTATGGCCTGCTCGACCCACGGATCACGTATTCATGACGATCCAGGAGACGACCTGCCGAACCGCCACCAGCGACCTCGCTGCGGGCTCGTCGCTCTGGCACGACGCGTGGAAGAGGCTGCGGAAGAACCATGTCGCCGTGGCCAGCGGCTGGATCCTCGCCTTCCTCGCCACGGCCTGCCTCGTCGGCCCTGGGATCGTATCGGCCACCTGGGGCTACGACTACGAAACTCAGAATCTTGCTTTCGGTCCGCAGCCTCCGTCCTGGGATCATCCCTTCGGGACCGACTTCTTCGGCCGTGACCTCCTCACCCGCGTGCTCTATGGGGGCCGCGTGAGCCTCACGGTCGGATTCCTGGCAGCGACCGTCGCCGCCACGATTGGCACCGTGTACGGCGCCGTGGCGGGCTATGCGGGAGGCATCGTCGACTCGGTCATGATGCGGGCTGTCGACATCCTCTACACGCTGCCCTACATGTTCCTCGTCATCATCCTCGTGACGGTTCTGGGCAAGAGCCTGGTGCTCGTCTTCTTGGCGCTGGGCGCCGTCGGCTGGCTGCTCACCGCGAGGGTGGTTCGCGGGCAGGTGATGAGCCTCAAAGAACAGGATTTTGTGCTTGCGGCGCGGAGTCTTGGCACTCTGGGCTCGGGCATCGTCTTTCGGCACCTCATCCCCAACACCCTCGGTCCGGTCATCATCACGTTCACGCTCACCGTGCCGGCGATGATTCTTCAGGAAGCCTTCCTCTCGTTCCTCGGGCTCGGCGTGCAGGCGCCCCGGCCGAGCCTCGGCGCCCTCATCAACGACGGCGCCAACCAGATGCTCGTGTTCTGGTGGACGCTGGTTTTCCCCGGCGGCGTCATGGCCCTCATGCTCATGGCGCTCAACTTCCTGGGCGATGGCGTGCGAGATGCCCTCGACCCGCGCATGAAAAATGGCTGATCACACCACTGACGCCGTGCTCGACATCCGCGACCTGCGGACCTACTTCCGCCTCGACGAGACTGTCGTCAAAGCGGTGGACGGGGTGAGCTTCGCTATTCGTCGCGGGGAAACTCTCGGTATTGTGGGAGAAAGTGGCTCGGGCAAAAGCGTGGCCTGCCTGTCGGCGCTCGGCCTCGTCCCGCGTCCGCCGGCCTTTCACCCGTCTGGCCAGGTGCTCTACCGAGGCCGCGACCTCTTGAGTCTCTCCGATCGCAAGCTCCAGCATCTGCGGGGCAACCGACTCGCGATGATCTTCCAAGATCCCATGACATCGCTGAACCCCTACCTCCGCGTGTCGCGTCAGCTCACCGAGGTCCTCGAGGTCCACAAGTCGGCATCCCCAGCCGATGCCCGGCGAGCAGCCATCGCGATGCTCGAGCGGGTGGGCATCCCCGATGCGGGTCGCCGGATCGACAACTATCCCCATCAGTTCTCAGGTGGCATGCGGCAGCGGGTGATGATCGCGATGGCGCTGTTGTGTGAGCCCGAGGTGCTCTTCGCCGACGAGCCGACCACGGCGCTCGATGTCACGATCCAGGCCCAGATCCTCGAGCTCATTGCGGAGCTTCAGCAGAGCTTTGGGACGGCTGTCGTTCTGATCACGCACGACCTCGGTGTGGTTGCGGGCACGACCGACCGCGTCGCCGTGATGTATGCCGGACGCATCGTGGAGGAGGGCCCGACTACCGAAGTGTTTGCGTCGCCATCACACCCCTACACGCTGGGCCTTCTCGAAAGCCTCCCGCGGATCGACGCGGCCCCGGATGGCGCGGCGCTCACAGCAATTCCTGGGCTCCCGCCCGATCTGGGCCATCTTCCTGCTGGCTGCCCGTTTCATCCCCGCTGCCGCCGCGTGCTCGACCGCTGCCGTGCTGAGTACCCACCGCGAGTCACCCTCTCACCGACGCACTCGGCCTCGTGCTTTGATCTGGGAGTGTCTTCATGAGTGCCGCGAGGGGTGGACCGTGTCATGTCGCCGGACGTGGACGACGGG
>JANNSZ010000050.1:0-44163 GCA_031403195.1 Planctomycetota bacterium | reverse complement strand
CTCGCGGATCGCCGCGACGGTCTTCATGAGCTTCACCATCCGCGACCGCTCGAGCACCGGCCCCGAGAGCGCACCATCGCCTTCCACGAGCAACTCAGCTACCGGCACCTCGAGCACCTCCTGCCACCGCAGCAGATCGGAGACCCGCAGGTCGCAGTGTGCCTGCTCCTGTCGCCGCACCACCGGAAGCGGCAGCCCCAGCCGCCGCGCGACGTTGCGGAGCGTCACGCCCTGCTGACGACGCACGTCGGCGATGCGGTGATAGCACGCCGTCGAGCGCTCGCCGTCATCACCGACACCGGCATCCTCGGCCGCCCGCACCGCATCGGAGTAGCCGCTATCGACCACGTCGAGCGGATCGGGAAACGGACGAGCGTCTGCAAAGGATCGCGGATCGTCGTCGAACGAATCCTGAAAATCGCAGTCGTACTGCGCAGTGGCCATGATCAAATCTCCCTCGGCTAGCGGTCCACCGCCCGCCAGCCTGCGGCCCCATGCTTGCCGGAAGCGCGCAGAGCGAGCCCCCAACAAAACATGAATAACGCCGACCGGAGAATCGGTGGTCGAATCGTTCAGATGCGCCTGGTGCCGCAGGTGACGCCTTGCCGAGCCCCTGCACCAACAAGCCTACACGCCGCGGCCAGCGTTTGCCGTACCCCACTTCCTGACGGGGGGTCGCGTGCGACGCTGTATCGCGGTGAGGGCTTTACGCGGGCCGCCAGAGGACCGTTCGCGCGGGGCACGGATTTCATGAGACGTTCATGGGACACTTCCGCGAGGTATTCTGGCCAGCCCTCGAAATCCCACGGAAACAGCAGCTCCTATGCCCACCGACCCAGGCCACGCTCCCGCCGCATGCCCCCTCCGCACCCGAGCGGCCTGGGGAACGCTTGACCAGGCGACGGTGCTCGCCACCGGTAGCGACGCCATCCGGTTTGTGGACAACTTTGTGACGGCGTCGGTTGGGGCGGTGGGAGTCGGCGGCGGCACCGAGGCGTTTGTGACCGACGCTCGGGGCTGGGTGATCGCGCTGGTCACCATCCTGCGGACCGACGCGGGCCTCACCATCGTCGCGAGCCCAGGCCTCGGGGACCGCCTCCGCGACCACTTCGAGCACTACCACATCCGCGAGGCCGTCGATCTCACTGACGCGACGAGCGACATTCACTCGCTCATCGTCGCGGGGCCAGAGGCGGCGACCGTGATGGCGTCGCTTGTGCCGCCTGCCACCACGCTCCCCACGGCCGGTCTCGGTCACACCGCTGTCGTCATCGCGGGCCATGCGGCCAGCGTGGTCTGCGTCATGGATCAGGGGGCCGATGGATTTTGGATTCGTGGTGAGCCCGCAGCGATCGATGCGATCTCGAGAGCGCTGGCTGCCGCGGGCGTGCCCCAAACGACCCAGGCCGACCTCGAAGCGGCCCGCATTGCGGCCGGCTACCCCGCAGCGATCGACATCCCCGAGAAGTCGCTCCCGCAGGAGCTGGGCCGCGACGCCCGCGCGATCTCGTTCACGAAGGGCTGCTATCTCGGCCAGGAAACCGTCGCTCGCCTCGATGCGCTCGGCCATGCGAATCGCCGGCTGGCGATCATCGCGCTCGCAACAGATCATCCGCCGGTATGCCCGACACCGATCCGTGATGGTGAGCATGAAGTCGGTACGCTCACGAGCAGTTGCGAGACGGCTCCGAGCGGCACGGCCATCGGCCTCGGCATCGTGCACGCAAAAGCCCTCGAGTCGACATCGCTTACCGTGGGCGACGCCCCCGCCCGAGTCATCGCCGTCCCGCCCTCCAGGAACCACCAACCATGACCACGCCATCGCACGAGGCTCGTCACGAAATCCTCTTTCAAGGTCGGCGGTTCTCCGTGGCACGCGTGCCGCAGCCATGCAACGACGGCACCGTACGGGATCGGGAGGTGATCCTGCACCCCGGCAGCGTGGTCGTGGTGCCGTTCGTGTCACCCGATGAGGTCTGTCTCATCGAGGTTGTCCGCGTGGCAGTCGGCCGCACGCTTCTGGAGCTGCCCGCAGGCACGCTCGATCATGGTGATGAACGACCCCTCGAGGCCGCCGCCCGCGAGCTGGCCGAAGAGACCGGCTACCGCACGGGGCGGATCAACCCCGCTGGTGAGTTCTGGATGTCGCCTGGGATTCTGCGAGAGCGGATGCATCTCTTTGTGGCCGACGACCTCATCGCCGGCGAGCAGGCTCTCGAGCCCGGCGAGCTGATTCAGACGCGGGTGGTCCCGTGGAGCGAAGCAGTCGCGATGTGCCTCGATGGCCGGATCGACGATGCCAAGAGCGTGGCGGGCATCCTGATCGTCGACGCCCGCCGTCGGAATCACTACTTGCTTCGATAGAACCAGTCGAAGGCGCGATCGTGCAGCCCATGCACACGCGGCAGCAGGCCGTCGTCGTGGGTGCCTGCTCTCGGGCAGCAGGGACCGCGATACCTCGGACCGCTCGTCGGCATCCCAGTGACACCAATCAAGTCATACGGCTGGGGAGGCCACGCAGGATGACACGGTGGCGGCGGGACACAGGGCGGCAGGAGTCGTGGTTCGCCACAGTAGTGGAGGGGTTCGAGGCCAGCCTGCCAGTCGGAAGGATGGTCGGTGCGGGCCGGCAGCATTTTCGCCATGACCGATTCGGCATCCCTGCCAGTGACTTTCGGATCGACTGCGAGCGTGCCTGCCAGCGGATCGGATGGCTTTGCTGGCTGCCCCGCAGCAGCGACCGGGTTTTTGGCCGAGCGGGGTGACTCTGCAAGGGCAATCGCACCGACCGCTACAAGGCAGAGCACCGCTGCGGCAGCGCGCCAGGGAAAGTACGTCGTGGGCATGCGTAAGCTCACCTGTGTGTCACGGAGGCGGGAGGGGCTGAATCAAATCGGGCGCGACGGCCGCGGGCGGAGGCGGCACCCGTACGGGGGCACGATTGGGATCGAGACCCACCCGCCGTCCGCCGTCGCCCAATTCCTCCTGGAAGTCGGCCGCCGTGGCCGCCGGTGCATCAAAGGGAGGCGGAAAGACCTCCAGCTGAAGAAGATCAGCGACCGCTACGGCGGCGTGCCACCGGTCCTCCTGAGCGTCCACGAACGCCAGTTCTGTCTCAGTCAGCGTCCGCTGTGCCTGCAGAAGGCTCAGGAACGTGACCTCGCCCTGGCCATAGAGCTGCTGGGTGAGGTGAACTGTCTCGCGTGCCTTCGGGAGGATGTACTCCTCGTACCAACTCGCCAGCCGCTGCGCCGTGCGATAGCTTGCGATGGTCTGGGCTGCCTGTGTGGCCAGGTCCAGCTCAATGGTCCGAAGGTTCGCCCGCGATGTTGCAATATCGGCGCGGGCCGAGCGGATGGTGCCCTGGTTGCGGTCGAACAGCGGCACCTCGACCATGACCTGCAAGAGCCCTTGATCCTGGGGCGGAAAGTCAGCCTGTCGCTGGTAGCCTCCGAGCACGTTGACGTTCGGAATCGGCTCCACGACCGCCCGTTCAAGCGCCCACTGCGCCCGCGCGATGTCGGCCTCGGCCGCCTGCGGAAGTGCATTCCGCTGGACGATGGCTTCCTGAAGCGTCTTGAGGTCGAACGTGGGCAGCTTCGCGAAGAGATCGGCCTGGATCGTGCCGACGTCGGCGCGTGGCAGACCGATCGCCGCGGCGAGCTCTCGCCGTCCTGTTTCCACGAGCACCGTGGAATTGAGGAGCCGCACTTCCGCGCGGTCCCGTTCGATGCTCCAGAAGAGGATGTCGGCTCTGGTCCCTTCGCCGGCTTGTTCGAGCTTCGTCCCGATGTCGAAGGAACGCTGCGAGATCTCGAGGAGCAGCCTGTAGATCTCGACCCGCCGCTGTGCGACAAGGAGCCCGTAGAACGATCCCCGGACCTCCCGCAGCACGTCGAACCGCGCTCGGATCAACTGATACTCCTCTTTTTGAACCTCGCGAAGTGCGGCTTGCTGCGAGAGTCGGAGCTTGCCGGCCGTCACGATGTCTTGCGAGGCAAACCCGTTCCACTGGCTGTCGGCGCCGGCCACCTGAGGTGAACCCGCGGCGAGCATGGGGTTGGGATAGAGCCTCGCTTGGACGGCCTTGCCGCGGGCCGCTTCAATCGCCGCTAGCGCCTCACGGAGTTTTGGATGGCTCTGCTCTGCGAGCGCCACGAACTCCTCGAGCGTCGCTGGCGACAGTCCCTGAGCCGAGAGAGGCGGGGCATCGAGGCCGATCACGACCATAAGCATCGCCGTGACGATGCACAGCCGTATCAGCGTTCGCATGCCCCACATGGAACCAGTCGCCCGGAGGTTGCGGCGACGAGCCGCGCGAGATACTTCCGTCATCGTGGTATCGTCCTATTGTGATGAAGGCGGTGACGGATGCATCGCCGATTGCTGATCAGGAAGCGTCGACAAATCACGGGACCGGGGCACTCGGAGAAATCGGCGACCTCAATACCATTTACGAAAGATGGGTAAGCCGCTGCTCGAAACCACCACCATGCCGCGGCGTACGGCGCTAGGCTTATTCCGCAGCCTGCTAAGCCACGTTTCGTGCCACGACATGTGCTGGTTCGCTGATCTCCCCCCCGATCATCCGCAGCGTGCGGGTGGCCCGGCTCGCGGCCTGGATGTCATGGGTCACCATGATGATCGTCTTGCCAGCACGATGAAACTCTTCGAAGAAGGCCAGCACATGGTTGCGGGTTTCCGGATCGAGATTCCCGGTCGGTTCGTCCGCGAGAATGACGCACGGGTCATTGGCAAGCATCCGAGCCAGAGCGACCCGCTGTTGCTGGCCGGTGCTGAGCTGACTCGGTTTATGCCCCGCCCAGGCTTCGAGGCCGACCTGTGCGAGGAGTTCCATCGCACGGTGGCGTTGTTTCGCCTTGGACTCCCCGCATAGCAAGAGCGGAATCGCGACGTTCTCTTCCGCCGTGAGATACGGTACGAGGTTAAATGTCTGAAAGACAAAGCCCATCTTCAGGCGACGCACTCGAGATCGCTGCGGCACGCCCAGATCATACAGTGACTGCCCATCGAACCAGACTTTGCCCGCCGTCGGGGCCAGCATTCCTCCGAGCAATGTGAGCATCGTGGATTTGCCGCTGCCGCTCGGACCGATGACGGCGACAAACTCGCCAGCCTCAATCGCGAGCGTCGTCGGCGCAAGTGCCGTCACGAGATGTTCACCCTGTTGATATTGTTTGCTCACTGTCTCGAGACGAAACATGGGCTCCTCCTTGAACGAGTTAGTTGAGTGACGTACAAAGCCGTGTCGCGTTGGCGGGCGTCCACACTCGGACGCCCGCCAATCGTCGACATGGGGGAACATGTATCAGGTATCTTGGAAACAAACGCACGGATCGAGATTCGCGGCGCAACGGGCCGGCCACCACGCCGCCGCGACGCTGACCAACGTCGCACCTCCTACGGCGATCCCGGCGAGCACAGGGAGCGGCGAAACCGTCACCCCCGCCCATTGGGCACCAATCGTCGTGGCGATCAGCGTGCCACACACGTAGCCCGCCAGACCGCCAACGCAACCGAAGAGGAGCGACTTCGAGAGAAACAAGCGGCTAACAAAGCCGGGGGTTGCCCCAATCGCCATCAGCGTCCCGATCTCCCGCCGCCGTTCCCGAATGTTGGCGATAGTCGAATTCGCAATGCTCGCACCCGCCATACCAACGAGAATGACAAGAAACAGCCACGACAACCGCTCCATCAAGCGGTTGATCGTCACCTGCGCCTGCACGACCTGTGCGATCGTGACGACCTTCGTGCCGGGCAATGTGTCGGAGAGTTGTTGCACCAATCCCTGGGCCACATCCTCGCAACATCCCATGATCTCGATGCAATTTATGACCTCGCCAAGGTTGGCGATGCGTTGCACTGTGTGGAGATGAGCAAACACGCGGCCGTCATCAACCGTCCCCATCGTCGGCAACACTGCCGAGACGACCAAGGTCTCTCCCAGGAGCCGGACCTTGTCACCTTCTTTGAGCCCCGTTGCTGCGGCGATGTCTGCACCCAGGAGTGCCTCATGCTGGTAGAGCTCTCGAGCGGTGCGTCTGGTGGCAAAACTGGTCGCTGCGCTCTCGTCATCGGGCGCGCAACGGGCTTTTTTGCAGCCTTGATGCGGCGAAAACAAGCTCGCCGATTGCCACGCGGCTTTTGCCTGGAACTCCGATTGAGGCAGAATTCCAGTCACGATCACGGTTCGATCATTGAGTCGTGCCGGGACGCACAGCTTTGGAGCAAGACCCTCCACGCCCTCCAAACGAGAAAAGCTCAGTTGATGGACGAGCTGTTCCGGCATGGTCTGGCCATGAAGATCGGCCGAATAGTAATCCTGCAACGTCACCCCCTGCGGCAAGACGAGCACGTTCGCACCGAGCGATTCAAGTTCCTGCGCCACCGCCTTCTCCGTGAAAAACGCCACATTGCGAATGGCCACCAGCGCGGTCACTCCGAGCATGATCGTGAGCAAGCCGGTGAGCATTGCCGTAGGACGCTCGCGAATCTCTTTCCAGACCAGTGTCGTGAAACTCATTGTGGTACCTTCCCTGGCGTCGCAGCGCCTCTCGTGGATTGTTGATTGTGTTTGCAGTTCTCGTCGTCGCAGCACTTGCCCGCGTCGGCGAGCTTCGCTGCCATCTGCTGCTTTGTGGCAGACGGTACAAACTTGCCGACCATGACTCCGGGCGGCGCCAGGAACACCGTCATGGGGCTGTTCTGCCGAGGATCGACGTCCATGCTGGCCACGAAATCTGCTTCCGCCGGATCGCTCATCGCCAGGGTCACGACACGCGTGCGCTGGGCGAAATGCTGATCCTCAGTCCACTCTTGGACGCCCGACGGAAGCGGTTGATCCGCCTGCGTTTGCAGGCAGATCAAGACGAGCTGGTCTTGCTGAAGCGCGGCCATGCACTCCGCCTTTTTGGGGCTGACGAGGCACTCCGCGAGCGAATCCGCGGTCGCTCGCATGTGGAAGGCCCCCGTCACCGCTCCGTTGGGATGCAACGCGATCACCATGGGCATTGGCGCACGCGTGACCTTGAACCGCTCCGCAACGGGACGTTCCGCCGGATCTGTAATCTTCACGGTGGCACACGACGTATCGGGATGCTGCCCGGTCGCCGTTTTCACGGTCTCGAGCAAGCTGTTCGTGGCGGCGTCCGCGTCGCGGTAGAACAGCAGGTAAAGAAGCGTGCCATCCTGGGCGGCCGCCTGGATGGCGAGCTCGGGAGCAATGGCGGGCTCGGCCGCTTGGGCGGATGAGTCACTCATCAGCACCATCGCCGTGGCGATGGTGAACAAGACGCGTTCAATTCTCATGTCGGCTCCTTCCTTCATGACTGTTGTAAAGTCGCGGCGGCCTGATTCCACATCAGGCCTGGTCACCGCATTTCACGGGAACATATGTTTCTGCCAATCACCTCCTGCGACTAGCTCTTGTTGCCATCCTCCTCCTCGATGGCAGGCGGCTCCTTGCCGTACTTTGCTCGATACTGGGCGGCAAACTTTTCCTTCAGCGTGGGGTCGCATAGGAAGCATTGCGACTTCGCGCGATCATGCTCGGCACACCACTCCCCTTTCTTCTGGAAATCGGCCGCGACCTTTGCGCTGCACATCGAGCACACTTCTTCGGGGATCCCATGCTCGTCGCACCACCACCCGGAGTGATCGTGCCCCTTCTTCTTATCAACTGCTGCGTGTTCGTTGGCGTCGTGGTCATCATGGGCGGCAGCGGGCTTCCCAGCCTGCGGCTGGATTGGCGACGTGCCGCACCCGACAGCGAAAACCGTTGCCATCACCAGCATGCCCATCGTCAGGATCCTTGCTTTCATCGGTCATTCCTCCAGGGTGAAAAATGGTTCTGTGCGTCGAAGAAACGAGATCAGATTCATTCGGTGTGCCGCTCCGCTTGCTCCCCGCGCTCGAATGTCGCGGCGAACACCATGTACAACACTCGCAGGACCAGCAGGGTCATGATCGTCGCTCCGATCACTCCGCCGATGACGACCGTGGCCAGCGGACGCTGCACCTCAGCCCCAACGCCGGTGCTCATGGCCATCGGCAGAAAGCCGAGCGCGGCGACCAGTGACGTCATCAGCACCGGGCGAAGCCTCGTGACGGCAGCATTCGTGACGGCATCGTCCAATGACTGGCCCTGCTGTCGAAGCTGGCGGATATAGGACACGAGAATCATGTCGTCGAGCACCGCCAGCCCCGACATGGCAATAAAGCCGATGGCAGCCGACACCGAGAACGGCATGCCTCTGAGCCATAAGGCAAAGATGCCGCCGACCCAGGCGAAGGGGACGCCCGTGAACACTCGCAGGCTGTCCACGATGTTGTGGTATGTCATGTAGAGCAACATGAAGACCAGCCCCAGAGCCAGCGGCACAACGATCATGAGGCGGGCCTGCGCCCGCTGAAGGTTCTCGAACTGGCCGCCATATTCCACCCGGTAGCGTGCGGAGGGAAGCGACACATCCGCGGCAATCCGCGCTTGAGCCTCGGCGACGAAACTACCGAGGTCACGCCCGCGCACATTGGCAGTAATCGTGATCCGCCGCTGACCCCATTCTCGTGTGATGGTGGAAGGCCCCTCGACGATGTCGAGCGAGGCCAATCGAGACAGCGGAATCCTCTGCCCAGCAGGTGTCGAAATCAGCATGTTGCCAATGGACTGGGCGCTCTCCCGGAACTCCTCCGGGAGTCGCACGATGAGCGGGAAGCGAAGCTGCCCTTCGACGATCTCACCGACCGGCTTGCTGCCAATGGACTCCACGAGATCGAGCACCTCTTCGGCGGAAGCCCCGTGGCGGGCAATCTCGTCCTGATTCACCTTAATCTGAAGCATCGGCTGCCCCGTCACCTGCTCGACCGCGACATCCGCCGCCCCGGCAATGGAGTTCAGAATCCGTTCGATCTCCTGCCCTTTGGTGACGAGCACGTCGAAGTCGTCTCCAAAAAGCTTCACGCCAAGGTCGGCCCGCACACCCGACACCATCTCGTTGATACGCATCTCGATAGGCTGCGAGTAGGCGAGCCGCTGCCCGGGCATATCGCGCAGTGCCTTGTCGATCAACTCCGTGAGTTCAGCTTGGGATGTCGCCTTTTTCCACTGCGAACGGGGCGTGAGCGTGATAAACGTGTCGGTCAATTCGACGCCCATTGGGTCCGTCGCGACTTCAGCCGTTCCGATGCGGCTCCAGACATTCTCGACTTCATCCGGGAAGGTGGCGAGGACAACCTTCTCCATCTCCGTGTTGTATCGAATCGATTCGATGAGATCGGTTCCGGCCAACCGCACGACGCCGATCGCAATCGCGCCTTCCGAAAGACGGGGCACAAACTCCGATCCGAGGTTGGGAGCAATCATGCCGAACGCCAGGATCATCACGCTGGCGGCAAAGCCCAAGACGGCCAGACGGTGATGCATCGCAAACTGGAGGATTGGATAATGAATCGCGTGGGCGATTCGCATCAAAAAAGGCTCCCGCTCTTCAACCCTCTTGGGAAGAAAGTAACTGGCGAGAACGGGCATCAACGTGATCGACAAGACCATTGATCCCATGAGGGCGAAGATGACCGTCAAGGCCATCGGGCGAAACATTTTGCCCTCGATCCCCTCGAGCGCCAGGATCGGCAGATAGACGATCATGATGATGAGCTCGCCGAACATGGTCGGTTTTCGAACTTCAACGGCAGCGTCCCGGATGATCGCCAGTCGGCTTTTGCCGCTGTTCGAGTCGTGTGCCAGATGCCGCACACAGTTCTCGACCATGACGACCGAACTATCGACGATCATGCCGAAGTCAATGGCTCCCAGACTGAGCAGGCTGGCGGCGATGCCGAAGCGGTACATCCCCAGGAAGGCAAACAGCATCGACAACGGAATGGCGATCGCAACGATGATCGCTGCACGCATATTGCCCAGGAAGGCGAACAGCACGGCGATGACCAGCAGCCCACCCTCAAACAAGCTCTTCCGCACGGTGTCGATCACGAAGTCCACAAGCTGGGTGCGGTCGTAGACCGGCTTCACCTGGACATTGGCCGGCAGGCTTGACTTCAAAGACTCGAGCTTGTCCTTCATGGCCCAGGTCACTTCATGGCTGTTCTCGCCCATCAGCATGAAGCCCAGGCCGAGAACAACCTCGCCCTGACCATTGGCTGTCACGGCACCCCGACGAATCTCGTGTCCGATCACGACCTCGCCAACATCCGAAACCCGGATCGGAACGCCGTCTGTGGCAGCAATGACGATCCGCCGAATCTGGTCAATGCTCGTTGTGCGTCCGAGTCCCTGGACGAGCAACATGCCGCTCGGCTGGCTGATGTTGCCGCCGCCGACATTGAAATTATTCTTCTGGACTGCCTGAATGACCTGATCGAATGTCAGCCCGTGCTTGATCAGCTGATCGGGACTGAGGCGAATCTGAAATTGTTTGACGTAGCCGCCCCAACTGTTGATTTCCGCCGTGCCGGGAACGGTGCGCATCGGGGGCTTAATGACCCAATCATGGATCGTGCGGAGCTCCGTCGTGTCGGACCCCTGGCCGGTGATGACGTAGTGGAACACTTCGCCCAGACCCGTCGCCACCGGCCCCATCTGCGGACGAGTGATTCCTTGCGGCATTTCGACCGCGCCAAGCCGCTCGTTGATAAGTTGACGGGCAAAATAGATATCGATCCCGTCCTCGAAGATGACCACGACTTGCGATAGCCCGAACTTGGAAATCGAGCGCATCTGCTCCAAGCCCGGCAGCCCGCTGATTGCCTGCTCGATCGGAAAGGTGATCTGGCGCTCAACCTCTTCCGGGCCGAGGGCGGGCGCGGTCGTGTTGATCTGCACCTGCACCGGCGTGCTGTCCGGGAAGGCGTCGATATCGAGGTGTTGCAGCGAGAACACGCCCGCCGCACCCGCTACCACGACACCCAGGATGACCAGCATCCGGTTGTGCAGGGAGAAGTCGATGATGCGATTGAGAAAATCCATTGCGAGCCGAAGCCCCTTCGCTTCTTATTCGTGACAGCCGCACCCTGCGCCGAGGTTGCTGCGAAGAAGTTGGGCCAGCAGAACATTGCTGCCCTTGGAAGCAATGACTTCTCCCGGCAGGACGCCTGCCAGAATCTCGACGTACTGACCGTCTCGTGCTCCCAGGCGAACCTGTCGCACATGGAAGAACTTGGGCGAGTCTTCGTCGAAGTAGTTTTTGTCCCGCACAAAGACGAAGGATGCGTCTGGCGTCGATTGAACGGCATCGCGAGGTACCACGATCGCGTTCGGTTCTTCCCGCAACACTATCTGCCCGCTGCCGAACGTCTTGTCACGGAGCAAGCGGTTGTCGTTCTGAACCACGACTCGAACCTGAACGGTGCGGGTCTGTTCATCAACGGCGGGACTGACCCAAGCGACATCACCCCTCACCTCTTGGTCGCCACTGTCGGACTGAAACCGAACCGGCAATCCTCGACGAACGTACGTGGCGTCCTCCTGGCGAACGCTCAGGATGAGCCACATGCGGGCGGGATCGCTGACCGTAAACAGCGACTTGGAGGCTTCGACGACCTCGCCCGCCACGACTTCGGAATCGACTACCGTTCCATCGAAAGGCGCGCGGATCGGGATCAGGTTCGCCGTTCTCGTTCCCGCCGGAAGTGAGGCGATGGCCGAAGTCGGAATATCGAGAAATCGCAGGTCATCGGCGAGGCTTTTGGGGTCCCGCGATTCAAGACCGTCGGGAACGTCAAAACCCAGGTTTACCAGAGCCTGACGACTGGAGATCACAGCGACCTCGGCCTCTTGCAAAGCGGCTTTCGCTTCAATCACGGATTTCTGCGACACAACCCCGCTATCCGAAATCGGACGGAGCCTTTCCACCGTGGCGGCTTTCAACTGAAGCTGCACCACGGCTTGCAGGAATTGCGACTTCGCCTGTCCTACTTGTGACGCATCGACCAGAGCGAGAATTTGGCCGGAGTTCACCTGATCGCCGACGGTCGCGAACACAATGGCTACCATGCCAGGAACCCGTGGTGCGAGATGCCCGACACGAGTCGGGTCAAACACCAGCTCGCCGTTGGCGGCGATCACGTCCCTCATCGGACGCTCTTGCACCACGTCCACATCGACCCCGGCTTTCGCGATACTCTCAGCAGACGCGAATTGCACGCGGCTGGTGTGCATCGTGTTTCGGCTGTTGTTCTCCGGGCGCGCGACAAGAGAAATGGCGTGCACCGTGTCGTACTTGGGAAGCTCCGGATCTCCTGCGATCTGGGCGAGTTCCGGGTGGTGAATCACGCACTCGGCAACCCCATGCTCCCGGCAGAAGCCGACCGGCTTCGCCTTGGGCAGCAAGGCGGCCTGACATTCGATGCATTTCGATTCTGGGACAAGGTGTTCGGCGCACCAGTCGTCGTCGGCGATCGTGGCGTGACCCATCAGCTCGGACATCTTCGGCATCTTCCAGCCGGTGTGATGGCCGAGGTACATGACGCCACCCAGGAGCGAGAACACAATGATGTTCGGCACGGCGTTCAGGATCGTCGTCGACCAGCGTCGTCTTGGCGTTGTGACAGGCTGGATTTCGACCTGCGTCGGCGTGGCCCCCGGTCGCGCCGGGGAGAAAACAGTTGCGGACATGCGCTCTCCAATAATGAAAGTGGTGATGCTTCGATCTGCTTGAACACGAGGAAGCGTTCCTGGAGCAGGAGCGAAGGCGTGGCGAAGACAGTCTGGTGAGGAGGTCACGAAGACCATCCACTCACCGAGACAACGCCGTGGAGAGAGGCTGCCCTAGCAGCGAAGGACGACCGTGGAAATTACGGTCAGCGTGAAATCCGGGACCGTGGGCGGTCCGCTCCAGCAGCGATACTGCGAGGAAGCAGGATCTTCGACGCTGCCGCAAGACACAGACAGGACGGAAATCTGGAGAGAAAGCCACTCTGCCTCCGCCATCATCAATGAACGAGCAACAGTCGTCGGCTGATTCGTCGAGATCATGACCGGGATGTGCGTGCATTCACAAGGCTCGTCGGCAAGCAGATCACGCTGTCCCAGCGGCGCTGCTTCGTCCTCGTTTTGCTCGCAGGACGTGGCGGCAGAATCATCCTCGCAGGGATGGTCGGAGCAGCAGGTGTCGTGAGAAATCTGCTCGTGATCGTGGCAACAGGCACAGGATGCAGGACCCGTGTCAATGCAGCAATGGGAGCCGTCGTCGCTGACGCACAAATACAGCGAACCGCCACTCCCCGCCAGGAGTTTCGTCGTCATCAGCATCAGGATCAGCAACGTCTTGGCCACAAAACCACCGGGAAAGAAAGAGATCTTCATCCGCCGTATCTCGGATCTTATCGGATCTTGAAAGTCCGATCCATGACGATTGTTTCGGATATGTGGGTAGTCCGGGTTTTGTGTGCCTCTTGGGCGCTGTGGCACGAGCCCCCATGGCTATGTCGGAAGAAAGCGGAAAATCCCGCGGGTCACTTGTGGTCGTGGGGCTGCTCGGCAAACTCGCCCGCGTAGGGAACGCCTTCCACGTCGCCGCTGATCGTGCCCGAAAACTCACGAACGACCCCGAGGCTTTCGTGGGTGCCGACGTAGCAGGAAGACAGTCCGACATCGGTCTCGCCTTCGAGCGGGCGGGCGACGAGGAGGACCTGAAACGCCGGCTCGTTGATCGTGAGAAGAAGTGTGCCTTCAGAGGTAATGATCGGTGCGGCGGTCTTCTCGTCTTTGCCCAGCACGTAGATGACCGCTTCCTTCTTGTCGTGATCTACCGTGAACTCGACGTGGTACTTGCCACCACCCCAGTCGGCGAGCGTGCCGTCGTGTGGGCCGGCACCGTGGTCGTGATGCCCGCCCTGGCCATGTGGGTGGTCGTGGTCTTTTTCGTTTGGCTTCGTCGCCGCCGCAGGAGCCGCTGGTGCCGCCGGGGGTTGTCCGCATCCGACGGCGACACACGTCGCAGTCAGAATCGCGCCGCATGAGACGCTTGAGAAACCGATAAATCGCAGCATGTTGAGAGCTCCCTATCAAGGTCCTGTGCGGTATCCGTCACGCGACGGAACCTCCATTCAATGGTCGTCTCCTGCCCCGAGGATAGCCTCCTCAGCTTGATCAGCACGAGCCAGCCGTGAGGCGTCCTGGCCGCTGAACCTCCAGAAAAGCCCTGGGTGGATCAGGAATTCGCAGAAGGTTGATGTGACGAGCCCGCCGAGGATGACCGTCGCGACGGGATACAGAATCTCGCGGCCTGGTTCCTGGCCACCGATCACCAGCGGTACCAAGCCGATGCCGGCGGTGAGCGCCGTCATGAGCACGGGCGCGAGCCGCTCGAGGCTGCCACGGAGCACCATCTGCTGCGAGAAGGCCTCACCCTCGGCCTGCATGAGATGAAAGTAATGCGTCACGAGGAGGATGCCGTTGCGGACGGCGATCCCACCCAGCGAAATGAATCCCACGAGGCTGGCTACCGACAGCGACTGGCCGGTGAGGACCAGCGCGAGCGCACCGCCGATAAACGCCGTGGGAAGCGCGTTGAGCAGCTGCAACACGATTCGGACCGATGGATACAGAAGCATGAGCACGACAAACATGCCGGCCACGGACACCGCCGCGAGCACGGTAATCAGCATCGTAGCGCGTGCCTGGCTCTCGAACTGCCCGCCATACTCGACGAAGTAGCCTTCGGGCAGCTCGACTTCCGCGCTGACCCGCTGCTTGATCTCGGCAACGGCGCTCGAGAGGTCGCGGCCTTGGGTATTGCAGCGAACGACGATGCGCCGTCGAGCGTTTTCACGGTTCACCGCGTTGGGGCTTCGCCCCTCGCCGACATCGGCCACGTCGCGGAGTTCGATCTGGCCCTGATTATCGGGCAAGTCAATCCGGAGTCGTCCCAGGTCGGCGTAGTCCGTGCGGGAGCCATCTTCCAGCCGAACGAGGAGATCGAACCGTCGTTGGCCTTCGAGCACCTGCGACACCACCTCCCCCTGGAGCGCCGTCTCGAGCACCCGCGCGATCTGACCGCGTGTGGCCCCGTAGGTCGCGAGGTCGTCGGGCCGCAGGCGGATGTGGAGCTCTTCCGCCTCTTGGATCGGCTCGATCACCGGAGGCGTGAGGCCCGGCACACCGCGGAGCGCGTCCTGGATGCGATCGGCGACGCGGATGAGGACGCCGATGTCATCGCCATGGACCTTGATGGCGATCTGGGCATACACGCCCGATACCATGTGGCTGATGAGGTGAGCCAGCGGCTGCTCCACCTCGATGGCCACCCCTGGCACCTCTTGGCCGAGCTCGGCCAGGAGATCCTCGATGATCTCGTCTCGGTGCCGGCCATTGTGCGGATTCATACTGAGGATGTATTCGCTGGCGTTGACCGGCGACGCATGCTCGTCCATCTCGGCCCGGCCTGTACGCCGCACGAAATTGATGATCTCGCCGTTTGCATTCGTATCGCTCTGTTGCATCGCTTGCAGTTTTGCGTCGATGAGCGACGACACGTTATTCGAGGCATCGAGTGATGAGCCGGGAGGGAGCGTGACGTTGACCTGCACACTGCCCTCGTCAAACGGGGGAAGGAAGTCGCGGCCCAGGTGAGCCAGCTGCCAGCCGGCAATCGCCACGCCCAACCAGGTCGCAACGAGGAGCATGGTGGGAAAGGCCATGCTGAACCGGATGAGCGGTGTCGCCAGCCGCTTGAGCACGCGGAGCAGCAGCCCATCCTGATCGTGGTGGGTGGCCGGCGATTGGGGCAGGAGATAGTAGGACAACACGGGCGTCACCGTCAGCGACACGAGGAGCGACGCCAGGATTGACACGATGTATGCCACGCCCAGCGGGGCAAACAGCCGGCCCTCGACGCCGGACAGCGCGAAGAGCGGCATGAACACGAGAATCACGACCGCGGTGCCAAACACGATGGCGCTGCGGATCTCGCGGCTGGCGTCGTAGACGATTCGCAGCGCCGGCTTGGGCTGCGACAGGGCGTTGTTTTCCTTGAGACGTCGGAAGATGTTCTCGACATCGACGATCGCATCGTCGACGAGCTCCCCCATGGCCACGGCGATGCCGCCGAGCGTCATCACGTTGATAGAGAGAACCGTTCCCGTGAGCATGCCGGCGACGCGAAACACGAGCATGGTGATGACCAGCGAGAGTGGAATCGCGGTGAGCGTGATAAACGTGGTCCGTAGATTCAGGAGAAAGAGAAACAGGACGATCAGCACGAGCACCGCACCGATCACCAGAGCCTCGCCGACGTTGAAGATGCCGCGGTCGATGAAGTTTTTCAGCCGGAAGAGCTCCGAATTCACGACGATGTCGGCGGGGAGCGCGGCTTCGACCTCGTGGTAGGCCTCGGCAATCCTGTCGGTGAGCGCCCGCGTGTCAACATGGGGCTGCTTGGCGATCGTCAGCACGACGCCTGGAATGCCGTTCACGGCGCCGTCACCGCGCTTGAGTTGCGGGCCCTCGATCACTTCAGCCACCTGGCCGAGCAGGACGGGCCGATTGCCTTCGAAGGCCACCGGCACCTTCCGCAGGTCTTCGAGCACGCGCGGGGCGTCGGGCCCGAGCCGCCCCAGCACACGGATCGGCCGCTCCTGCTCCCCCACGATGGCGAAGCCGCCGCTGGAGTTGATGTTGCTTTCCCGCAGGGCTTGTTCGACCTGCTGCAGCGACACGCTGTATTCCCGCATGGCGGAGGGATCAGCGAGGATCTGATACTGCTTGCGATCTCCTCCCTGCACGAACACCTCAGCCACGCCAGGGATCTTCAGGAGCCGCGGTCGCACGACCCAGTCGGCAGCCGTACGAAGTCTCATCGACTGGTCAAGCTTGGTCGGAAAGACCACGTCGTGATCGCGGCCCGCGATCGTGACGACCGCGTGGACCGCATGGTCAGGGGGGATTGTGGAAAAGGCCCGGTTTTGTTCGTCCCACCAGACGCGGTCCACGGGCACCGGCTCCCAGCTTGCCGGACGATGGCGATCCACAACCCGCCACGCGACCACGGTCGGCTTGCCCTCGTCGCCGACTCCGAGTTCCGCCAAATACGGAGTCGGCCGAATCTCGGCGAGCTCGCCGCCGTCGGGGCCGGGCTGCCGATACATGCCTGCGATCACGATCTGCCCCATGATCGATGCGGTCGGGGTCATCTGAGGACGAATCCCTTCGGGCAGGATTCCGGTGACCATCGACAGGCGTTCCTGTACGGTTTGCCGAGCCGCGCGGACATCGACATCCCAGTTGAACTCGATATAGATGACGTTGAGTCCGGCCGTGGACTGGCTTCGCACGGCCTCCACGCCGTTGGCCCCGAGCAGGGCGATTTCGATCGGCTGGGTGACGAGCGTCTCAACTTCTTCCGTCGCAAGCCCGGGGCATTCGGTGATGATCACGACCCGCGGGCGGTCCAGATCTGGAAACACGTCAATCGGCATGAGGGTGGCGAGGTAGCTCCCGTAGATCAGGAGCACCAGGCTCATCACGACGACGAGCAAGCGGTACCGCAGGGCGAAACGAATGACGGCATTGAGCATCGTGTGTTCCTAATGAGCACCGTGGACGCTGCCGTCGGCATGAACATGCACGCCCACCGGCGTACCGCTGGCGGCCTGCGCCTCGAGCACCCGGTTGAGTGAGGCAGCCGACCCCTGCGCCACGTACCAACCCGGCGCCACGCTGCCGTCATTGGCAATGGCTACGGAAAGCCGGTCCTCGGAGAGGACATGGACGGGTAGGCGGTTAAAGAGATCGCCGTTTTGCCGAAACACGTATGCATCGGCACCCTCGCGGACCACGGCGGTCGCTGGCAACACGATGACATCGTCGAGCTTGGCAATGGGCACGTGCAGCCGCGCCCGTTGCCCCGGCCGATACCGCCACACCACAAACATCTCACCGTCGCGGGTGTAGGTGCGGGACTGATTGGCCAGCAGCACGAAGAAGTCGAACGTCCGGCTTTCGGGATCGATCGTGTTGGCGACATGGTGGATCTCGAATGACTGATCGAGCTGTGGCCATGCGGCAGCATCATCCTCCGCGAATTCAATTCGGATGGGCCATCGCTCCTGCACCGCCCGCTCGATCGCCGAAGACTCGCCCTTGAAGGCATGCCCCACCACAAAGAGATTGCGATGATTCGCAAGGACACTCAGCAGCGCGCCGGCTTCAACCTGTGTGCCGAGGTCTGCCTTTAGCGACTGGACTTCGAAGACTTCGTCGGCGGGGGGCAGTGGCCCAGGCGACACCACCGCTTGAGCCCGCGAGGCGCTCGTCGATGCGACCGCTGGCGGCGTGACCACGTCGACACTCGTCACAAACTTCCCGGACTCGACGGCCACGACCTGCTCCGGGGTCAAACCACGAATCAGGAGGTCCTCCTTCGCGCTCATTCTGGCGGCCTGGAGGCGACGCAACTGCTGATCGACCTCGATGATTCGGACCTGTGGAATCGCCCCTTCGCCGATCTGGACGAGCCGTTGACGTTTCTCCGTTTCGATCTCGATCTCCCGCGCGACCTTGAAAAGCTCCGACTGAGCTTCGTGAATGGACTCGCTCAGGAGCCGCAGTGTGAAGAGCTTGTCGCCTTGGCGGACGGTCTCGCCAGGGAATGCATGAACCTGCGTGACGATGCCGACGGTGGGCGACGTGACGCCGCGATCCGACAACCCCGGCCGATCCATGATTTCGCCCGGTACGAGGATGGAGCGCCAGTAGGTCGACACCTTTGCCGGGAGCGACACAATCTTCATGTTCTTCCGCGCCTGCTCGCTCAGCTCGAGCACCGTGGACTGCGATGTGGCCGGCGGCTCCTCGGCTGCGGTGGCGTGCTCGGCAGCCACGGGCTGGAACCACGGCAGCCACAGCTCACGGAACCATGCGGCGGCGGCCAGGGCGGCGGCCAGGCTCCCGAGCACGACGAGGCCGCGCAGGAATCGAACGAACGCATGGACCATGAGTCACCCTCGAGAGCACAGCCAGAGAACACAGCCAGGGAACGACGTCGCACGCAGAAACGGTACCGAGCGCGAGGGGTTAGCCCCGGTCTCGGAAAAGCAGCCTGGTCACGGGAAAGAGTCCCGTGGCAGCCCGCGCACGCCACTCGCACTTCAAATGCGAAGGACGTGCGGCAAGAGGGTTTGCAGGACGCTCGCAGCATCACCGGGAGGGCGAATTGCCCCGGCCGATCGAGGACCGACGCTCACCAGAGGAAGCACGTCTGGGGATGGAGCGATCAAGCACCGTAGCGACATGTCACTTGAGACCGCATCACTCTTTGGTGGCACCAACTCCATCGCATGGGCCAGGTACACGACATCGTCGCCGTGCAGGGGCTCAGAATCGTGCGGCGGGCCATCGACGCCATGATGCGAGTGACCGTGGTGGTGGGCATGGCTGCTGCCATGCCATGGTAGATGAACATGGGGTCGCGACGCATGGGCGGGGTCGTGCCCGTCGGCCTCGTGAGAATGCGGCACCGCAGCCCCTCGAAGGAGCATATGGACCAGCACAAAAAAGACGGCCGACCATCGCATGCGGAACCATCTGGCGGGAGATTGACTTCCCTGGAGGCTAGTCTCGGCCGCATCGTGCGCCAAGGTCGTCGCTGGCCGTGGATCCCCCGTGGGGCATGAGAGGACCAGCTTTAACGAGATTCCGCCGGCGTGCCCGAAGCGGCATGGAGTGGCCGCCGTTCGAGCAGAAACAGCACGCCACCCACCAGTCCCGCAAGAATGGTGCACATTCCCCACAAGAGCGCGATGGCGACCCCGGTATCCGAGGGTACGCCGTAGCCCCGTAGTAGAAAATCGAGCGAGTTCTCCCGCACACCAAAGCCGCCGATGCTGATGGGCAGGACCATCAAGAGCGAGACAATCGGCACGACCGTGAACCATGTTGAAAGCGGCTGGCTGACGCCGAGGGCTCGCGCGACGAACGACACGGCAATCGCGCCACCAATCTGCACCACAAAGCTCCAACCGAGCGCCCCGGCGACGAGCATGGGCCGATGGCGGTAGGGGAGCAGCCTGCCGACAAAGCTACGGGCCGGGGAGGCCTCGGGCAGCGCCGCATGAACGCGGTCGAGCACCGAGAGCAAGATCCAAAATCCTGCCAGGGCCATCGCCAAGAGCGTGGCGAAGAGGGCAACCACGAGCGGCGTGGCAAGGTCATACCGCTTTGCGATGGCCGCGGTGCCCACGAGCACACCCAACGCCGCCACCCCCGTGAGCCGGTCGGCGAGCACCGAGCAGGCCGCGAGAAGGCGGAGTGGCGTCGTGGAGCCAATTCGCACCGCCTTCACGACATCGCCACCGATGCTCGACGGCAGGCAGAGACTGAAGAACATGCCTTCGAAGAACCGCCGCACGAAAAACCGCCGGGGAAAATCAAAGCCCAGCGGGCGAGCAAGCGCGGCCCAGCGAAGGCCGGCCACCGCCTGCGCTGCAAGCGTGAGGGCCATGGCTGCCAGCCACCAGCCCCACGAGGCCTGGGCGAGCCGGCTGGAAAACGTACCCCAGTCGAGATCGCGGACCGCGTAGGCCATGAGGCCGACAGTTGCCCCGACCCGCAGCGTCACCCCGACCCAGCCGGGGATCTGGCGGCCGGCCGCTGGCGGCTCGGCGTTCTCAATTTCGCTCAGTGATGGGGGGGGGTGCGTGGTCACGTTCGACGATACGCTAACGCATACGCCCCAATTGCTCACAGGCGCGTCACTGAAATCCCATGCCTCCCCAAAACTTTGCCGAATGGCTCGCGTCGTGGCCGTGGTCCGAGGGAGCGATGATTTTCTTTGGGTTTGCGTGGGGCTCGATGCTCGGGAGCTTCATCAATGTCGTTGTCCACCGGGTGCCGCTCGGGGCCTCGATCGTCACGACGCCGTCTCGCTGCCCACGGTGTGGCACCAGCATCCGGCCGCACGACAACGTGCCTGTCTTGGGCTGGCTGTGGCTGGGAGGCCGCTGCCGGGCCTGCCGCGAGCCGATTGCGGCGACGTATCCCCTCGTCGAGGCGGGCTGTGGCGTGATTGTGATGGTCTTGGCGGTGAGCGAACTGGTGGGAGGCGGTCGCTGGCTGGCGAGTTACGCGGGCGAGTACCCGACGAGCATCGACCGCT
This sequence comes from Planctomycetota bacterium, assembly GCA_031403195.1. Lineage (GTDB taxonomy): Bacteria > Planctomycetota > Planctomycetia > Pirellulales > UBA1268 > QWPN01. Next base: position 23,035 of record JANNSZ010000050.1, on the reverse strand, counting down.
TGTTGCGGGGCGATTGGGGGTTACTGGCCACGCTGATCCTGCATGCCGCCGTCGCGCTTACGGTCGTCACCTGGAGCCTGCTTGATGGTGTGGGGTATCGAGTGAGCCGGTCGCGACTGGCTATCCCGCTTGTGCTCGCGGTCGTGGGCGTGGCACTGATCCCGATAGCGCGGCCTCATGCGATCTGGACCAACGTACCGGCGCCCGGCGGAGCGGAAGCGATGGTGGGCGCCGCTGCGGGGGGCCTCCTCGGGCTCTGTGCCAGAGGCCAGGGTGTCCGCTGGGGACTTCCACTTTTGGGGAGTGTCCTCGGCTGGCAGGTCGTGGGGATCGTGGCGATCGTGACGGCCGTGGTGGCTCGCGTGGGCCGCCCGTGGCTGGGGTCAGCCGAGCGGCAAGGCCTACTCCTCGCGGCCGTCGGGACGCTGGCGATGGGATTCGGCGGCCTGCTTCGATCGTTTGTCGGATCGTAACGGCCAGGAAGCTCCCGGCGAACCAATTTCTCGCACGATTTTCATAGAATCGACGGGCTCGGCCGGTATTATGGGTCTGTCAGGCGAGGCGTACGTTTTTTCAATATGGCATCACCCAGTCCGATCCTGCCGTTGAGCCCCCGGGCTACCTCGCCACGACACGTGGTGCCCTCGGCCGTCGACGCGTCGCGGAAACCCTCTCCAGCGGATGAGGGCCTGGTAGAAGGCTTTAAGCGACGCGCATCCGCGTTTGTGGCTGACCTCCAACAGCCCCAGGAGGCGATGGCCTGGGGCACGATCGGCGTGCTGTCGTGCCTGCTGCTGTACAGCTACTGGCCGGGGCTCGTCCACGCGCGGTCGTTCTGGGACAACCCCCAGTACCAGCATGGCTGGATCGTGCCGGTCATCAACCTGGCATTGCTGCTGTGGCGTCGAGAGTCCATTTCGAACGTGACTTTTTCGGCCAGGCTCGCGGGCTTGGGCCTGTTGGCCGCGAGTTTCGCGGTGCGACTGACAGCGGCCAGATATCCGATCATCACGATTGACATGTACACGTTCGTGCCGGCCCTCATGGGCGTGTTTCTCCTCGCCGGCGGATGGGGCATGTTTCGCTGGGCGTGGGCCCCGATCGCCTTGACGATTTTCATGTATCCGCTGCCCGACGAAGCCCAGCGGTACATCACCGGCCCGCTGCAGATGTTCAACACGACCGTTTCCACATTCATCCTGCAGACGCTCGGCGTAGACGCCCTCCAGGAGGGCAATCTGATCCGCGTGGGCCGGGACCATGTCATGAACGTCGTCGACGCCTGCGCCGGCCTCAAGATGCTCACGATCTTCGTCTGGCTGTGCGCCCTCGTGATCGTCGTCGCTGGCCTCGAGTGGTGGGAAAACGTCGTGATCGCCGTGAGCGCTGTCCCGATCGCCATCCTGGCCAACACCCTGCGCATCACGACCGCCGGCATGCTGTATGGCGTCTCCGACACGATGGCCGAGGGTTTCCACGATAGCGCCCCGGCGGCGCTGCTCATGATGGGGATTGCCGTGGGCTTCATCTTTCTGGAAATGAAGCTTCTGTCCTTGTTCGTGATCCAAGAACACTTCGCCCCGGCCAGCCTCATCCTCCAGGCTTCACCCGGGAAAAACGCAGGCTTCCCTGCGATTTCCACGCCCTCGGGCGTCCCGCGGGCCAGGGAGCCGGGCAGTGGAAGTTCCGCACGGTAAGATGAAAAGACCAACCCAGCATGGCACAGTTGGCTTTTCGATCCGTTGGGCAGGCGAGGGGCAGGCTTCCGGAGCCAGCACGTTATGAGCGACTCTGACGCACACAGTTCGACGGCCACCGCACCGTCTGGCACGGATGCCCGCGCCGGGATGCTCGCGCCCATCCGCGAGACGGGTCTGGCGCCGATCCACTCGGGGCAGTCCTCGTACTCCTCCCCTGGGTCGGCCGATCCGCTAGCCGGTGGTATCGACTTCCAAAGGGCGTGGCATGCGTTCCGACGGCGGTGGATTCCTTCCCTCGTCGTGGCCCTAGCGCTCGCGGGCGCTGCGGGCGCTGCGACTTTCCTCATGATGCCCCGCGGCTTTGAATCGGTGTCATGGCTCCGGGTACGCGACAAGCCAGGCTCGTTTTTGGGCGGCGATCTCCGCGACAACGCCGAGTATGAGGCCTACCGCAAGACGCAGGTGCAGCTCATCAAGAGCCCGCTCGTGTTGACGGCGGCCCTGCGGCGTCCCGGGATGGAAACGCTCGGCATGCTCAAGGATGAAGGCGACAAGGTCGGCTGGCTCGCTCGGAATGTGTTGGTCTCGGCGCCGATGGAGTCGGAGGTGATTCAGATTCGCCTTCGCGGCGAGAGCCCTCAAGAGATCACCAAGGTCGTCAATGCCGTCACTGATTCCTACCTCACCGACGTCGTCAACAAGGAGCGGGCGGAGCGGCTGCGGCGACGCGACATGCTGGAAAAGAAATACAAGGAGAACATGGCGGAGGTTCGCGCCCGGCTCGACACGTTCCACAGCCTCGCGGCCCAGCTCGGCACGACCGACAGCCAGGAGGTCTCCACCCAGCGCACTCTCCTCCTCGACCATCTTCAGACGCTCCGGGGCCAGCGAGCGCAGCTCCAGCGTGATCTCGGTCTGATCGATTCCGAGCTGGTGGTGCTCGATGCCAAGGCCAGGGGTGAGCTGCGGCTCGACGAGTCGGTGCCCGAAGAGCTCGTCGATGCCATGATGATGCGGGACTCGCAGTATGTGCAGCTCCGCGGACGCATCGCCGAGGTCGAGAGCGCCATCGAGTTTCAGTCTGAGCGAAGCACCCGCGGCACCAACGACCCTGCCGTCAACAAGCTCGAAGGCATGCGGGATAGCCTGATTCAGCGGCTCGAGGAATACCGTGAGGAGCTCCGGCCGCAGATTGCCGCTCAGCTCGCGCTCGAAAACCATAACCGTCGCTCCCACCATCAGATGGCGTCCGAAAGCCCGACCGTCCTGCGGATGCGACGTGAGGTCTATGCCCGCCAGTTGGAGGAGGCCAACCAGGATTACGACAAGCTCGCTGCTGAAGTGAAGCTCCTCGGTCAGGCCAACGCCGACCTCATGGCACGCAAGCAGGAGATTGAGCAACTCCAGACGGTCACCAACGAGATGGGCATGCAGCTCAGCACGTCGGAGCTCGACATCCAGATGCCCAATCGCGTGGAGCTCATCGAGGAAGCCAGCGTGCCGGAAGGAAGCGACAGGCTCTTCCGCCTCATGCTCACGGTCCTCGCAGCCGGTGCCGGGCTCGTCGCAGGCGGTGGCTCCGTCGTGGCGCTCGAGTACCTCCGCGACTGCCTGAGTTCCACTGAGGATGTCACCCAGCGAATCGGAATGCGGGTGCTCGGCACAATCCCCAGGATCAGGCGGAACACAAACCCCGAGCATGTGGCCGAGTGTGTCGACGGCGTGCGGACGGTTCTCATGCAGACTGGCCGCGAGCTGCCCAAGATGATCCTCGTCACGAGCGCAGCGGAGCACGAGGGCAAGACGACCTTCGCCTCGCAACTCGGCGCGAGCCTCGCTCGCGCGGGGAAGCGCACGCTCCTCCTCGACGGCGACCTTCGAAACCCCAATACCCACGTGGCCCTTGGCCTCGACCTCCGGTCCGGCCTGCCGGAGATTCTCCGCGGCGAGATCACGGCCGATGAGGCCATTCAGCCGACGGGTGTCGAAGGACTCTTTGCAATCACGGGCGGCTCCTGTGACTACGCCGCCATCACCGCCCTCTCGAAGCCTGAGATCGCGAGAATCCTCGCTGGCCTTCGCGACTCGTTTGACCATGTCGTCATCGACGCAGGGCCGGTGCTGGCCTTCTCCGATGTGCTTCTCCTGGGACAGATGAGTGATGTCGCGGTGCTCGCCACCATGCGAGACCGCAGCCGCGTGCCCCTCGTCGTGGCGGCAGTGGACAAGCTGCGAAGTGTGGATGTGCGGGTGGTGGGTGCCGTGGTCAATGGAGTTGATGCCACGCAGGTTCGGCAGAGGTATGCGACGCCGAGGCTGGCCTGACCGAGAGGACCGGCGGCCCTTGGGGCGGCTTGAAGAAGGAGGAGGCCGATGACTGGCGTCGGATCGGTGTCGGGCCTCTGGGCCGTGATCTTGTCGGTAGCCCTGGTGGTGGGAGTCACTTTTGTTCAGGGCACGATGACCGAACGCTGGGCGCCCGCCTCGCGGGAAGAAGTCCAGCGGGCCAGCCGTCTCCTCGAGGCGCGGTTTCCCAAGGAGTTTGGCGACTGGAAGGTCGAGCAGCAGCTCGAGAGTGACCCCAAGGAGCTCGAGCGGGCCGGCGCGGTGGGCCACGTCTCGGTGCTCTTTCAAAACACGCGTTCGAAATCCCGCGTTTCCGCGTTCGTGGTGTCGGCGCTCCCCTACGACGCCTCCGGTCACACACCCGACCGCTGCTATCCTGGCGCTGGATTCACCATCGGCGAGAGTGAGCACAGGGTCACGATTCCGCTTGCCGATGGCCGCAAGGCCGAGGCGTATACCGGCACCTTCGTGAAAGCGGGCCAGACGCTGCGGATCTTCTGGACCTATGGCGTGCCGTCGGCGGAGAAGGATGTCGCGCTCGACTGGATAGCGCCCACCCTGGCGCGAATCGCTCTGGACCGCTACCCGGCGGTCTATAAGCTCTACGCGATTGTCGATGAGACCCGAATCGGTTCGAACCAGTCGATGGTCGATTGCGAACAGTTCATTGCCGTATTGCTGCCGGCCCTCGACGCGTCCTTGAGTGCCGATGAAACATCGCCTGCCACAGTCGAGTCGCCAGCGGCCAGCGAGTCGTCCGCGATCGATTGAATAGCCTGCCCCTCGGAGTTTGCATGGCCACCCACTCGAAGCGTGCCCTCGTCACCGGTATCACGGGCCAGGACGGTTCGTATTTGGCTGAGCTTCTGCTCGACAAGGGCTACGAGGTGCATGGCCTCGTGCGACGGTCGAGCAGTTTCACCACGCAGCGGATCGAACACCTCTACCGCGACATCCATGAGGTCGAGCGGCCGCTCGTGCTTCACCACGGCGACCTGGCCGACGGCAACGGCCTCGCTCGGCTGATTCGTGAGATTCGTCCGACGGAGGTCTACAACCTTGCTGCCCAGAGCCATGTGCGGGTGAGCTTTGACCAGCCGACCTACACCGCCGACGTGACCGCGGTGGGGGTGCTGCGGCTCCTCGAGGCGATCCGCGATTTTCAGGATGCGGTGGGCTACCAGATCCGCTTCTACCAGGCCTCCAGTTCCGAGATGTTCGGCAAGGTTGTGGAAACGCCGCAGCGTGAAACAACCCCGTTTTACCCACGGAGTCCGTATGGCGTCGCCAAGCTCTATGCCCACTGGATCACGGTGAACTACCGGGAGAGCTATGGCCTGCATGCCTCCTGCGGCATCCTCTTCAACCACGAAAGCCCGCGCCGCGGCGAGACATTCGTGACCCGCAAGATCACCCGCGCTGCCACGCGAATCAAGCTCGGCCTGCAACACAAGCTCTACCTCGGAAACCTTGATGCCCGCCGCGACTGGGGCTTTGCGGGTGATTACGTCGAGGCGATGTGGCTCATGCTCCAGCAGGACGAGCCAGACGACTACGTCATCTCCACTGACGAAACCTTCTCGGTGCGGGAGTTTTGCGAACGGACGTTTGGCAGGCTCGATCTCGACTACCGAGATTTTGTGGAGATCGACTCGCGGTATTTCCGCCCAGCCGAAGTCGATCTCCTTTTGGGCTGTTCGGAGAAGGCCCGGAGCCGCCTGGCATGGCAGCCTCGTGTATCCTTCGACGAGCTCGTGGGCTTGATGGTGGATTCCGACATGGACTTGGCCCGCCGCGAACAAGTGCTCCGCGACGCTGGCCATGCCACTGGCCTGCACCACGGCTGAGCGCTCTGCCCCTATGACCGACCTCACCACGAAACGGATTGTGATTACCGGGGGTGCCGGCTTCCTGGGGCAGGCGGTCCGCCGTGTGCTCGCCAAGCGGGGGGTGCGGCCAGAGCAGATTGTGGTGCCCCGGCGGCGGGACCTCGATCTCACGGTCGAAGACAACGTCGAGCGACTCTACGCGACAGCCCGGCCGCAGGTCGTGATTCACCTGGCCGCGGAAGTCGGCGGCATCGGTGCCAACATGGCCCACCCCGGCCGCTTTTTCTTTGCCAACATGGCGATGGGGCTGCATCTCGTCGAGCATGCCCGCCGCGCGGGCGTCGAGAAGTTCGTCCACACGGGCACCGTCTGTGCCTATCCCAAGCATGCCCCGATTCCGTTCCAGGAATCCGATATTTGGAATGGCTATCCGGAGGAGACGAATGCCCCCTATGGCGTGGCGAAGAAGGCGATCTTTGTGATGCTCGACGGCTACCGCAGGGAATATGGCCTCCAGTCGTCGGTTGTCGTGCCGGTGAACCTCTTTGGGCCGGGCGACAATTTTGACACCGCGTCGAGCCATGTGCTCCCCGCGCTCATCAGGAAGTGCGAGGAGGCGCGGCTTGCCGAGTCGCCCCAAGTCGTCTGCTGGGGCACGGGCGCGGCCACGCGGGAGTTTCTCCATGTTGACGACGCGGCCGAGGGCGTTGTGCGAGCGGCGGAGGTCATGGATGAGCCGCTGCCCATCAACCTGGGAGGCGGTCAGGAGATCGCGATCCGCGACTTGGTCGTGAAGATTGCTAAGGCCTGTGACTACACGGGCACGATCGTCTGGGACGCGACAAAACCCGACGGCCAGCCGCGGCGAGCGCTCGACATCTCACGAGCCCGCGACCTTCTGGGCTGGGAGCCACGTCAGGATTTTGACTCAGGCCTCACCGCCACCGTCGCCTGGTGGCGCTCCCATCAGCCCGCCGCCGCATCGCTTCCGTAGGCCACGGCGAGCGGTTGCCCGTGCCATGAGAGCCGGACGTTCGCTACGGGCATCGTGCCCTGCGCTCACTCGATGTTTGCTACGCTTCGCCATCCTGGCTTCGCTTGCAAACAACGCCGGCTTCATGACACGGGCAACCCCTCGCGGCATTACCACAGTGGCACGCAGCGGGGCGTTCGCCCCGCGCTGCGTGCCCGGATGTCGCGTGCAGAGCCCGGCGAGGCGGCCGCCGGGAAGGCGGCCGAGCGAGGCGAGGGGCACCTTGGCTGGCTATCCTTCGCGCCGTCGCCGCCGTCCCGGCGTCGGCTCCGGCTTATGGTAGCCGTGCACGTTTGCCCGTCACCCCAAGTGGATCACCCGTGTGTCACGCAGCGGGGCGTTCGCCCCGCGCTGCGTGCAGAGCCCGGCGAGGCGGCCGCCGGGAAGGCGGCCGAGCGAGGCGAGGGGCACCTTGGCTGCCCCTCCGCCTCGCTAAGCTCGGCGGGGCCATGGATGGCCCGCCGAGCGCTGAAGATCAGAACCCTTCGTAGATCACGTGCACGTCGCCGCACTTCTTGAAGCGGACGATGACCGAGCAGCCGCAGCAGTAGTCAAACCGCACCTGGCCGCAGCCGAGAAGCGTGCACCGCGACGACTCGCAGGGGCAGCCCTGGCAGCACATCGGCAGGCAGACTGGAACGGCAACCGTGCAGCAGGTCTCAGGGCTCGTCGCCATGAGCACCGTCTCGTACATCGGCTCGGCGCAGCAGCCGCTGTTGCACTTCTTGTGACGGTGGGCGTGCTTGTGGGAGTAGGTGATGCACGGCTGCGGGCAGCAGGGAGCAGCACCGCAGGTGGGCTCAGCACAGCAGACCGGCTCGAAGGCCGAGCAGCCGGGCTCAACGCAACCGCAGCTCGGCTCACAGCCACAGCTTGGCTCGGCATGACGATGACGATGACCAGCATCGGCCGAGCTGCAAGCGAGCAGGATGGCGGCGACGCCGAAGGCAGAGAGAACAGACAGGCGCGACATGGTGTCGAACTCCTTGGGGCGAAAGGTGGCGCGAATGGCGGGATCAGACAGGCCGCCGAGGTGGGCCGGCGGGGCGCCGCGGGTGATGCGAAGCCAACTAAACTTGGCATCCAGCACGTGGATGTCAAAAAAATCCGGCGGCAACATGCCATCCCGTATGACCACACTTGTCGTAAACCCAACACGAGAAGCCGGTTATGACGATTGTGTCACCGGGCACGGCCTAGGCCAGCATGCTGCGGAAGCGACCGAAGAGGTAGGCCGAGTCGTGGGGTCCGGCGGCTGCCTCGGGGTGGTACTGCACGCTCGCCGCGGCGACCGCACGGTGCTTGAGGCCTTCGATGGTGCCGTCGTTCAAATTGCGGTGGGTTACTTCCAGCTCGGGAGGCAGGGTGTCTTCATCCACGGCAAACCCGTGGTTCTGGGATGTGATCTCGACCTTACCGGTCTCCAGATCCATGACCGGCTGGTTGGCACCGCGGTGACCGAATTTGAGCTTGAAGGTCTTCGCGCCGCAGGCGAGTGCGAGGAGCTGGTGGCCGAGGCAGATGCCAAACATCGGCACCTTGCCCAGGAGCCCGCGAACCGTCTCGACGCAGTAACCGAGCACCTCCGGGTCGCCGGGACCGTTGGAGAGGAACACACCATCGGGCTTGTGGGCCATGACTTCGTCGGCGGTCGAGCGGCCGGGGAGGATGGTCACCTTGCAGCCCACGCTCGTGAGGTGGCGGGCGATGTTCCATTTCATACCGTAATCGAGAGCGACGACCCGCTTGGTTGGCGTTGTGTTCAGTCGAGCGGGCATGGTGCCCCCTTCGGTGGGTTGGGGCATCGGCGTGGCCCACTCGTCGAGTGATTCCGTCCAGCGGCTGGCGTGATCGGGCATCACTTCGCCAACGAGGTCGCGGCCGACGAGCCGTGGCGCCTCGCGGGCCATCGTGACGAGCGTATTAGCATCAAGAACCTCACTCGAGAGGACGCCGGTCATCGCGCCGCGGATGCGGATCCGCCTGACGAGCGCTCGCGTGTCAATGCCAGTGAGGCCCACGACGCCGGCCTTGGCGAGGTAGTCGCCGAGCGTGCCGGTCGCCGTAAAGTTGCTCGTGATGCGGCTGGCCTCGCGGACGATGAACCCGGCCATCTGGAGTCGGCCGCTTTCGACATCGTCTGGGTTGACGCCGTAGTTGCCGATCTGCGGCGCGGTCATCGTGAGGATTTGGCCGCGGTAGGAGGGATCGGTGAGAATCTCCTGGTAGCCGGTCATGGAGGTGTTGAAGCAGACCTCGCCGGAGACGGTGCCTTGGGCGCCGAAGGAGTCGCCGAAATAGACCGTTCCGTCCTCGAGGGCGAGTGCCGCGCGTGCCAAGGCGTAATCCTCCGCATGGGGTCAGCGAACCGGAGGCGGCCGATGCCGCCCGGGGCCATGATACTGCCCGTCGCAGCGGCGTCGCGGGCGGTTAGAATCATCCCGGCGAAAAGCATTTCTTTCGCCCGCGTGCCCCCGTAGCTCAGTTGGATAGAGCGTGGCTTTCCTAAAGCCAAGGTCGCAGGTTCGATCCCTGCCGGGGGTAGTGGAACACCTGAGCAGTCCCGAGGAAGAGCGAGTTCCTCGGGAGTTGCGGTCTCGGGTGTCACGGCCCCTCTCCCTGAAGCGGCAGAGATGCGGCGAGAGAATCCGGGCGTGGTCGTCATCACGTGCCGGCGATCGATGGCACGCTGCTGCGCAGCCTACGTTGCGGTGAGGTTCTTGAACGGCATGCGGAGCAGGGATTGCTGGCCGCTCGTGGCGGTCGCGCCCGTTCGGAGGGTGACAGCAGATCGGCCGATGGCGTTCCAGATCTCGGTTTTCACACTTCCGGACCGGAAGTCGGCGAAGGATCCCGTGCTGCTGTGAAGGCCCTTGGCCTGAGTGTAAGCCTCCCAGCCGACGCGGTTGTCCGTGGCAAAGTATCGGTAGGTTTCGACGCGATCAAAGACGCCGTCGCCGTTGAAGTCGTAGGAGATACGGATCTGGGTGCCGTTGGCCACCTGCGTGCCCGCGTCGAGGAAGAGCGAGAATTCCGTCGTCTTCGTGGGATCGTAGGTGCCGGTCAGTCCACGGACGGTCGAGGTGATGGCGTTGGTCGGTGTGCCGTCAAAATTCTTGCCGCCGGCGGATGGGATCGTTGTGGCCTGGGCGGTCGTGCCCGGTGTCGCGGCGAGCGCACCGGAAGCGAGGAAGTAGAGCGTGCTTCCCACCGGGGTGCTGGGGCCGCTGCTGATGGTTCCCGAGACGACAACTTGTTTCGGGGACGCACCCGTGCTCGTGACGACGATGGCGCCCAGGAAGGAACCGATCGGTGCGGACGCCGCGAGGCGGGCTCGGATGGTCGTGGCTGCGACCGTGCCCGTGGCATTGGGCGCGAGGGTGAGGGCGGATGTCCAGGACGTGCCGTTGAGCGAGAGCTGCACATGCGCCGGCGCGGTGATACTCAGTCCGCCGGTGAGCTGGCTGCCGCTGACGGTGAACGTGTGGCTCGTGCCCACGGTGCCGGCAGGCGTTGTTCCCAGCGGGATGACCGACGGGCTGACTGCCACTGAAGGCGGCGAAACTGGCGGTGGCGTGTCCGTCGTCACTTTCAGGTCTTTGAACGGCACTCGGACGGATGATTGGTGTCCTTCAGCGATGGTGGCACTCGTTCGGAGCGAGACAGCAGACTTGCCGATCGCGTTCCAGATGTCGGTTTTCACGCTGCCGGATCGGAAGTCGGCAAAGCCGCCCGTGCTGCTCTGGAGCCCCTTGGCCTGGGTGTAGCCCTCCCAGCCGACGCGATTGTCTTCGGCGAAGTACCGGAAGGTCTCAATGCGATCAAAGACTCCGTCGCCATTGAAGTCGTAGGAGACGCGGGCCTGTGTGCCGCTGGCGACCTGAGCGCCGGCATCGAGAAACAGCGAGAACTCAGTCTGCTTGGTGGGATCATAAATGCCCGTCAGCCCACGGATCGTGGAGGTGACGGCATTGGTCGGTGTGCCGTCGTAGTTTTTTCCGCCAGCAGACACGATCGTCGTCGCCTGAGCGGCCGTGCCCGGGTTCGCGCCGAGTGTGCCGGAGGCGAGCAGATAGAGCGTGCTCGGCGTGGCCGATGTGGGCGGCGGTGGAGGTGGTGGAGGTGGAGGCGGCGGTGGAGGCGGCGGTGGAGGCGGCGGTGGAGGCGGCGGTGGAGGCGGCGGTGGAGGTGGCGGTGGAGGCGGCGGTGTGCCGTGCGTGATCGTGTGGGTGTCGATAACCTGGCCGGCCTGGGTGATGAACTTGAATGTCAACTGCTGGCTGTCGCCCGTGACGAGCATGGCACCAGCGTCGCCGTTGAACCGCACCTGGCTCCCCGGCACCGGGGTGCCAAAGGCATAGTTGCTCCCGCCACCGAGGCCATTGACGAAGTAGGGCACGTTGCCGATCTGGAGGCGTTCGTAGGTGTGATCATGGCCGGTCAACACCGCGTCGGCGCCCCACTGCTCGAACGGCCACTGCATGTCGGTCTCGGAGCCGTGGCTCCCCGACGAATAGGGCGCGTGGTGAAACGAGACGACTTGCCAGGCTGCGGTTGAGTCAGCCAACTCCCGCTGGAGCCATTGGCCCTGCACCGAGTTGGCGAGCACTCCATCGGGCTCATGGCTGTCGCTGTCCACGACAAAAAACTCGATGGGACCCTGCGTGAAGTTGTAGTACCGCTCGTTGCCCGGCAGCGTGAAGTAGTCGAGGTATGGCTTCGCACCCGCAGTGCCCCAGTCATGATTGCCGAGGCTCGGAAAGAACCGATTGACAGGCGATCCAGCGCCGTAGCTACCGGTGTAGGAGCCGATGAACTCGTGATAGAACTGGCCGATGTTCTTGTCGATCGTGCTGGCCGCACCGGAACCGTAGTTGTTGTCGCCGGTCGTGATGATGAGGTCGGGCTTCCAGCTCTTGACGAGGTCGGCGACCCGACCTTCCGACGTCGAGCCGTCGCCATAATCGCCGATGACGGCGAACGTGACGCCAGACGCCGGCGGTGTGCCGGCCCAGGCCCCCAAGGTCACAGAGACCGAGGTCGGCTGCGTGACGGTGAAGTACGAGGCCTGGTCTCCCTGGTCGGAGTAGGGAAATGCATAGACCCGTCCGCCGATGAAGATGTCACTGCCGTTGACTTTGCCAGTATGCAGGAACTTCGCGTAGAGGCTCGACGGCTGGCCGGCCGGAAAGGCCTGGGTCGGGTCTGACCAGAAGGCGGTGGTGGTTGCGTAGCGATCGGGCCTTGGCACGTTGGCCATACCGCGGGTCAGGGCCGACACCACCTGGTTTTCGAGATTGCCGAGGATGTCAGACGCGAGGCCCGACGCCCGGGTGCCATTGTCGGCGAACACACCATTGTTTGCGAACACCTGTTCGCCGGCAGACGGGACGCTCACCCAGGATGGAGGATCGATCGGGCTGTAGACATGAAAGTGTTGCCCGGCGAACGATCCGTTTTGGCCCACGAAGTCGATCACCCGGAAGCTGCGATTGTCGGCGGGATTGGTGTGCCGAACGCCGTGGATCACGTCACCGCTGGCCACCGGGTTCCGCGTCGCGGCGGTGCCAACGAATGTCATGCCGCTTGCGACGAGCGTCAGGGGTGGAGGCGCGGAGTAAAACCGCTGGATCGCGGCGTCGAAATAGCGGGCGAGCGGATCGGTGGACTTGCCAGGCATGGCCAGGTATTGGCCCGGCGCGATGAGCCGATAGGGGCTGCCCGTGGCGGCGGTCTGCAGGAGCGGTTGGAAGTTGCGTGCCGCGGGATCAGGGTCTTGGCTGAGAAATGTGGAGTAGGCCTGGAAGATGGCGTCGCGGGTGATGCCGGGCGTCACGCCCACCGGTGCCGCGGCCGGAGTGGGGTTGGCCGTGAGCGTGATCGGAAAGCCGAACTGATCGACCTGGGTCGTGTTGATGAAGAGGTTGTCGTTGCGATCAAACGTGAACTCGATGTAGTCGTAATACGGATTGGTTGTCGCATTCACGAGCGTCGGGTTGCTCGGCGCGGGGCGGGGCAGCGAGAAGTTCGAGGCGACTGTGATGCTTGGACCGGTGGAACCCACGGTCATGACGATGACCGCCGATGAGAGGCCGGCCGGCATATCGGGCAGGGTGAGCGTGGCCGACGTCCCGCTGAAGCCGTAGGTCGGGAGCGGACGAGCGGCGCCGAGCTCCTGCACGGGGGCCATTCGGCCCGAGAACGAATTGCTCGTGCCACCATCACGCTGGAAGTACGCCCATTGCCCTGTGCTGTTGTCGAGGCCGTACATGGCGAACTGCACCGCCGCACCGGTCTGGTTGGTGAGCACAAAGGGAAGGCTCGAGAGCGCGAGCCGCTGCTCGAGCCTCTCGCAGCTCAAGGCCGCTCGGCGACGCCTGGGGCCCGGCGATCGTCGATCAAGGAGCGTTATCCACGAGTCGAGGAGTCTCATCGTTCTCTCCTGTCGCTAGGTGCCATGAAACGTGTCACGGCAATCGGACTGTTCCCCCAGCGGCTGGCTCCGCTACCACGGATCATTGGACTCGCGAGCAACCATGCGGTCACGGACTCGGTATCGGGGAGGACCGGCACGCTAGAAAAACCGCAAATCACCGCACAAATGACATCGCTGCGGCGGCAGGGCGATCATGAACGCCCGATGAACGCGCCGGCTCGGAGGCGGCTACCCTCGACATCCACACGCGGTGCAGAGCCGACGATGGCCTCGCTCCCCTCATGTGGCCACTACACTGGCCGGGTCCGAGCGTTCTATGCTGCAACAACCTGATGCGAGGGCTTTACTGTGATGGATGCTTTCCATGTGCCTACTGTGTGCCTCCGGGGATGCCTGATCCTGGCCTTGGCCGTCGTGTCGGTCGCGCTCCGCGCCGACGACGACGGTTTTGAGACGCTCTTTGACGGGAAGAGTCTGGCTGGATGGAAGGCGGGTGAAAACGCTTCGAGCTGGAAGGTGGTGGATGGCGAGCTCGTGTGCCACGGGCCGAGGAGCCATCTGTTTTACGTGGGTGCTGATCCCGCGAAGGCCCCCGACTTCAAAAACTTCCACCTGAAGGCCGAGGTGCTCACAAAGCCCAACGCCAACTCAGGGATCTATTTTCACACGAAGTTTCAGGAGAAGGGATGGCCGGCCCAGGGGCATGAGGCCCAGGTAAACAACTCCGCAGGCGACCCGGTCCGCACGGGCAGCCTCTACAACGTCGTCAAGAACCTCGACGCCCCCTCCAAGGATGACGAATGGTTCACCGAAGAGGTGATCGTCGAAGGCAGCCGCATCGTGATCAAAGTGAATGGCAAGACGATCGTGGATCACGTCGAGAAGGCCGACGCGATCAAGGACGGCCGCAAGCTCTCCTCCGGCACGTTTGCCCTCCAGGCCCACGACCCTGGAAGCGTCGTGCACTACCGCAGCGTGAAGGTCAAGCGTTTGCCTGACTGAAGCGTCATGCGAGGGGCGACCCGCTTCCACGCACGGCGACGATGGCCGTCACGCGGCGATCTCCTGGCCTCACCAACTCGGTGAAGGTGCCGTGAGCAAGGTTATCCCTCAAACTCGCGCATTTTGTAGGGAATTGAAGCACATTTTCGTTCTTTTGCGTTTTTGAGAAGCTTTGGCACGAGGCGTGCAGGTAACTCCAGGTGGCTCCGGTACTTCGTGTATGGCGTCGCACCGTTGTCGTAGCCACATCCTGCGCAAAACAGCCGGAAAACCGGCGAAATGCTAGGACGTGGCTGAAAAACACGTATTTTTGTGCCTTTCCCCAAGGGGTGAGTCTCTGACCATTTTGGTGAGGGGTCTCACCATTTCGGTGAGACGCAAAGCAGTGATGTCCAGCGACGGAAAGCCGTTGGGCAAAGAATATTTGTAGTGAAAAACATTGATTTATAGGGTTTTTCCAGACTTTTCGTCGTGCGGGGCCACGTTTTGCCTCCGCGACGCTCAGTTTGGCACGCGATTTGAATATGTCATCCCACAGATCGGCTAGCGTTCTCAGTGATTTTGGGTACATGGCCTGGAGCGGTTCCAGGCCGAGACCCACTTGGAAGTGCCGAACGGAGAAAGTGTCATGAATTCTGTTTCTCGTTGGTCAGTGTGTGCGCTGTTCGCGCTGTTGGCGGTGGGTCTGATGAGCAAGGAGTCGTTCGGCGTTTTGATCGCGTCCGACGACTTTGAGTCCTACACCGACGGTGCGGGCATTAATGCCGGAGCCGGTGGAACAGGCTGGACCGGGAACTGGTTCGGTGTCGCTGGTGCCACGACGGAGTTGGGAGTGATTCCCTCCTATGGCACCTCGTTGCAGTTTGCCACCGCCGCCGACAACGCTGTCGGCCGTAACTTTACAGCCCAAACCGGCGATGAATTATTCATCGGGTTTGTGTTGCGTACCCCCGCTACTTGGACCACGAGTGACTTTATCCAAATCATTTCAAATAACACCACCGCCGCCACGTCCAGTTTTGGTTCCGGACAGAGTGGTGGTGTTCAGAATTTAGCTAGTAGCCCTTACTTTGTTCGAAAGGGCGCAGCCGCCAATACGACGAATACCCCCACGCTCGGCCATCCCGACGATACGACGCAGCAAATCGTTCTTCGGTTCTCCAAAAGTGTTTCCGGCGCTGCGAATAACTACGACGTCGTAGAATTGTTTTTGAACCAAGCAACGCAGGGAACGGCGGATCTAACTCGCGGCTCGGCAGCTTCGGGGGATGGTCTTGTGAGCACGATGAGTGCGTTTCATGTGCGCACATTCAATGCGGCTATCCCGGAGGCTTTCATCGACAATGTCAATGTGGCCACCACGTATGTGCAAGCCGTACCAGAGCCTGGTACGTTGGCGATTGCCGGTTTCGGGGGCTGCTTGGCCGTGGCGGGTGTTGTTCGCAAGCGGATGCGGCGGCCTGCAGGTGGCAGCGTCAACTAGTGGGTTCGTCTGGCAGTCTCGCAGCATGAAGCTCCCCTTTCGGGGGGAGTGGAAGCTGGGTGAACCGACGGGAACCGCTCCCGTCGGGGATTGGCTCTGCGGCTGCGACTGACTGCCTTGGGACGCCACGGATGGCGCGGGTCCCACAAAACCAGATCCCCAGGGCACAGCCAAGTCCTTCACGGAAAACCGCACGTGGAGGCTTGGCTGTGGCTCTTTGTGGCGCCGAAGGATGCTTGTCGTGTTCGCAACCTGGGCCTACGTGGGTCTTGATCCCGCAAAGGGGACGGCTTCGCCCGCGTACCGGCGGCAGTGTTCGAGGTAGGCCTTCTCGTGGGTGGCGAGCAGGTCGACCACACTCGCCCACAGCCACGATGGGGCGTCGAGTGTCTTGCAGCGATGGCCGTTGAGCTCGGTCTGCCAGGCGGTGCGGGTCGGCTCGTCCATCTGGCGGGCGTGGGCCTTGCCCACCACCATCGCCAGGAACCGGGCCAGCCGCATGGCCTCCTCACACGTGAGATCGGCCACGTCAAACTTCAGATCCTGCGGCAAAAGCTCACGCACGAACACCGGGTGCTCGAGCACCTTGGCAGCCATCATCCGATCGCCGAGCGCCGGCGACAGCGACCAGGCACCCTTGACGACCCGTTCCGCATGACACGCAGGCATTTCGACCGTGGTGCTCCGGGGCGCGAGCGCTGGCACCGCTTCCTTGATGTCGATGAGGCACAGCTCGCCTTTCTTGCCGCCCACATTCACCAGCGCCGCACAGCGCAGCAGGCCGAGCGAGCTACAGCCCTTCACCCAATAGGCCGCATCGACCACCTCGATCTCGGCATCATCCTCGCGCGACCGCATCGCCGTGACGAGCCGCCGCCCGGCGTCGGTGGCGAAGAGCGCGACGACCGCCTCCCGCTCCTCGTCGGAAAGCGGCCAGAAGTTTTTGCCGAGCGGGATTGTGGGGGTCGTATCTTCGATCCGCTCCTTGGCAAGGTCTTTCCAGGTGCGCTTCTGCGCTGCCTTCACCGCTTTCTGAACGACCTCAGGCAGCTCATCGTCGGCTTCGGCCTGTGGGGCGAAGCTGGCTTCGTAGCCTTCGACGATTTGTTCGATCATCCGCGCCGTGGTGACGCCCGGCAGATCAGACCCTCGCGCGGCGCTGGCCATCGAGAGGCCCAGCCGGATGAGATCGTGCGCAGGGTTGCCGATCACGGTCTGGTCGAGGTCGCGGATCTGAATCGCGACCGTGCCCTTGGCACTGGCGATGGGGCCGATGTTGCCCGCGTGACAATCGCCGCAGATCCAGATCGCCGGCCCCTCGGGAACAGACTTTCCGACGTTTCCCTCGAGCCAATCATAAAAATTCTTCGTGTTGCCCCGCACATAGGCGTGGGCCGAGCGGGCCATCTTCATCTGGCGCCGAGACTTGAGCGCCGCGTGGCGTTCCGCTGGCGCGGGAAAGGTTACTTCCTTCGTCGACACAATTCAGTTCCCTGCGGAGAGGTTTTCAATTGGCGAGCTTTCGAGTGGACACGCGGCGCCGGCCGGTCGCGCGAGAGCGCACGCTGATCCCACACGCTCACCGCTGATCATACATGCGGGCCGAGGGCCTTCCAGCGATCCTGAAGCGACGGGCATGATGGAGAGCCGCCGCAAGGAACGGGTCCGCTGCTGACTGTCCGGCCGCGGTTCCCCACGACAGACACCCACGATTTGCCGCCGTGAGAACCACACCATACGGTTCCATCGGTACCGGCGTTCGCCGCGAGGCCAGCCTCGTCTTTGGCTGTTGGTTGGCTGGTTCGCGGGGGATCTGGGGATCGGGGTGGTCTCGTATGGCCGGGGGGAAGTGCCATGAGGTCGCGTGCGGTGCGTCGGGGCCGATGCCTGGCCGTCGAGCGGCTCGAGCCCCGCCTGGCTCTGGCCACGTTCTTTGTTTCAAACGCCGGGTCCGACGCGAATCCGGGTGGCAGCGATTCGCCCTGGGCCACGCTCCAAAAAGCGGCACATACCGTGCAGGCTGGCGACACGGTCATCGTCCGGGCCGGGAGCTACGTCGGTTTCGACCTGCGGCAGGATGGCACGGCGGCCGCCCGGATCGTCTTCCAAGCCGAGCCGGGCGCGGCGATCACCCAGCGCAACGCTACGACGCCCGACGGCATCAACCTCGAAGGAGCCGATTACGTCACCATCGACGGATTCACCGTCAACGGCATGCCGCGGACTGGCATTCGGTCGGTGCTCAACCGCCAGGTGATCATTCGCAACAACCACCTCGACATGAATGGGAAATGGGGCATTCTCACCGGCTTCTCCGACGACCTCCTGATCGAGAACAATGTGGCTTCGCGGTCGCAGATCGAGCACGGGATCTATGTCTCCAACAGCGGTGACCGGCCCGTCATTCTGGGGAACCTTATCTGGGGCAACTACGCCAACGGCATCCACATGAACGGTGATGCCGAGATGGGCGGCGACGGCATCATTAGCGGTGCCCTGGTCGAGAACAACGTCATCTATGGCAATGGCACGGGGGGTGGCTCGGGCATCAACGGCGACGGGCTGCAAAACTCCGTCATTCGCAACAACCTGCTTTCAGACAACCACGCCAGCGGCATCTCGCTGTATCGGATCAACGGCGGGGCTGGTTCATCGGGCAATCTCGTCGTGAACAACACCGTCGTGCAGGCGAGCAACGGCCGCTGGGCGCTCAACATCCAAGACGGCAGCACGGGCAACACCGTGCGAAACAACATCCTGTACAACGCCCACTCGTTTCGCGGCAGCATCGACATCAGTGCTGACAGCCTGCCGGGCTTCACCAGCGACTACAACGTCGTGATGAATCGGTTTACGACCAACGGTGGGAGCTCGGTGCAGAATCTGGGCCAGTGGCAAGCGGCGACCGGGCAAGACGTGCATTCGCTCATCGCCACGCCGAGCCAGCTCTTCGTTAATCCTGCCAGCGGCGACTACCACCTCTCGTCGACGAGCCCGGCCATAGATGCCGGCACGTCTGCGGGTGCGCCGGCCTTCGATTTCGAGGGAACGGCCCGACCTGCCGGCAGCGGCATCGATATTGGTGCGGATGAACGAGGTGGCAGCGCAGTGCCTCCTCCTCCTCCGCCTCCCCCACCGACGAATGCGCCACCCACAGACATCCTCCTGAGCCAGGCGTCCGTCCGCGAAAACGCGGCGACCGGAACAGCGGTCGGCATTCTTTCAACGGTCGATCCGGATGCCGGCAACACCCATACGTATGTGCTGCTCGACAACGCCGGAGGTCGGTTTCGTCTCGCGGGCAATCGCCTGGAAGTGAACAGTACAGCGATCAACTTCGAGGCAGCCACGAGTCACACACTCGTCGTACGAGCCACCGATGCGGGAGGGTTGTCGGTGACGAAGGCCTTGGTCGTGAGCGTGCAGAACGTCAACGAACTGGTCAGTTTCGATGTGCAGCGAGGGATGAGGCAGCGGTCGTTCATTCGCTCTATCGACCTCGTCTTCGAGAGCGGCGACGGCCTGACCGAGCTTGTGGCGGCGGGCCGTATCGGTCTGACACGGTTCAATCTCAGCGGCGTGAGCGGCGTGAACGTGAGCCTGGCGGGAAAGGTCTTGGTCGTGGGGAACCGGGTCGTCCTCGACTTTGGTCCCCAGGGCATCGGCGGCAACCGTAGCTCGAGCGTCGGCGATGGCTACTATGGGCTCCGTCTCGATGCGGACGATGACGGAAGGTTTGAGACGGTGCGCAACTTCTATCGCCTGCTCGGAGACACCGATGGCGATCGTGCGGTGACGACCATTGATCGCAGCCGTGTGAATGCCAATCTCGGACGCAGGGGCACGCATGAGGCAGACGTCAACGGCGACGGCGTCGTGAACGCGACCGATCGCAACCTGGTGAACTCGAGGATCGGGCGCAGGCTCGCTGCCAACCTGGTTGTGCACGACTGAGCCTGGAGAGGCTTCCGCTGCCTGGGGGTGCCCGCCTGGAACCAACTGCTACGGCAACTCGACCACGGCTTTGATGACGCCGGAGGCGGGGTCGAGCAGCGATGGAAAAACCTCGATCACGCCGTCAAACGGCAGCGTATGCGTGATCCAGGGCTGGGTGTCGATCTGGCCGTCTTCGATCAGCTTGATGATGCGGGAAAAGTCACGCGAGAGGGCGTTGCGGCTGGCCAGGATCGAGAGCTCGCGGCGGTGCATCACCGGCGCGTGTGGGAATGAAATCACCTGCTGCGTGATGCCGACGTACACCAGCCGGCCACCAAACGAACAGTATTCGAGCGACGTCGCCATGCTCTGGTGACTGCCTGTCGCGTCGACGACCACCTCGGCCATCCGGCCGTCGGTGAGTTGCTTGATGGTTTCGGCGTCGGCGGGCGTACCCGTGCCGCGAATGACGTCAGCGATGCCCAAACGGTCACGAACGAAGTCGAGCCGCGATTGCACCATGTCCATCACGATCACGCGAGCACCCGAGATCCGGGCAAACTCGATCGCCGAGAGCCCGATCGGCCCCGCACCGATCACAAGCACCGTCTCGGAGGATGTCGGAGTCCCGCGGTCAATCGCATGGCAGCCGATGGCGAGCGTTTCGACGAGCGCGTTTTGGGCTGGCGTGAGCTTTGGTGAGCGATGCAGTTTCCTCGCAGGAACAGTCAAGAATTTTCGCAGGCCCCCGTCGCAGTGGACGCCGAGCGTCTGATGATGCTCGCAGCAGTTGGTGAGGCCACGCAGGCAGGAATGGCACTTCTGGCAGTTGATATACGGCTCGACGCAGCAGCGGTCGCCCGGTGTCACGTTGGTCACGCCCGCGCCCACGGCCACCACCTCGACACCCAGCTCATGGCCAGGAATTCGTGGGTAGCTGAAAAACGGCATCTTGCCGAGGTAGCCACCGTAGTCGGTGCCGCAGATACCGACCGCATGCACGCGGACCACCGCCTCGCCAGGGCCAGGCTCCGCGGGCTCGGGGCAGTCGATAAAGCGAAACGCTTTGGGCTCTTCGAGGAGGAGTGCTTTCATGGTGCTTTCGAGCAAAGTTTACGGACGTGTGGTGCCCCAGCGGCGGGCCCAGGCTTCCGAGAGCCACATGAGAGTCGCGGGCTGCTCGGCCGCGGGCTCAGCCCTATTGGCCTGAGACGCCGAGGCGGCGATCTCGTCGAGAATCAAACATCCGCGGGCGGCGACGACCGGAATCCCGGGGGGTGGCGGGGCCAGGAACCCACCGGCATCAGCGGGCACCGTCTCGATCGATCGGCCGAGGCGGCCGTCAATCTGTTTGGCACGCGCCATGGCACGGTCAGCGTCGCGGCGCTGGCCGAGAGCCTCATACAGAATCGCCTGACGGATCTCGATATCGGCATCATCCTTGGCGAAACGGATCGCCGAACGGTAGTCGGCAAGTGATGCCTTCGCTGCCGTCGGGCCATCCGTTCCTGTGGTAAGCCGCAGGTCACCCGCGGCGACCAACTGGTGCGCGCGGTCGCGGGCGCCTGGCGTGCTGGGTTGCATCGAGCCAGATGGAGTCGGAGCGACTGGATACTTGGGCCGCATGGGAAGCGACGAGACGGCAGGGCCAGGCAGGGGTAATACGGCAGCCGTGGTGACCGGCATCACGCTGGAGCCAGAGCCGACGACGGGCACCACGCCGCTCACAAACGGCACAAGCCGGCTCGATGAGATCATGCCGGTAGACCCGGGCATGCTTGTGACAGATGGGGCGAATGTGTTCATGCCGCGAGTCGATCCCTGAGAGCCGCCAAAGCCGAGCCCGGGCAAGCCAAACCAAAACCCGCCGTTCGACGCCGGAGGCGGTGCCGCGGTGCCGCTCCCGCTCCACCACGGCCCCACGACACCGCCCTGCGACTGGAAGCTGTCCTGGCCAATGCCACCCATCACCGCCGATGCGGGCAGGCTATCGGTGTTGCCATATTGAGCATGTGCGTCGCGGGCGGAAACCAGCCACACGGCTGCCGCCACGATCATCGCCACAGAGGGTCGGCGGATTGCGAACATGATCCCCTCAATATAGGCGGCAACGCGGCTGAAGCGATCTGATGGTGACCGCATGTGGCCATAAAAGCCCCTCGCGCGAGCGTGGGGACGGCGGGTCGTTGGGCGAGCCCGCTCACGATGGCCCTTATGGCAGGCCGTAAAACCTCGCGGCCGTACCGCCGAGGATGTTTTGTTGCTCGGCTGCCGAGAGGCGACTGAGAAAATCGGTCACGATGCCGGCGACGTCGGCGTACTCGCCCGCGAGGAGACATACCGGCCAGTCGCTGCCAAACATGAGGCGTGCGGGGCCAAACGCCTCGAGGGCGACCTCCAGGTACGGCGTGAAATCACTCCGCTGCCAGCCGTTCCACACCGCTT
Source organism: Planctomycetota bacterium (assembly GCA_031403195.1). Taxonomy (GTDB): domain Bacteria; phylum Planctomycetota; class Planctomycetia; order Pirellulales; family UBA1268; genus QWPN01. The sequence continues at coordinate 825 of JANNSZ010000050.1, read as the reverse complement.
CGGTGACGAGGCCCGAGAGCTTACAGGTGACATGTGCATGGCGGGCGAGTGCCCGGATGTCGGTTTGCCATGGGTCCATGCCGCTGGGGAGCCCGTGTTTGACCTGCGGCTTGGCGAGATGATCGAGGACAAATGGCTGCTCAGGCATGAGCCCCGCCAGTTCGGCCGCGGCCGGAAGCTGATGAGGGTAGAGCAAGAGGTCATAGGTGAGGCCGCGCGGTGCAAGCTGCCGGAGCCCACGCACAAAAGCCTCGCCCAATAGAAAACGCGGATCGGGCTCGTCCTGCACGACATGCCGCACGCCGACGAGCTTCGGCCGGTCGGCAAACTCGGCAAGCTCTTGGGCGATATGGTCGCTGCGGAGATCAACCCAGCCGACGACGCCCTTGATGAGCGGCTGCGCGTCGGCAAGATCCAAGAGCCAGCGAGTCTCGTCGAGCGACTGCCGTGCCTGGACTGCCACGCTCCCGTCGAGCCCGGCGGCTGCAAGATTCGGCGCCAGGTCGCCCGGAAGATAGTCGCGGGCGAGCCGTTCCATCCCCACGCCGATCCAGGGATACTCGGCCGCAGAATACTTCCAAAAATGCTGATGGGCATCGATTCGCATGAGGGGATCGTACACCGCGGGGCAAGGCCTGGAGGGCCTGTTTGGAGGAGAGGTCGAATACCCAAGGGCTGCGACGCTGGATGCGTCGCCACTTCCGGGCGGAGGCCCGGCAAGCGAAGCAGGGCCATGGATGGCACGGTGTTGGTCGTGTCTTTCATTTGATCGCGACGATGGATGCGTCGCCACTTCCGCGCGGAGGCCCGGCAAGCGAAGCAGGG
>JANNSZ010000049.1:0-82569 GCA_031403195.1 Planctomycetota bacterium | reverse complement strand
GTGCGGATCTGGACAAGCGACACCGGAGGCCAGGCGATTCCATTCTTGGCAGGGCCGGAGGGAGCGCCGGCTGAATTGGATCCCGTTTTCAACGACTTTTTGGGCGACCCAGGACCCGTGGCGATTCTTTGGGTCGAGGCGGTGAAGCCCAGCGACAATGCTGGCGACATCGTGTTCACTCTCACCGGTCCTGGTGGCAGCGTGAACTCCGACACCGTGCGTTTCACGGCCGCTGAAGTCGATTTGGACGTGAATAGCGACAACGTGGGCGGCGCGAGTCTCGATGCGCTGGAGGATGTCATCGAGGACATCGCCGATGTTGATGCCACGCCTGGGCTCTATCTCCAAGTGCAAGATGAGGACGCCGACGGTGACGGGCTCGTCAACTGGGCCGACGGCTTTGGTGGGCTTGGGTCAGAAGAGAACGGCATCGACGACGAGACATCCAATAATGCCGCTTTCGAGCCGATCTACTTCAATATTCGTGACTATCTCTACGACCCGCTCGCGACGGTCGAGATTTTCTACTCCGATTCCGCACCGTCCGCGGACGTGATGGATCCTCACTATTTGTCGTGGGATCGTCCATCCGATGGGCACCTCCGGCTCTGGACGAAAGACGCCGCAATCCCGCGAAATCGCGCCGCAGTTCAGGACGGCGGTGATTTCGTAGCGACATCCAGCGCTGAAGAACCGCTGCGGTATACGCTCGCCGATCTCAACCTTGCCCCCGGCATCAACGTCCTCTTTCTCGAAGCTATTCGAGAGAGCACTCGCGTTGGCGAGCAAAGGATCACATTTCGGTTTACGCCGCAGTTGAACAACCAGCCCGCTCCGTTCACGCTCGAAGACTCGGTTCGTGTGACAACGGCTCGTATCGAAGTGATGGCGGATAACCGAGATGGCACCGCGCCCTTTCCGACGTTCGGCCTGACGGCCACTCGGATGCCAAACCCGAACGCCGGCCTGTCGGGGCTGATACCTGAGTTCACCCAGGCGTATACGATCAACGTCTACGACCCTCGCGGACCGGAGACGATTCACACTATCTACGTCGCTGGCACGCCGCTGTCTCTCACGCCGGCGGGCACGGCTCGGTACACGACGGCCCAACAGTTCCTGGCCGTGCCAGACGAAGACATTCCGTTGATCGAAGCCGATGAGCCAGTCGAGGGTCTGCTCGGCGGGCCTCTTCATCCCTCGGATGTCATCGATGGTGCCACCGTCGTGCCTGTTTCGGGGGCGAGTGTTCAGATTCGCTACAACGGCGAAACAACCCTTCCGGTCTTTGCGCCCGACGCACTTGAAGCAGCTCGCAAATTCATGGAGGAGCTCGCCAACGAGGTGGCGCCGGGGATGGCGTCGTTTAAACCTCGCGACGCCGCGGGGAACTCGGGACGCACATACGAGATCGACGACCCGGGCGCGCTTGGCACGGAGTACGAGGCGAGGATTGACGACGGACGGTTCGCGATTGCCGAAGACGCATCCCAGCCTGAAGCGACGCGAGCGTTTGCCCGGCAGCTTCGGGTGAACATTCGCGTCGATGAAAACGGTGTCGTTCTCAATCGACAACCCAACACCGCGGGCTCGGGCCAGTTCGACTTTATTTTCGTAAAGGAGGGCTACGAGCCAACGGTGGGCAAACAAATTGACCGAGACTCCTTCGTGATTTTCGAGGTGCGAGCGACCGAGTCGGGCCTTTTGACGAAGAACAGGATCGCTATCCGTGAGGGATTCTCAGCCTACAAAGTGGCTGTAGTCGATTGCCCATGGCGCTACAAGCAGGTTGACGGCGTTCTCACGGTCGTACCGAATGCCCGGCCCAAGGCCACCGCGATGTTTCTCGAAGTGGTCGGACGAAGAGTCTTCAAGATCGCTGGTTACGCGGGCGCCGTAGGCGTGCTGGTGACCAACATGAGCTCGGAAACGTGGGCCGCAGAGCAGGATATCGTGGACAGGATGATTCAATTAGGCCCGATCGATAGGCGGCTGGGAACCGATGAGCTCCGTAACAAGTTCGCCGACCGGTTGGTCGAGTGGTATGCGAATCGTTTTGGCGAAGAAGGGGCCCAACTCATTTACCGCGAGGCGCTTGGCAACGGTACGCCAGCCTTCAATGATCTCGTGGCAAAGTGGAATGCGAACCTGCCGAACATGCACCGGAGTACGGATCAATGAGCTTGGCGGAGACTGTTCCTGAGCGTGGCCGAAAGGTAAGTGAGTAAGAATGGTTGTCATGACTTCGCGAACATCTGGTTGCATGTACCACGGTCGTTGGCCACTTGTTCTCCTTGGGTGGTTGATTCATTTGAATGTGGAGGCCAGTTCCATGGCGGATGAGTCACCCAAGCCGATCCGAAAGCCGACTAATGAGGTGCTTGAGCTCCTTGATAGGACGGAACGTATGCACTCGGTCAGGTTTTCCGAAGACGAGGCGCGCGTAGTCGACGGCTATTTTGCGCTCGAGCAAATCAAGTTGTCGAAGGATTACGGCGACGCTCTGCCAAGAATACTTGATGACCTGGGAGAGTTTGACAGTCTGATGGCGACGGGCAAATCGATCCAGCGGCCGGAAGACATCGATGCCATCTGTGCGCTTGTCTTCCTCAAGCGACTGACGGTTGGGGGCCCGCAAGTGATCGACGGCATTATGCCGAGACTCCGTACCTTCCAAAGGCTTGAATACCTTGGTGTGCGCGACAGTCCTCTCACCGGCAAGACACTCGGAGAACTGGCAGCGATACCTAAACTGGGTTTGCTGGAGCTCAGCGAGATCAAGAACTGGCAGCCGGGGGCAGCCGAGGACGTCGCTCGCATCAAGACGTTGCGGAGATTCTGCGGCCACCGAATCGGAGTCACCAATGATGACGTTGCGGCTCTTTTACACCTACCAAGCCTAACACGGCTCGATTTGGATGAAACGGCTGTGACGGAAGCCGGCTGGCGCATGGTCGGCCAGTCTCCGCGTCTTACGCACGTCCAAGCGGGTGGGCCTGATGTGACATCCGCCGGCATACAAGCCTTGGCAGCCTCGCAGTCAATTGAGTGGATGGACCTGCGATTCTGTCCCCAACTTGACGACGCAGCCGTAGATGCCCTCGCCAAGATGCCGAAGCTCCGCAAGGTCCAACTCAATGACAAGAACCAGGCAACCGCAGAAGCCGTGCAGAGGTTGGCTCGTGCGAAGCCCAAGCTGCTGATCCAACACCCAGCTACTGGTCATTTGCAGGAGTACGGTTTGGGCACCTTTTTCGAGTAGGCATGGGACGACTGCTTGGTTACGGCGACTGCGGTCGTCGCACGAGAGCCGCGGAGATGACACGTCAGGCGACGCGATTGAGTCCGTCGCCAGGCGCATCGCGAACCCACGTCGGGCCGGGGTGTTTTCTGCAATTCATTCCGGCAACGGGCGAGGTGGCGGCCTTTCGGTCAGGCGCCCGCTAGCGTTCGCCGTTGGCATTCGCGTGTAGCCATACCCGCCTGCCTTCGGTGAGGCTTGTTTCGCCGGAATGGACTCTGGGTCATGATCCACGGCTCATGCATCACTGGACCGAGCTGGCTCATGGCGAGGCCCGCCGAATCGCGCAGCCTTGGCATGTCAGTGATCGCCTCTGGAAAACATGGGCTGAGGTGGGCCGCAACCTGGCCGCCGAGTGGTCGCTCGACAGTCTCGCGCAGCGGTATGGCGTCAGCAAGGAGCAGTTTCGCAGGGTCTGCCTGGGGCAGCTTGGCCGAAGCCCGATGCAGCATCTCGCGTCGCTGCGGATCGAGCAGGCCTGCCATCTGCTGTCGTCGACGTCGGACAAGGTAGAGTCGATTGCCCGGCAGGGCGGCTTCGAGAAAACCGCCCTCTTTTCCCGCGCCTTAAAGCGGTGGGTGGGTCGCGGCCCCAAGGCCTACCGCGGGTGAGCCTCACGACGCGCATGTCGGCGCCGTGATGATCGCCCCTCCGGATGGGATGAGTGACATCAGGCGGGGCGAGAGAGCGGCAGCGCCTTCAAGAACTCGAGCAAGGCCCGATTGAACACCTCGGGCCGTTCGAGCGGCACGAGATGGCCGGCACACGGCACCTCCAAGAGTTCCGCGTGCGGAAGGACTGCTGTGGCCACATCCATGCAGGATCGCGGTGTGATGACATCTTCGGCACCGACGACAAGCAGCGTTGGCGTGGCCACGGTTCGCATTGCCTCGGTCATATCGGGACGACTCCCGAGCGCGGCAAGCGCCGCCGTGATCGTGGGGATCGGCTGCGCTGCGATGGACATCCGCAAAAGATCGACAGCCGCGGCCCGTCCTGGAAGAGCCCTCGCCTCTGCTGATGCGGCCAGGAGCCGCGGGATCATCACGTCGGCCAGGATCGACTGCCCGAGCCGCCCGACCTTCCCAGCCAGGTCTGCGCGGGCCGCGCGAGCCTCATCGGTATCGGCTTCGAGCTTCGTATCGACGAGCACCAGGGCTGCGACCCGCTCGGGAAACCTGGCCGCGACATGCTGGGCGACATAGCCTCCCATCGACACCCCGCAGATGACCGCCGGACCAGTCACATGCAGCGCATCGAGCAGGCCGATACAGTCTTCGGCAAGCTGGCTGATACTGGTGGGCAGCCCCGCAGAACTGCCCCCAAAACCTCGCTGATCGGGCACGATGAGCCGAACGCTTTCGGCAAGTGATGCCTGCCGCTGCCACATCCTGTGGTCGAGGGGAAACGCGTGGAGCAAGAGCACCGGGATTCCGGAGCCAGACGTATGGACCTGCAGGTGCGTATCCCGGACGGCGAGACGGTGGGTCTGCATCATCGCTTCTCCGCGCCCCTTAGCGTGGCAGCCTCGGCGGCACGGGCCTTGAAACGGGCGAGGTTTCGTCGGATCGTCTGACTGTGCGGCTCCTGCCGGACGGCAAGCCATTGTGTGCGGACGGCCCGACCGAAATCTCCCGCAGCAGCATGGCAGTGGGCGAGCGTATCGAGGTAGCTTGCACTCTCGACTGACTTTTCGAGTGACCAGCGGGAGTATTCCAGCGCGCGGGCCACATCGCCTTTGGTGTTGGCCACGAGCCAGGCATACTCGTTACGGCAGTTGGGGTCGTCGGGCAGCGCACGGATTTCTTCTTCAATAGCCGCCAGGGCCTTGGCCACCCGCTCGGCGGCATCGGCCTGCTGGGCGGGCGTGTTGTCGGTGAGCCGGTAGGCCGCGATGAGCGTGTCGACATCCTTGGGGTAGGACCGCAGCGACGCCTCGAGCTGCTGCCGCTGGAGGACCTTGTCACCGGCGGCCCCTGCGGCGCAGGCGGCGAAGTAGAGCATGCGGGACTTCACCGCTCGTGGGTCTCGCTCGATTTGCATGAACGCCGCCTCGATATCGTCTTTCGTGCCATCGTCCTCGAGCTCCCGCTCCAGCATCGCTGCCGCCTCGGCATGCCGCAGCCGATCGTGGAAAAACTCGGCGGCCAACACCGCGGTCAGGGCTCGGAGCGGCCTCGCTGATTCACGATCGTCAAGCAGCGCGCGATACTCACGCTCGGCCCAGTCGTCAGCACCCCAGCGGGCCAAGAGCATCGCTGCCTGGAGTCGCGGCGTGACATCGCCGACGGCCGCGAGCCTGCGGGTAGCGGAAGCGGCGAGTGCGTCGACTCGTCCAGCAGCCCCTGGGTCACGCCGCGCCCGCCAGGCGACTGCCCCCGCATAGGTGAGCAGCGGTGATGCCGCTTCCTCGTTGGCCAGCTGCGTGGCGAGGAGATCGACTGCCTCGGGCAGGCCGTGGGACGTGAGCCATTCGAGGTCTGCCACCACCTGACTGTCGTCCGCACCGACCCCGACCTCGGCCGATTCAAAAAGTTTCGTGGCCTGGGCGAGAGCCTCTTCACGCCGGCCTGCGCGGGCCAAGAGCTCCGTGAGGCAGCGACGAAAGATGAGCGAGGCGCTGGTGACGGCCGCCGCGTCTGTCTCGGCATCGGGCAGGCCCTCGGCCCCCATGTCTTCTCGTGAGTCGACCGCGGCGATGGCTGCCACGGTTGCATCAACCCCGCGGGAAGCCTCCTCTGGTGACGACGCCGTGGTGGCAGCCACGAGCCCTCGCAGAAACGTCGCCGCGGGTCGTCCGCTCGGGCCCATGCCGGCGATGATCTTGGGCGCCATGCCACCCCAATAGGGATCATTGGATTGCCACTCACGTGCCAAGAGCGCTGCCGCGATCCGCGAGCCTTTGGGCGTTCGTTCAAGCCGCACAATCCGGGCCAACGGCTCGATACCGGCGTCATCGTCGAGTCGCAGCAGGCGGTGCATGATCCGCACTCGCTCGCCGAGGTCACCTTTGGCGAAGGGCTCGAGGAGCGCGGTCACTTCGGGCGGATCGTCGAAGCTGGTCAGGGGCAGCGAGTCGGCGAGCCATCGTGCGCGCAGCGCCACCTCGAGATCCTCGCTCACCTCCGCTGCCGCAAGCAGGGCATCGGCAGCCGCTGGGCCAATCTCGGTCAAACGCGCCGAGGCCGTCTCCCGCACGGCGTAGTCGGCATCACCGAGTTGCGCGACGAGCGCGGTGATTTCATCAGGAGATACGACCGCCGCTGTCGCCGCGACCGCCGTCGCGAGGATCACACCCACCATGAGGAGGCGGAGCCGCCGGTTGAAAGCTATCGCATGGGTCATCATGACCGGGCTCGCCTCTTGCCCTGCCTTCCACTCGCAACCGCGGGCGGCATTGATCGTTATACCGCCGGGACCATTCACGGGGCATCGGGGTCAATCCCCAGATCCCGAATCGTGACCAGTGATTCCAGCGGAATGCCACGTGCGGCGAGGGCTTCGCGACCGCCCGCCAGCCGATCGATCACCGCTACGAGCCGTTCGACGACGAGCCCAAACTCGACCGCACGGTCGATCGCCAAGAGGGAGGAGCCACCGGTCGTGATGACATCTTCCACAATCACCACCCGCTGCCCCGGCTCGACGGGCCCCTCGACGTAGCGCTGGAGGCCGTGCCCCTTGGGCTCCTTGCGGACCATGAAGCCCTTGAGCGGCACGCCGGCGACACCTGCCATCGTCACGACGGCGGACGTGACCGGATCGGCGCCGATGCTCATGCCCCCGACCGCGGCCGGAAGGGGCCCGAGCGTTTCGAGCCGCTTGAGGATTGCCCGGCCGACGAGCATGGAGCCGTGGGCGTCGAGCACGACCTGCTTGGCGTCGAGGTAAAAGCTCGCCTGGCGGCCGCTGGCGAGGGTAAACGTGCCCCGTTTGAGGGCCCGCGTGGCTACGAGGTCGAGAAGCTCAGGGTCGCAGCCGGCGGCGGCGGACGGAACGGTCGCTGTTGGTTCGCTCATGATTCTGCGGAGTATAGAGAGGATGCGAGCTTGAGGTGCGGCGGCCTGGCGCCCGGTGAGGTAAAATCCATCGTCGGTGTCCGGTCGAGAGTTTTTGGAGCGTAGGCCATGCGGCTTGGTCGGGTCGTTTGCGGCATGGCGCTGGCTGCTTGCTTGGTCACGACAGCGGTGGCCGCAGGCGAATTGCCAGAGCCAGAGCCGCAGCCGTCAGACGCTATCCTCCTCCCGGTGCCGTTGCCGCTGACCGGCAGCCGCGACGTGCAGATTCGCGGCACGATCCTCCGCCAACTCGACCGGCTCCGCGGCCAGCCGAACAAGCGGGGTGTTCTTGTCCTGCGGTTTGATGCGAGCGCAGCCGACGATGCATCGGCCAGTGATTTTGGGCGAGCCCTCGAGCTGGCGCGGTTCCTCACGGGCGGTCGCCTCGCTGGTGTGAAGACCGTCGCCTGGCTGCCGGAAGGCGCCCGTGGCCACGCTGTCCTCGTGGCACTCGCCTGCGACACGATCGCCATGCCCGCTGCGGTGGAACTGGGGCCGGCCAACACCCATGAGCCCGTCGTGGATGACGCGATGCGGGCTGCCTACCGTGAGATCGCTGCCCGCCGTCGCACAGTGCCTCCGGCCGTGGCGGTCGCCTTCATCGATCCGGGCCTTCGCATCCTGCGAGTGACGACCGACGCGGGCTCTGAGTTCGTCGCTGAGGCCGAACTGCCGGCCGTACGGGAGCGGGCTGCAGTCATCGCGAACGAGCGGCTCGAACCGGCGCCTCTGGCGCTCACCGGAAGAAGGGCCCGCGAACTGGGCTTTGTGAACCTCCTGGCGTCGTCGCCTGCGGAACTGGCCCGCGGCCTGGGCGTTGCCGAGCGGTCCCTGGTTGCAGACCCATCGCTCGACGGTGGCTGGAAGGGGGTGCAGGTCGCACTCACCGGAGGCATCAGCCCCGAGTCCGTGTCACGAGTGCGCAACCGCATCGACCGCGCGATCAGCGACGGGGCCAATTTTATCTGCCTGCGGATCGATTCGGCCGGCGGCGCCCCCGAACAGAGCCTCGTCCTTGCCAATTGGCTGGCCGGCCTCGACCAGGCCCGCGTACGGACGGTCGCCTGGGTGCCGCGCGAGGCCAGGGGCGACGCGGCGCTCGTGGCGCTGGCTTGTGATGAGCTTGTGATGCTGCCCACTGCGGTGATCGGGGGCGAGGGCGCTGCGGTGATCGACGAGCGGCGGGCCGATGCGATCACGGTGGCATGGCGGGCGGGAGTGGCCAAGCTGCGGGATCGCCCCTGGTCGCTTCCACTGGCCAGCGTGCTTCCCGGAATCACGGTGCGGCGGGCCGAGCAGCAAGGCACCGGGCGAGTCGAGTACTTTTCCAAGGTGGAACTCGACGAACGGAAGGATCGTGAGGAGTGGCGGCTGGGGGGAGAAGTGGGCACCGGTCCGCTTTTGCTCGCGGGCCGCCGCGCTGAGGAGTTGGGGCTCACCGCGCACGTGGTTGACGACCTCGCCGGCTTCCGGAGTGCCTATGGGTTGAGCGACGAGATGGGCATCGTCGAGACCGGATGGGCCGACGAATTGCTTTCGGCGCTCGCTAGCCCGAGCCTCGCGTGGCTCCTCCTCCTCATCGGCGGAGCTGGACTCTACATCGAGCTCAAAACACCGGGAGTGGGTTTCGGTGGCTTTGTCGCGATGGTGGCGTTCATCGTCTATTTCTGGAGCCAGTACCTGAATGGCACCTCCGGCTGGCTGGAGGTGATGCTCTTTCTCGCGGGACTCATCTGCGTCCTCGCAGAGATTTTCGTGCTGCCAGGGTTTGGCGTCTTGGGGCTCGGCGGCGGGTTCCTCGTCATTGCATCGCTCGTGTTGGCAAGCCAATCATTCGTGCTGCCAGCCAACGCGTACCAACTCCGCCAGATGCAGTGGTCACTCGTTGGTATCCTCGGCGCCTTCGTAGGCGTTGCGATGCTGGCGATGCTGGTGCACCGATGGCTCCCGTCGACGCCGGGACTGCGGATGATGCTCTTGGAGCCGCCACCCCCGGATGTTCTTGGCGATGCCGAGGTTGAAGCGCTCATCGGCGCCGAGGGAATCACGACGACGCGGCTGGCGATGGCCGGCAAGGCGCGGATCGCCGGTGAGGTGCGGGACGTTTCAAGTGACGGACTGCTCATCGAGCCGGGAGTGGTGGTCCAGGTTGTCGAGGTTCGTGGGGGCCGCCTCATCGTGCATCCGGTAACCCACGCATGAGCCCGGCTATCTGGATCTTTCTCTTGGTGGCGGTTGGTCTGGGCATGATCATGCTCGAGGTCTTTGTGCCGTCGGGGGGCGTGCTGGGCCTGCTCGCGGCGGCTGCACTCGGCACCGGTATCGTCACGGCCTTTATGGAACTGGGGGCCTTTGCCGGCGTGGGGGTCTTGGCCGGCGTGTTCGTCGCCGTACCGATTGTCCTCGCCCTGGCGTTTCGTTGGTTCCCCCTCACGCCCTTGGGCCGGCGAGTCCTGCCGCCAGCGCCGCTGCCCAATGAGGTGGTGCCTGACGTGGAGGAACGGGACCGGCTCCGGAGCCTTGTGGGCAGGTTCGGCCGAGCGACCCGCGAACTGCTTCCGTGGGGCACCATTGAGATCGACAGTCGCCGCGTCGACGCTGTCAGCGACGGGGGACCGATTCCCGATGGGACCACCGTCGAGGTGGTGGGGCTGCAGGGCAGGGCGGTCGTGGTCCGAGCCAGTCCGACAGGCCAGGTGGGCGAGATCCAGCCGCTGCCGGAGAGTCCCCCCGAAACGGCCGGCCCGCGGCTCTCGACCGTTCTCGAGGAATTCGACTTCGATGAAATCCGCGGTAAAGAAGGCCATTCCGGGCCGCTTGACTCGCCACCGTCCACGAACAAGGCTTGAGGGTGTCTGCTCAAGACGGCTCCCCGAGAGTCGCTCCCTTCCTCTGGCCACCCGAACACGAGCTTCCTCATGCCCAATGCCCTGCCGCTGATTCTCCTTGGCGTCGCGATCCTCGTGGCGCTCATGATCTTCGCGCTGGTGGCCCGCTACCTCCGGCTCTGGGTGCAGTCATATGCCTCGAGTGCCGGCATCGGCCTGTTTGACATGGTGGCGATGAGCTTCAAAAAAATTAACCCAGCCGTGATCGTGCGCAGCAAGATCATGGCGGTGCAGGCAGGCCTCGGGGACTCCAGCGGTATCACACGACAGGCGATCGAGGCCCACTACCTCGCTGGCGGTCGAGTGCCAATGGTCATCCAGGCGCTCATCGCCGCGAATAAGGCGAAGATCATGGAGCTCGACTTCAAGCGAGCGGCTGCCATCGACCTAGCCGGCCGCGATGTCCATGAGGCAGTGCAGACTTCGGTGTATCCCAAGGTGATCGATTGCCCCGGCAAGAACAGTGGTCGTGATTACCTCGACGCCTATGCCAAGAATGGCATCCAACTCAAGGTGCAGGCGCGGGTGACGGTCCGGACGAATCTCTACCAGCTCATTGGCGGTGCCACCGAGGAGACGATCATCGCGCGGGTCGGCCAGGGTATTGTCTCGGCGATCGGCTCGTCGGAGCGGCATTCCGATGTGCTCGAGAATCCCGACATCATTTCAAAGAGGGTTCTCGCCGACCGACTCGATGCCAACACCGCCTTCGAGATTGTCTCGATCGACATCGCCGACATTGACGTGGGGGCCAATATTGGTGCCCGCTTGATGGCCGACCAGGCGGAGGCCGACACCCGTGTGGCCCGAGCCAACGCCGAGGGTCGCCGTGCGATGGCCGTTGCCAGTGAGCAGGAAATGATCGCTGCGATCGAAGAGAGCCGGGCCAACCTCGTCGCCGCGGAGGCGGAAGTGCCCAAGGCCATAGCCGAGTCACTCGCCATTGGCCGGCTCAGCATCTTCGATTACTACCGGCTGCGGAACATGCAGGCCGATACCGACATGCGTCGGGCGATTGCGACAGGCTCACCGCCGATGACGGGCGCGGCTGCGGCAGCGTCCTAACGAGAGACGGTTCCCACGGGCACAAGGAAGGCTCTTCATGCAACCTGCAGACGCGGTCCTTCTGGCCGCGAACTTCGATTTTGACACGATCGTTCCGATCGTGATTGCGATCGTCGTGATCGTGTCCCAGGTAGTGAACGCCTTCCGGCAGGCCGTGAAGGGGCCGCTTGGCCAGCAGCGTCTGCCGCAGGGTCGCCTCGCCCCGCCACAGCAGGGACAGGGCCGTCCACCGGAGCTTGACCGCGAGATCGAGAATCTCTTGAAGCGAGCGCTCCGCGGAGAACCGCCGCGTCCGCCGCAACAGCCACAGCGTCTGCCCAAGCAGCGGCAGCAGAAACAGAAAGCCAAGAAGACATCGGCCGAGGTCCAGGCCCAGCGGACTGCCGAGGTGTCCCGGCGTCCGTCGGGCGGCGACATTACCAGGCATGTCGAAGAGGCCTTTGCCCACGACCTGGCGCATGCGTCACCCTCGGGCACGGCGAGAACGAGCGCGACCGTCGTCGCGACGTCACAGATCGGCGACCTGATCGCGGCTCTCCGCTCGCCGGAAGACCTGCGGCGGCTCATCGTCGTGCGCGAGATCCTCGAGATTCCGACGCACCGCTGGTGACACTCGTTTACTCGCCGCGGCGGCCAAGCACGTCGAGCGTGACGAGCCATTCGAGCTCGCCGGGTTGGCCGAGCCCATCGCCAAGCAAGACCGATGCGACGGCGCCTTTAGCGAGACGTACCGCAGCGGTTCCGTCACCAATCGCTTCGGCCACCAAGCGGCCCACGCATGGGGAGTGGCCAACCCAGGCCACGCGGGCAGCATCCTGCTGAACGGTCCATTCCACGAGCGAATGCCAGTCGGCCGAGGGAGCCAGGGCGTCGAGTGTGACCACCGGTGCGCCGCCCGGAAGCTCCTCGGCCAGGATCTCGGCCGTCTGGTGGCAACGGACCAGCGGACTTGTCGCAATCATGTCGATCTCAAGGCCCGCCTCGATCAGTCGCCGCACCATCCGTGCGAACCGCCTGCGGCCCTTCGGAGTGAGTCGACGACTGCGGTCGTCTCCGTCGGCGGAGGCATCCTCGGCCACGGCATGGCGAACAACATAGAGATGCGTCGTGAGTGTGGGCATGCAAGGATTGTGATGGCCCCCAGTGTCTTCAGCAAGCACACCGCGGAATCATGCCCGTCGCCAGAGAGCGTCCTGGCCGATGCCGGCTGCTGCAACGGCCGCTGCGGCGTCGTGTCGCCAGCGGACGGCGTCGACGGGATAGCCCGCGGTCGGGATGAGTCCCGGCACTCGGTCGCTCCAATGCGCGTTGAATGCGAGCATCGCCAGCTCGCGGACATATTTAGCGGTCATGCTGGCCACGGCAACCGGCATGCGGGCCTCGCCACCGACAGCAAATTCGATTCGGCCCGACGGCGGGAGCGCGTACGCGCTGAAGCGCGCCGTCTCCTCGAGCGGCCGCACAAGCGAGAGGTCGAAGGCACGGGCGACAAGCGGTGCATAGCGGCGGCGGCCACCGTGGCGGTCGCACCAAATGACGCATGGCTCGTCACCCTCAGCCAGCGTGGCGAGATCGGCCGCGAGGTCGAGGGTGACCTGTGAGAGGATGTCACTCTTGTTGAGGCCTGTGGCAAGCAGTGCATTGAACTCGGCCGGCTGCAGGATGCGGCAGCGGATAGCCTCCAGTCGAATACCGGCACTCTCGAGCATCGTCGCAACTGCCGCCTGCTGCTGCGGCAGACTTGTCCCACGGCCTGCTGGGCAGCACGGAATGGCCAGCTGCGACAGGCTGCCCGCTTCTGGCGGAGGGTCGCTGTGGCCGTGTGCTACAAGCCTCTCGACGAGCGCCTGCCAATCGGCAGGCACCGTGCGATCGCGGCTCGCCATGGCGAGGGCTACGAGCACCCCGCGCTCGAGCGCACCAAGCCCAGCACCCGCTCGGTAGATCTTTTTGGAATCGCCCCACAGCCCAGGAGCGGCCGCTGCGACGGCAGCGGCAAGGCTGCCCTCGGCAGCATCGGGCGCGGCGGTGGTCCTCCAGGCGGTCGCGGCGATCACTAGCGGCCCGAGGTTCGGTCCGTAGCCAGCCTCATCGGTGCCGATCACGAGCGTCATAAATCTCCGCTCTGCGTATCGCGTGGCCACTGCCGGCAGTATTCGTATACGGCGACGGCGGTAGCGGTGGCAGCGTTGAGGCTGTGGGGTAGGCCGGCCATCGGGATTTCGGCCACACGATCGACGCGGGCCAGCTCCTCGCTGGTCAGGCCGGTGCGTTCGTTGCCGATGACCAAGACCGTGCGGGCCGTAAACTGAAACGTGAAGAGTGATTCCGATCCGGTTGTCTGCTCGATGCCGACGATCTCAAAGCCGTCTGCTCGCAGCCGGTCGAGGACGGGCGGAAGGCTGCGGTGGACTTCAACAGCCACCGCGTCGGCCCCGTCGCGGGCGATGTGTCCGTGAATGCCGGCTGCCCCGCAGGCGATGACGCGCCGGATGCCGAAGCAGCCGCAGGTCCGTACGATATGGGAGAGATTCACGTGGCTCCGCATCGGCGCTGAGGCCACGACCAGCTCGCGGGGTTGGGCGAGTGGCTCTGGAGGCTTGTGACGGATGTGTTCGAAGCGTGGCATGGCTGACGGCCTAGTGTGGGCGCGCAGGGGTTGGGTGGGAATGGCGGCGCTCATTTTCGCATCGGCTTGCAGCACAGCCATGTCGCCGCCGGCATCGGCCGACCCGCCTCCACCCCCGGTCTCTGTCCGAGTGGTGGATCACGATGGCATCATGGCGGAAGTCAAGCGTCATCATGGCAAGGTGGTTGTCCTCGACTGCTGGAGCACATCGTGTCCGCCATGTGTGAAAGAGTTTCCGGGGCTCGTGGTGCTGGCGGCCACGCATCGCGACGAGGTCGTCTGTATGTCCCTGGCAATCGAATATGACGGCGTTGGCACGCCGGACGATTGCGTGCCTCCTGTGCAGACGTTTCTCGAAAAGGTCGGCGCTGGCCGCGTCGTCAACTTCGTCGGCTCGGAGGAGGCCGATACGCTCTCCAAAAAACTCGACATCGTGAGCGTTCCGGCGATCATTCTCTGGAAGCCCGACGGATCACTCGCCGTTCGCTACGACGACGACATGGCCTCCCGCACGCTTGGCCGTCCGTTTACATACGCCGATGTCGAGAAATCCGTGGCAGCCATTCTCGCTGACACCGCCACTGGCAGGTAATGAAGAAGGCATTTCGGCCACGGCCGCGTGGGGGATACACTCCCGCATCGGTCGGCATCGTGTCTCGGCCTGCGAACGTCGTGTCTGCCCAGGAGTGAATGCTGCGATGGAAAGCCTTGCTCGCGGTGGTGCGGCCGTTTCCTCGCGGGGCGGCGTCATCGTGCAAAACCCGCTCGGGTTTGGCCGCGAGACGGTTGAGTCGCTCGTGGTGGCCTTCGTGCTGGCGCTGTTGTTTCGCACGTTCGAAGCCGAGGCCTTCGTGATCCCCACCGGCTCTATGGCCAACACGCTCATGGGCCGCCACCGCGACCTCATCTGCGAGACCTGCGGCATGCCGTTTCGCGTGGGGGCGAGCAAGGAACTCGACGATGCCACCTGTGTCGTCAACCCGCGGGCTTTCGTCCAACGGGCTCGCTGTCCTGGATGTGGCGTGGCCATGAAGCTCACCGACAGTACGGGCCGGTACAAGCACGAGTATCCGCCCTTTGCGGGGGACCGGATCATCGTCGAGAAGTTTGCCTACGACTTCGTCGAGCCATCGCGCTGGGATGTCGTGGTCTTCAAGTATCCCGAGGACGCGCGGACCCACTACATCAAGCGGCTCGTGGGGCTGCCGGGCGAAACGGTTTCGATTGCCGGCGGTGACATCTGGACGAGGCGTGACGAGGAGGAGCCGACCATCGCCCGCAAACCCCTCGACAGGATGCGGGCGATGCTTCAGCCAGTGCATGACAGCCGCTATGTGGCGGAGCCGTTACGGAAGGCTGGATGGCCCGAAGCGTGGAGCGATTGGTCGGCCGACGCCCAGGAACAAAACCCTCGCTGGACCACGGCCGACAGTGGCCGATCGTTTGCGGTCACAGCCGCCGAGCCTGCCACGCTCCGCTGGCGGCATTTTGTCCCGATCGATCAGGGAGGTGCTGGACTGCAACCGGCACGGCCACCCGAGCCTGCGCTGGTGGGTGATTTCCAGCCATACAACCAGGACCCCGAGTATGTGGGCCTCCATCAGAGCCGTGCCTTCGGCGGGCTGCTCGACGGTGGCCATTGGGTTGGCGACCTGGCCATCGAGTGCCTCCTCGAGAGCACGGATGGCGCGGGCATCGTCAGCTTCGACCTTGTGGAGGCGGGGCGGCGGCATGTCTGTTCGATCGATCTCGTCACCGGTTCGGCGACGTTCTCGCGGGCGGGCGACGTTCTGGCGACAGCTCCCACGCCGGCCCGAGGGAAAGGACGTTGGCGGATCCTGGTTGCCAACGTTGACGATGAGCTTTCCTTGGCTGTCAACGGGCGACGGGTACGTCCCGAGAGTGAGACCACATGGATGCGGAACCGGGAACGAGCCTCCGAAACGCGGCCGGTGCTCCGGGGAGGAACACCTGGGGATACCGAGCCCGACGACCTTGCGCCGGTCGGCATCACGATGGCCGGCGGGAGTGTTCGTGTCGCTGACATCGCTGTCCTGCGCGACATCTATTACATCGCCTCGGACACGCAGGCCGGGCTCGCAGGACGGGAGCCCGAGGAGAGCTTCCTCGAGTTTCCTCTCGTCGAGGATCAATTCTTCGTCTTGGGCGACAACTCGTCTGCCAGCAAGGATGGCCGCGCCTGGGGGACACGCGACAAACCGCTCCACCATGTTGACCGACGGCTCATGGTCGGCCGGGCTCTGTTTGTCTGGTGGCCGCACGCGGTGCCCACCTGGTGGAATGCCAAAGTCGCCGAGCGGTGCGGCTGGGAACTGCGATTGCCCTTCCTGCCCAACTTCGCGAGGATGCGATTCGTGAGGTAACGGCAGCCGGTTTCGGCCGACCTCAGCCCGCGCGAGGTGCAGGGATGGCGCTGTTGTCTGTCGAGGGTCTCGTCAAGAGCTACGGCCGCCGCCGGGTGGTCGATGGCGTCGACTTTCATGTGGACCAGGGTGAGATCGTGGGCCTCCTCGGCCCCAACGGTGCCGGCAAGACCACAAGTTTTCGGATGACCTGCGGGATGGTGATTCCCGACGCCGGGACGGTCCTCCTCGACGACGAGGACATCACCGACTGGCCGATGTTCAAGCGGGCACGTGACGGAGGCATGGGCTACCTCGCCCAGGAGCAGAGCGTGTTCCGCAAGCTCACCGTGGAGCAGAACCTGCTGGCGATCATGGAACTTGTGGGCATGACTCCCAAGGAGCGTCGGCAGCGGTGCGAGGAACTCCTCGAGCAGTTCGACATCGCCCGGATTCGTCGCTCGAAAGCCCACTACATCTCAGGCGGCGAGAAGCGGCGACTCGAGATTGCCCGCTGCCTCGTCACCGAGCCACGGATCATCCTCCTCGACGAGCCGTTCACCGGGATCGACCCGGTCACGATCCATTCGATCCAGAAGATCATCCAGGGCCTGCGAGACGATGGCATTTCAATCCTGATTACCGACCACCGCGAGCGTGAGACGCTGGCGATTACCGACCGCAGCTACGTCATCCGTGCCGGCAAGGTCCTCTGCCATGGCACCGCCGAGGAAGTTCTCAACAACCCCGACGCCAAGAAGTATTACTTCGGCGAAAGCCACGGCGTCACCGCGGCGTAGGGCCTTTCCACGAGCCCGGCGCGGCGGTGCGAGGGGTTGCGTTTGAGGAGCCCGCGGCGTCTGCCCCTGAGCACAGCGGGTTCTCCATCGATGCCAGCGTGCGGATCTCGCTCGACAACCGCGCCGAGCGCATCCGCTACACGCTCCCACGACACCTCCCGCATCGCGTGGGCCAAGCTCCTCGCGCGGATTGCCGAGGCGTTTCCAGTTGCGTGCCCCGCATGCGGTGGTGATATCGGGCTCATTGCCATCATCACCGATCCCGGGCCGATCAGAAAAATCCTGGTCCACATCGGCGAGCTGTTAGCAGGCTGTGAAAAAAGTCTCTCGCCGCAGGAAGTGGCGATCGCCGACCGTGGAAAACCTCGGCTTTTCCATCGGTCGGCCTGAGTGGGAAAAGGCCATGGATGGCTTTTTCCACGGACAGTGAGAGGACTCCCCTGACGAGCTGCCCGTGATCGATATTCACGCGCTGGAAAACGCCTCCCATAAGGCCCGTGTGGGGCCGGGCTGCGCGAGAGCGAGAAAATCGGTGCGCAGGCCAGGGTCTGTCGGCATGTGCGGGCGTTTTTGACCCCCGCCCTTCCGTCGCAAGGCAGGCTCGAGCCCGATCGGCTACCCTCAGCAATCGACCAGCCGCCGTCACCACGTTGCGGAAGTGTCGTTGACCGTCCGGTCCTCGGTCCCTCCACCCATTTCCCTCCAAAACCAAGAATCCCCATCATGAAATCCCTGCTGCATTCCTTCGTGACCTGTGTGCTTTTGGCCAAGACCGTCATCGCCCCCTCACTCGCCACCGCCTGCACGGGCATCACACTTCACCCCAAGGACGGCTCGATCATTTTCGGACGAACGCTGGAGTTCGCCATTGACATGAAGTCGAACATCATTGTCGTGCCGCGGGGGAGAGACTATGTCGGTACGGCGCCAGGCGACCAACCCGGGCTGCGCTGGACGACCAAATACGGCATCGTCGGCACCAACGCTTTCGAAATGCCAGTGACGCTCGACGGCCTGAACGAACAGGGACTGTGTGTGGGGCTGTTCTATTTTCCCGGCTATGCAAAGTACAACACCGTGAAGCCGGCGGACTTTGGCAACACTCTGGCCCCCTGGGAGCTGGGGGTCTACCTGCTGGGCACCTGCTCCAACGTGAACGAAGCCGTCCTGGCCGCCAAAAAAGTGCTGGTCGGCCCGACTGTCCAAAAAGACATGGGCATTGTTCCCCCCGCCCACTACATCGTGACCGACGCCGCGGGTAAATGCGTGGTGCTGGAATACATCGACGGGGAGCTGAAGGTCCACGCCAATCCCCTGGGCGTCATGTCGAACTCGCCGAGCTTCGATTGGCACCTGACCAATCTCAGCAACTACGTCAACCTGACGGTCAGCAACGTGCCG
Source organism: Planctomycetota bacterium (assembly GCA_031403195.1). Classification (GTDB taxonomy): domain Bacteria; phylum Planctomycetota; class Planctomycetia; order Pirellulales; family UBA1268; genus QWPN01. The sequence goes on along the minus strand of JANNSZ010000049.1, from coordinate 64,064 downwards.
CAGGTCGATGTGGGGAGAAAGAAGATTCCAGGACTGGGACAAGGGAGCGGCATGCTCGGTCTGCCCGGCGACTTCACTCCCCCCTCCCGATTCGTCCGCGCCGTGGCCTTCGCGCAAAGCGCGGTCCCCGTAGGTTCAGCGCGCGAAGGAGTTCTGCAGGCCTTTCACATCCTCAACCAATTCGACATCCCGCGCGGCGCCGCCCGGGGAATCGAGAACGGCCACGAGGTGGCCGACTACACGCAGTGGACCGCCGTCTCCGATTTGACGAACCGGCGGTACTACTTCCGCACCTTCGACAACAGCCGGATCCGCATGGTCGATCTCAAGCATGTCGATCTCGACGCCAAACAGATAAGAATCATCTCGATGCAGGGGAGCGAACAAATCGAGGACGTCTCTGGCCAGGCGAAATCCCAGTAATTCGCCTGCGCCGTATCGCGCCATCAAACCTGCTCGAAGCTGCCGAACCGCTGTCCCGCACGCTCGCCTAGAGGAGTATTCCGGTGTCGCTCGCGCCCGACAATGGTGTGCCGGGGTCACGATTTCAGCCGGATGTGGTCGCCGCCGGCACCCCGTGTGACAAGATGAATCAGTGTGGGTAGTGCCACGCGTCGACCGTTTCGGAAGAACCTGTTCTCTTATGAAGACCTACGACCCGTCGGAGCCGCTGATCGGGCTGCATATCCCAAAAACAGGCGGCACAAGCCTTCTGAGGGTACTCCAGGAATGGTTTCCAAACGGGCAACTTGCCCAGCACTATCGCTCAGATGGCGGTCTGCCCGGAAGGCATGCCTTGCGGGCAGGTACCTGTGCCTACGGGCATTTCAATGCCCTGCGCGGCTTTGGTGTACGGGACTACTACCCTCACGTGCGTCAGTTTTTTTGCTTTGTTCGCGAGCCGTTCGATCGCATCGTGTCGCTGTGGTTCTACTCGCGCGCAACGCGCACGAACGGTGTGGAGCGGCCGACTCTGGACGACTTCCCGACTTGTGGGACGTGGCTCAAGCAAACGGCGGATTGTGAGGCTGCCCACACGAACGAACAAGGCATGCTCGCTCATACGTTGGGAATAGGCTCTGCCGAGAATGGCGACTTGCTCGACAACAAGTTTATCTTTGTCGGGACGATGGAACGGTTTGCGGAATCCATCGATGGCCTCGCGGGCATCTTGGGATAACCGAGGGCGGTCCTCGTTCATGTCAACAAGACGGAAAGACCAGAGAACGATCTTGAAAAGTGACGGCCGTACTATGAGAAGCATTTCGTCCGCGACATGAAGTGTTATGCTACTGCGTGCCGCATCAACGCGAACATGCTTGATGCATTCAATCGTGCCACCACCGCGAGTCAGTAGTTTCGTCGGCTGCCAACTCTGTTTTCACAAAGCACGATCGGGCTGATCGCCGTGCTCCTCAAAGAGCGACTTCTGCTCGGCGGCTCCCGTGGTCACGTGATGGAGAAACACAAGCTTACCGACCACTGCGAGCGCGAGACGCTGGCGATCACCGACCGCAGCTACGTTTTCCATGGTCCTCTGTGCGGCCATCGTGTCGGGTCACTGGGGGTTCGTTTCCGCTGTCGCGGTCGAGCATGCCGGCCAGGAGTGCATCGTTGAATTCAACGTCGCCTCTTCACGCCTCCTCGATGGCAAGGGGACAGGCTTCCTCAACTCACACAAGGATCACCGTGAGAAGGGGACTTTCACGGCGGTCATCCTCCGGGCTGGGTAGGATCTGTTTGCAGCCAAAGGAATCGCGGACCCCGCCCAGGAATACCTCGACACGAAGATCCGTGTGAGTGGTCGAATCGAAGAGCGAGATGGGCAGGCCCAGATCGTCGTTGAGAGCCCAGCGCAGATTGCAGTTGCCCTGGCCGATGGCGATGTCACGGACGACGGGCAAGACCGCTGAGGGCCGCCCCCGACACGAGGTCTGTGAACCCCGACGGGTGCGGAAGGTCACTGTCGCAACTCTCGCCCGAAGCTGCCGGCCAGCCCGTGGTCGCGTCGTGCGCGATGAGCTCCATCGTGCCGTCGAGATGTTCGACAATCGCTGTGCAGTGTTCCACCCAGTCGCCGCAGTTGTAGTAGGCGATGCCGTCGATCATGCGGATCGCCGGGACATGGATGTGGCCGCAGATGACGCCTGTGCAGCCCTGCTGCCGAGTGTAGCGAGCCACAAAGTGCTCGAAGTCGTTGATGAAGTTCACGGCTGACTTTACCTTGCTCTTGAGCATCGAGCTGAAGGACCAGGAGGGATAGCCGAGGGCCCGGCGGGCGGCGTTCATCCAGGAGTTCATGTGAAGGGCGGCGGTGTAGGCGCGGTCGCCCAGCTTGTAGACCCAGGCCGCATGCTTCGTGAGGTGATCAAAAACGTCGCCGTGGATCACGAGCAGCCGCTCACCCGAGGGCGTCTCGTGGATGAACTGGTCTGCCAGTTCCATGTGACCGAACGTGTGCGGGGCAAAGGGCCTGAGAAACTCGTCATGGTTCCCGGTGGCGTAGAAGACGTGCGTGCCCCGCTTGAGCATTCCCAGAATACGGCGGACGACGAAGCTGGCCGTATCATTCCACACCAAGTTCCGCTTCATCTTCCAGCCGTCGATGATGTCACCGACGAGGTAGAGCCGGTCAGGCTCGAAACGGCCCAGAAACTCGAAGAGCTCTCCGGCTCGTGAAAAGCCGCAGCCCAGATGGACATCCGAGACGAAGAGCGAACGGACCCTCATGTGGCAGCTCCGTGAGGCCGGCGGTGGCAGCGAAGACTGCCAACGGCCACGAGGCTACTCGGGCCGCATGCACGGGGCATCCCCGAAATGCGTGAGAATTGAGTGAGCGAAGCAGGCCAGTGCGAGCCGTTTGTCACACGTCTTTGAGCGACATCGCCTTCACCGTGAGCACCGCACCCAGGCTCATCATCGCCAGGCCGAGCCAACGAGGAGGCTCGATCACCTTGCGAAGCGGCGGTGCCTGCCACGATGCCGCAACCGGGCCACCGCCCAGCCGCGCGGCCACAAACTGGCTCGACCGCTCATTGAGCGTGAACGACGACACGACCCGGAACTGCACCCCCAAGAGGAAGAGCAGCAGGCCGGCCAGCAGGATTCGGTGTCGGTTCAGAACCATCGTGCGCTCCGGGGCGGCTAGAGAATCCGCCCGCGTCTCATTGGAATCGTTTCGCGGGGCCCCCACTCTGTAGCCCGCCCGCCCGGTGTCCGGTTGTCTCGGGTGTGCCAGACGTATGGCGGGCCATACCAAGCCATTGTGACTCGGCAGCCCAGGCGATTTGGGGGGACGGCAAGCGACCCTGACGAAAATTCCTGCGGAAGCGATCGCTTCGATGACGATGACCATACCGGTTGTGTGGATTGTGCCACGCGTATTTCCCCGTCGAGAGTTGCCCCCGTGACTGCCTCACCGCATTTCTCGCTCGTACGGGTGCTCGTGCTTCTGGCGGTCGCGTCTGCGGCTACGGCCAACCAAGCGGCCGAGCGGGCGCCGGAGCCACGTGAGTTTCCCGAAGTGGCGCCGGTTGCTTTTGACGGAGACCTCCTTCTCGAGCCAGCAGCCAACCCGGCGGAATCACTCCCAGCTCCCCCCGCGACCACGCCGAACTTTGCCATGCCGAGTGTGGTACGAGACGGCTCCGGCAGGTCTCCGGCGGAGATCGTTGACATGGGCTCAGTCCCCCTCGACGGCATGCTGATCGACGAGGGTTTTGACGAGATGCCGTTTGAGGCCTCCTCCGGCCGCTGGTTTTCGAGCGGCGGCTGGTACGCCGGTGGCGAAAGCCTCTGGTTGGGCCGGAGCATCAACAACCGGCGGGACATTGCCATCGACATCTCGTATCCAGACGTCACCTACACCACGTATTCCCAGCCCTTCAACGTAGCTCCCGGAGCGCGGGCCACGATCGGCAAATCGCTCGGCCGCGACTATCTCGACCGCGACCGCTCCATCGAGTTCGTCTACTACGGCGGCATGACGTACGAGGATAACGCTGGCTGGAACGGCGGCCTGGGGAATACCCTGTTCACGCCACTCGATCCCTTGGCTCCAGGCTTCAATGAGGCCGGCACATACCAGACGACGTTCCACTCCGACTTCAACAGTTGGGAGTGGAACTACAAGCTCCGCCGCCGGCTCGGTCGAGACAAGATCATCATGTCGCCCGACGGCACCTGGACGAAGCACGCCGAGCGGGGCTGGCTGCCGGCCCTAATCGTCGGTCCGCGACTCGTGAACGTGAACGAAGACTTCACGTTTGTGAGCTCCCGGCCAGGCGTGCCCACCACGGATTTTGGTGGCCAGTACGTCATCAACACGGGGAACTGGCTCTTAGGGCTCACCGTCGGCGGCGAGTTGATCAGCCAGAACGAGTTTTACTACTGGGGCCTCCGTGGCCGGGCTGCGCCAGCCCTCTCGTTTGCAAGCACATCCCAGTCGGCAGTCGGGGTCAATACGACAGGAGTCGGACCTGATGATCCGACGTCCATTGCGTTTACGGATGCGGAGACGAAAACTGCCCCCGGGTTCATCGGCGACCTCACGCTCTTCGCCGGCTGGAATGTCACGCCCAACTTCGCGTTTCAGGTTGGCTACGACTTTCTCTGGGTGGCCGGCACGGCCACGGCAACCCGACAATTCAACCTCGATGACCGCGATAGGGATGCGATCGATACCGGTGGCCAGACCTTCTACAACGGCCTCTCCTTCGGCTTCAACGGAAGCTGGTGATCGCATCGCGGCCGGCGCTTACGCCTTGATGGCAACGGCGACGGCTTGACCGGTGGAGCAGAAGTTGACCTTCACGGCTGTTGCGGGCCGGCCGGCAAGTGGGCCGTCGCGGACGACGTTGACCGGACACTCCGGATCGGGCGCGTGGTAGTTGAGCGTCGGCGGCACGAGGCCTCGCTCGAGCCCCAAGACACTGGCGGCCAGTTCGACAACGCCCCCGCCTGCCCCGAGGTGTCCAAAAAAACTCTTGGGGGCGGTCACCGGCACATCACCAAGCTCGGCGGCGATGGCCCGGGCCTCGGCGCGGTCCATGTCGACGGTGCCCACGCCATGGGCGTTCACATGGCCGACATCCGCGGCGGTCATGCCGGCTGACTCGCAGACCGCGCGGATCGCCTGCCGCAGCGATGAGCCCGTGAGGCCGTCACGGCGGGCCCGCGGCTCGCACCGTGCCGCCGACGCCGTGAGCACACCGCGGATCGTGGCGCCCCGAGCCAGCGCATGTTCGCGGGACTCGAGCACGATGACGCCCGCGCCCTCGCCATTCACCATGCCATCGCGATCCCGCTCGAACGGCCGGCAGGCGGCCCGGAAGTCGTCGGCTCGGTGGGAGAGCAGCGTGTCGCCGCGGGCCACGAGCGCCGTCGGATGCAGCCGGCAGCCAGTACCGCCGGCGAGCATCACATCGGCCCAGCCACGCTGAATGACGCTCGCGGCCTCGGCAATCGCGAGAAGCCCCGAAACGTCACCGAGTACGATCGAGTTGTTGGGGCCTCGGGCATCGTGCGCGATCGCGACATGCGACGCCGTCATGTTCGGGAGGTGCTTGAGCAGCCAGAGCGGATGGAGCTCTTCCTGGATCGCCTCTGACCAGAGGTGGAAGTCAAACTGCCCGTTGCGAGAGGACCGGCGGTACGTCTGCTCGAGGTCTTCGAGATCGGCGTAGATCATGTCATTGCCGAAGACAACGCCGAAGCGGTCGGGTTCGACGCTACCCGATGCGATGCCCGCATCGGCCAGCCCCAGGTCAGCTGCCGCAAACCCGAGCTGAATCTCACGGCTCATCACCTTGAGGCTTTTTCTGGGCCGGACATACTGCTTCGGGTCGAAGTCCGGAATCTGCCCGCCGAACCGCACCCGCAGGGAGCTGGCGTCAAACAGGTCGACCGGCCGGATACCACTTTCCCCCGAGGCGAGAGCCTGCCAGAAGGCGTCACAGCCAATCCCGATCGGGCTGACGATACCGATGCCGGTGATCACGATCTCCCGCGGATGGCTCATAGACCCAGGCAGACGGTGGACCAAGTCTGTCGCAGCACAATGCGGCGATCGGCGACCATGGAAAATGTCGGCTTTTCCACAGACAGCTAGACACTAATCCACGGTACCCGGCTGCCGGAAGTGGCGAGTCGGTGGACCGTGGAAAAGCCCTTCGTAGCCGCCGGTCGTGTGGCCTCGGGTCGCAATGCCGACCAGACACCGGGAACGCCGCGGCCAGGATGCGCGGCCGAGGCTTCAGTCGATATCGTCGTCGGTCGCGCCGGCCTGGGCATCGGCATAGGGGTCGGTGACGCAGACCCCCTCGTCGCAGAAACCGGCGTCCTCGTCGTCATGAACCAGTGACAGGAGGGAGTTCTTCTCGCTCTCCGAAATCTCTGCCTGCCGGAAGCTGCGGAGAATCTCACGCGAAGGATCTTCGCAGGGGTCGAGGACCTGCACGTTCACGCGGCCCACAAGGAGGTAGCGGCGGCTGGCGAATCGGTCGCAGAGCGACAAGAGCTCGTCACGGTTCATGCTGATACCTCCCTGATCAACGGGGGCTTCCGGGCCACGCTGTCCCAATCGCACCGAATCCTACGGGGTCAGTCCAGTCCCCGCCTGTGAGAATCTTGTCAGGGCCATGCTTCTGCATGCCGACTCAGGCGTCGAGGAATCGACCGACGGCCGTGACGAAGGCCCCCGCCGCGTCGGCATGCACCCAGTGCCCGGCCCCCTCGATCACCTCGATCGTGGCCGCCGGAAAAAGCCGCCTAATTTCCGCATGGTGGTGCGGCTGGACATAGACAGACTTGCTGCCGGCCAGCACGAGTGTGGGCTTCGTGAAACAGGCTCCGGGCGGATACTCCGGGAAGCCCAGGATGGCATCAAAATTTTCCTCGATCGCGGAGAGGTTCACCGTCCAGGACAGTCCGTCGGAACCGGCGACGACATTGAGTGTGAGGAATCCACGAACCGCTAGGTCGGGGATCGCCCGGGCAAGAGCCTCTTTCACATCGAGCCGTTCGGTAAACCGCTCGAGCGGAAGCGCCCGCATCGCCCGCACGAACTCGATCGGCGTCGCGGTGGACCGTGCCGGGGCGATGTCGACGACGACCAGCCGCTCGACAAGCGCAGGGTGGGCCAGGGCGAGCACCATCGCCACCTTGCCTCCCATGCTGTGGCCGAGGACCGCAGCCTGGCCACCGGCGTGTCGTTCGATCACCCGTGCGACATCTTCCGCCATCTCGGGATAATCGTGACGGCTATCCCAGGGGCTGTCGCCATGGTTGCGGAGGTCGGCGGTGATCACTCGGCGACCGACCGCGAGCCGATGGGCCACCGTGGCCCAGTTCCGCTTTGACCCAAAGAGACCGTGGAGAACGACCAGCGGTTTTCCGGCTCCGGCTTCGCTCAACGAAAGGTCAACTGCCACCCTGGAGTCCCTCACCATGGAGTCAACGTCCCACGTGCCGCCGCTGGATGCGGCGATTGCCGGCCATGGCAAACCTTGGCTTTGCCATCGGTCGGCCCAGTGGCCCAAGGCCATGGATGGCTTGGGCCACGTGAAGACTAGAGATCGATGTCGAGGCCCTGAAAACCTTGGATGGGGGCTGCTTCAGGCTTATGAACCTTCACGAGCGCTTGGCCGGCACGAATCTGGAGTGCCTTCGCCCCGGGATATTCCCTGAAATCCTTCCCGTCCGGGCCGCCGCGGAGGACGGTGACTTCCAAATACTCCATCACGTCACGCAGCGACTGGGCCACGATCGCGGCATCGGCCGGGGATAGCTTCTTCATTCCTTCGGCATTCGAGACGACGCTCTCGGCGGCAGGCTTGAACCCCTTCCGAAGCTCGTTCACCAAGAGCGGCATGGCACGGGGCGACCCCATACGGCCCAGGAACGTCACGAGGCGGATGTCGCCGGCGAGCGGCAGGATCCCGCCCGCGAAGGCTATCCGCTGGTCGTCGGTGCGGTCGCCGTAGCCTTTCGGTCCGAGTACCATCCGCCGAACCGACTGAGCCGCCACGATCGGCGCCTTCGCCTTGTCGGCTTTTGCCAACCGCAGGAGCACGGCATCTGCCTCGATCGCCGGCGAGTACGAGAGCGCTGCCACGATCGCTTGAAAATCGACCGCAAGTTTGGTGGCCCCGGCTTTCTCGAGCGCAGCAAGACTCGGGGCATCGCCAATCTGGCCAAGGAGCCAAAAGACTGATTCCCGTTGCGTTCCCTTAGCCGTCGGAATCTCCGCGATGAGCATGTCGCGAATTCGCGGCCCGAGGTTCGAAAGTGCGCGCAGCGCAAGGAGTGCTTTCTCGCAGCCCCGCAAGTCGTCCGGGGCCGATGCTGCCTTGAAGTGGGTCAAGACGGGATCGAGTGCCTGCTCGCCACCGAGCGATGCGAGTATCTCGGCCGCGGCTCCCCTCACGGCTGGATTCGTGTGGTCGAGGGCCGCGGTCGCGACCGGCATACCTGCCTTGCTTCGGCTGGTGCCGAGGCTACGCAAAATCCCGATTTGAATGGCCTGGTCTTTCGCCGAGGCGAACTGTGAGGCAAGGGCCTTGCCACCGTCGGCCCTTGCGACCTCGGCAGCTTTTGCCTGGGCATGCTCTCGCACTCGCCAATCGTCGCGGCCAAGGAGTGGCACGAGATCGACGAACACCTCAGTCCCGAGCGCGTCCACGAGACAATCGATTGCGGCCAGACTGTCAAACGTCGTGCGTCGTGCGGTTTCGGCGAGTGTTGCTCGGCACAGCGCGAGCTTGTCGGCGGCGCCTCCTGCCGCCTCGTATTTGGCCATGAACGCCTTACGCACCTCGTCGGCGATGCGGGGCTTCGGAGACGATGACGGGGCCGCCTCGATGAGCGAAACGAGCGTCGCGTAGGGCACCTCGACCTTGATCTGGCCCTGGTACTCCCCGACGGTGACGAGTGGGTCGTCGACGAGCACCGTCTTAAAGGCCGGCAGGAATTCGCGGAAGGCGGCCGGCTGTTGCTTGACCATCGAAAGTGCAAAAAGCGCATGCCGGCCGTGGGTCATCGTCACGTAAGGCCGCAGGTGCCGCGGGAGAGCGGCCTGGCGGCCGAGCAAGTACAGCACGCTCTCATAGCCTTCGAGAAACCCGTGCCGCTGGAGGATCTCGCGAGCCGGTTGCGCGCGATTACAAAACATCCTGTCGTTGACCTGCTCTTCCTCCGCGATGAACACGAGAGGATTGGCCAGCCGCACGACCGTATCCATGTCCCAGACATTGATCCGAGAAGAAAGGAAACCCCTGCCCCCAACGGGGTCGAGTGTGAGGAGGCCCTCAAGGGCGTCACGGACGAGCGCCTCGTCGAAGCCAGCGGTAAATGGTGACTTGGCAAGTGGGGTGTCGCCGGCGAAGAGGGGCACCTGGATGACGTTTCGGACGCTGTTGGGGGCGACGGCCTGCGGTGGTGCTGCGGCTGCGGCCAAAAGAGCTTGCTGTTCTTCGGTCTTGGTGGCCGTCTGCGACACGACGCCGACGGCTGTGACGCGCACAAAGTCTTTTTCATCCGCGAGCCGCTTGGTGATCGTGGAGAGGTTTGCCAGCACCGTGTCGGGGCCGCAGAAATAGAGGCCACGGAGCCCGGCGTCCCGTAGCCGCGGTTTGTCGCTCTCGAGTAGCTTCAGGAACCGCTCGGCGATCGCCTTCTCGCCAGCCTGAAATCGCTTGCCGAGCTCTTCCGCAAATTGCCCACGGGCCTTGGGCTTGAAGATGTCGAGCAACTCAAAAAGCTCGTCGGTCGAGCGGTCCTTCCACTTGGGGCCGACCTTCGCGTCGAGCCAGGGGTCGTTGAACTGCCCCTGGGCGCTTGCGAGAAGCTGTTTCAGTTCCGTGTCATTGAGCCAGAGGCTCTTGTCAGGATCCTTGCCGGTGATGAGCGTTTGCCGGAGGGCCACCGCTTGATGGAGAACCTCTGTCGCGGTCGGATCCCGGAGCGTTCCGTATTTGGATCCGGTTGGTGAGTGGTACACAAAACTTCCGTCATGCATTCGGCAGAGTGTCCGTCGCCACCGCATGTTGCGCTCGGCGAGCGCCCGGACTTCGGGCCCCACCAGGCTCGCTGCCCAGCATGACCAGTTGGTATGCCAGTCATGACCGTGACCGCCGCGGGCTGTGAACGAGGCATGGGTCGACATGGAGGCAAAATACTTTGCGGCATAGTCGTCGCCGAGGAGCTTCATCGCAAAGGCTGTGCCGGCATTTTTGCCGTTGCTGTCGTCTGTACCGGCGGCTCCGTGGTCGCCGTAGGGAATGGCTCCCTGATCGACAAACGAGCCGAAGAACCGGTGCGAACGCTCGAGGGCGGCATCGAGCTCCGGATGGTCGACACCGTGTTTCTTGGCCAGGGCCATGAGGAAGAAGCAGTGAACGCCCGCGGCGTTCAAGGCGCCGTAGCCGGGATTCGACCGGTGGAGCTCACCACCGTTGAACGTCGGCCAGGCAAACGTGTGACCCCAGGTGCCGCCGGCACTCTGGCCCATCGCCGTTTTCACGGCCCATTCCTTCAGGGCCGGGAGCACATACTCGTCTCCCGTGGTGTCGTAGTAGATCGCGCAGGGCAGCCCGACGAAGCCAACGTGCCAGCTGAACATGCCCCGCGGCTTCATCATGTCGATCGAGCCGGCAAACTCCGGCTGCCACTGTTTGCAGTGAGGGCTGCGGACCCAATCATGAAGGAGCTTGCGATGCTCGGGTTTCCCGGAGGCCAAGAGGGCAAGCGCTTCGGTGGTGCCGCCATGCCCTGACCCGGGCTTCTTGGGATCCATGACGAATTTCCTCTCGAGCACCTTCCAGGCGTCCTCGAGAATTGCCATCGTCTTCGGGCAGTCGAAGGGCGCGGTGTCGGCGTACGCGGGGAACGTTCGGAGCTTGAGCTCCACGTCGAGCGTGTATCCGTCGATCGGAAACTCGTCGAACTTCTGGCGGGCCGTATCAGCCTTCTTCTCCTCCGCGGCCTTCCAGTCGTAGAGCGCATCGCTGTCTTCGGCCGCCTTGAAAACGTCTTCAAGATTCACGCGGTCGGTATCGAGCGATGCATTTCGCTTGGCGTAGTTCCGGTCACGCCAGACGGAGAGCAGGAGTTTGCCGCCGTTCTCTTCCTTCTCCGCTTCGATGATCGCGTTGCCGAAGAGCACACCCAGGTGGCCGCCCGCCTTGAAGGTGGTCCCGCTGACCCCCTGGAGTACGTCACCCGGCATCAGTTTGCCTTCGGACGGTGAACCAGGGAGTGTCTTCTGCACGAGGAACTGATCGCCACCGAAGCCGCCCCCCCAGATACCGGCGATCCCAGTGGGGCCGAGGATCCAGATTTGCGTCCCAGCCGGGACGGGAGCACCCTTGGTGAAGTCGGGGAGGTTCGCTGGTCGCGTGGGCTTCTCCGTCTCGTCGGCGGCTCCAGACACCGCAGCCTGCTGCTCTTCGGTGACTTCCCGCTCGTCGGCAACCGCGATGCCGATCGCCGCCATGCTCATGACGCCAAGCAGGGCGGCAAAAGCCGCATTTCGAAACAGGAAAACCATCATGCTGCATTCTCCACGGTAGTAGGTTTTCGTCCCGAAGGCTCAGGCTGACGGCAGAGGAACACCGAGAATCCTGCGTGCTTTCCGCGCCAGGCCAGGGCCTGGACCAGTTTTTTCCATCCCTCGATGAACGCCGGAGCCTTGTCGGGAGGCACGGCCCCGGCGAGATCCCAGACGACATGCACCGTCTGACGCGCTCGGGCCCGCGTCCCGCGACGCTCTTCAAGGAAGATACAAAATTCCTTCACGAGCCGCTCGGCTCGGGCAGGATCATCGACGATGAACGAACACCGGCCATACCAGACCGCCTCGAAAACGAAACGATTGCTGCACTTCTCGCCCAGCGTTCCGATGCGCAGCACCTGAAACGGTGCCTTCCGCTCTTCGAACGTGGCCAGGCCGGCAGCAGCACGGTCAGCCGCATCGGGCGTGCTCGCGAGGTACACAAAAGCATCTCCGCGACGCAGGAGCCACGAAAGCTCCTCCGGCATCGATCGCCGTGGCGGTTGCGGTCGCACGAGGAGCGGCGGGAGGGGCCGCATCGCATCGACCACGCCGCTCGGCACCGGCAGCGGCAGATAGGCACGGGTGTAGTCATTGGCGGCACGGAGCCAGTCGTATCCCAGGATGGCAATCGCCGCGACCACCAAAAACCGCGACCACCAGAGGTTCCAGCGATCCACACGATGGGCGGTCGCATACGCGGCATCTGAGACGACGATCGCAGCCCGTATCGACTCCGCTGCAGTCGATCCCGCCACGCCGCCCGGTGCTTCTTCGCCACCGAGCTGGGCCTCGAGGCTGTCGTCGGGCGCGGCCTCCTCGCCGCGGGTTTTTTTCTGTTTCTTCCACGCGGGCGTCTCCGCCGACTCCTCCTCGACGTGTTCCAGATACTTGAGATCGCCATCGTCGAGCCCGGCCTTGTCGATGGCGTCGTCCTTGGCATCCTCGGCAAAACGGATGTCGGCCGCGGCCTGTTCGCGGGTTGCGTCGATCGCGGCGAGCTTCCGCGTGTGCAGTTCATCGGCAGCAGCCTTTGCCGCGGCCTCGACGGCCGAGCGGTCGGGTTCGATTCGGTTCACATGGAAGGTCGAGTTGAGTTGGGCGCAGACGAACACAACGGCCGCGATGCCGACGGCTGCCAGTAAGGGGCGGGGGTTGCCCTTGCTGAGGCGGCCGATGACCAAGAGCACGGGTACGACGAGCGACACCGCGACCCCGAGGTATCCGAGCACGCCGAATGCATTCCAGTCCCAGGTCATGGTTATTTGCGAGCCTTTGCCACGGCGTCGTTCCAGCGGTCGAAGGCATACCGCACGAGGTTGATGCCCAGATGCATGGCGCTTGCCCGCATCTCGGGGGAGACATCGGTGTAGCCCGGCGACTTCCAGGCGTCGTTCATGTCGCCGGGATGATAGAAGACGACCCACTGACTCTCGTGCTTAATGCCGAGCGCCCGCCGGCCACCGTGGTGCCAGAAGGCCGGTGCGCCGTCGGGAAACATGAAGGGCAGCCGGTAGAGCTCATCGTCGTCGGCGATGTCGACGAGTGGCTTGTCCGGGAAGACCTGGTGGATGAAGTGCCGAAACGACTGGTCGAAGGCAAGGCTGCCGGCATCGGCGAAGAGCAGGCCACCCCCGAGGCAGTATTCACGCAGAATCTTGACATCCGACGGCGTTGTGCGGCCCATCGCGCCATTGCCCGTGAGGTAAACGAACGGCGGAAACCCATCGCGGGGATATTTTCGAAGCAGCGCGATCGAGTGACTCTCGCCGCTGCGCGCGATCTTCCGGAAACCAGTTTTCTGGGCGAACTCGCGAAGGAAGTTGATATCGGCCCCCGTCTCGTCCATGCCGTCATCCCAGCCGGCGCCGCCGTGGTCGAGTCGGATGAACCGGATCTTGTAGTCCTCTATGCCCTCGGGCCAGCCTCCCTCGGTGCCGCCACCTTTCCCGAGCCTGCCAGGGGCGCCGCTCGTGGCGGCCACCTCGTACTTGTGCTCGGTCATCTCCTTCGATTCTTCATCGGCCTCGGTGTGATCGAGGTCGGGCTTGTCGAAGACGATCGCCGAGTTTGGATTCACCGTGATCGATTTTTTCTTTTTCTTTTTCTTCGGCTTGGCCATTTTCACCATCGCCACCACCGGGTTGCCGCTCCCCTTGGGCACGCGGTAGGGCTCGACGCAGCCTTCGTTCTCGAGGAGCCAAGGGATCAGCACGATGACGACGAGATGCGTCAGGCCGCTGGCATAGAGACTGTTGCGGTGCCGTGGGTCACGGCCCCCCGTGCGGATGTCTTCGAGAATTTCATCGCCGCGCAGCGGATTGCCGGAGTCGCGAGCGAACGCGGCATACACCGAGCGGCTTCGGAGCAGCGTCTGCATCCAGGCCGCCGCCGCCATCATGGCGAGGGCGGGCCAGGCGAGCTGCCACCAAAAGATGCACAGCGTCACGCTGTTCTGGTCTTGGCCGTTGATCTGAAGTCCAGCGCCACGGATCTCGCCCGTGGCGTACCACACGACCGCCACGTAGGCCGCCGCCGCAGCATGGACTGTGAAGAGTGCCAGGAAGAGAAGCCACCATGTAGCCCGCGCGCGAAGCAGCGCCAGGAGGCCCGCCGCGACACAGATCGCACCACTCGCCCCCGCGGCCAGGAAGCAGCCCTTTGCAAGCGCGCCTACGAGATTCTTTCCGAAGAGCCCACTGATGGACGCATTGGCGGCAAGGGCCTTGTCGAGCCCGCCCGGTAGGAGTTGCCAGGCAGCCACGCCGATTCCGCCGGCTATGATGGCAGCCACGGCCACCAGCATCGCCTTGCCGGGCGATGGTGCGGTCGGAATCGCGTCGATGGGCCCGGTGTCAATGTCCGGGCTTGAGGTACTCATGGGCGAGACTATTTGAAGAGGTCCACGTTGTCATCAACTGCGGGAAGCGAAGGGCCCGGTGGTACGGGCGGCGCGGCCGGTGGCGCGTCGCTAGAAGGAACTGGCGGCGGCGGAGCGTCTGCCGGCGGTGGAGCCACCGGCGGTGATCCCGCGACTGGCGGCTTGGGGCCCGTGGGTTTCTTCGTATCTGCCTCGGCAGGCGACGGCTTTCCACCGCCGCCGAACCGCGCGCCCAAGTCCTGCGGCCGAACACCATGTTGCTTCGCAATCGCTTGAAGGGATGCTGTCGCTTCCTTGACTGCCGTGTCCAGTTTCTGCTCCTCCGTCATGCTGGCTGTACTGTCGCCGATGAACGTCTCCTGGAGCCACGACACGCTCGTGGCGAGGATGACAACCGCATGGATGACGAGCGCGATGAGGGTAAATCGCCAGATGCCTCCTCCGCGAAAATCACGCATCAAATCGTCGGGCTCCGTCGCCGTCCCACCGGGCGATCGACTTGCTGAACTCATGGCGTGCTCTCCTTTTTGGTTCCCACAGCGTCGAGGATGCCTCCAGCCTCGGCGATGGCTTTCAATACGGGCTCAAACGTTTCTTTGGGTATGGCTGCATCGCAGCGGAGCTGGACATGCCGCTGGTCGTCCATCACGGTGCCGACCAGTTTGGCAGCGATGCCCATTTCCACGTCCTTGGCGGAGTCCACTCGCGAGCCATCGAAATAAATCTGCCCGGCTTGGTCGATCGCAATGCGGGCCACGGCCGATGCACTCGACTTCTCGACCTGGTCCGATGCCGGCAGTGTCACCTCGATGTCGCCGGTGTCTTTCGACACTTCACTACAGACCAGGAAAAAAATGATGAGCAGAAATGCGATGTCGCCCATGCTGGCTGTCGGCACGGGCACGCTCTGCCGCTTTTTTCGTCGCCTTGTCCGTCGGGTGCGTGCCATGGGCGGGGTCCTACTTCTCCTCGTCCACGAGCGCCACGACACCGCCACGCGCGCTGATCGCCGCGAGTGCCTGGAAGTAGGAATCGTAAGGGGTGCCCGCGGCGCTCTCGAGCATGATCACCCGCTTCTCCGGCTGGCGAGACGGAAGGTCAAGTTCTGCGAGCTTCACGTCAAGGGCTTCGAGGGTCATAGCAGCGTCGTTAAAAAAGACCTGGCCGCCACGGAGATTCACGATCGGTGTCTTCTCTGGCTGGGCCTGCGCGGCCTTCGCGCCCGCTGGCATGGTGGCGGTGATCGACTGCACCCGAACGAGCGTCGTGGCCACGAGGAAGTAGATAATGAGAAGAAACGCGATGTCGGAAAACGAATCGGTTGGAATGTTTGCGACCTGATTCTTTTTTTCGCCGCGTTTTCGCATGGTTGTCGTGGTGTTCTGGTGTCTCGTGTCGTGCGGTCCAGGCTGCGCAACCGCGGCAGGAAGCGGCGGCATCCAGCGGGCGAAGGCCATGGATGGCTTCGCCCGTGTGCGGTCAGTGGCTCGTAAGGATGTACTCGACCAGTTCGGCTGTCGCCTCGTCCATTTCGAGTTCGATGCCGTCGCTCCACCGGTTGAAGAGGCTCTGTGGAATCACCGCACCCAACGCGATGAGCAGGCCCGCGGCCGTCGTAATGAGCGCTTCGGCGATTCCGTTGGCGACGGCGCCACCGCCGCCGGAGGCGCTTCCCTCCTTCGCAAGACCGGCGAACGACGCGATCATGCCGGTCACCGTTCCCGTCATGCCGAGAAGTGGCGCGGCGGTCCCCACCGTCGTGAGGACATCGAGCCGGTTGGTGACACTGCTCATCGCGTGCGCCGCGGCGTCTTGCATGACTTCTGCGACGACCAGCCGCATGGTTTCGGAACTTTCTCCCTTGGACTTCAGGAGGGAGTAGGACCGCAGGCCTGCCACAAGCACAGCAGCAACGGGGCCGCGAGACATCTCACACTCCCGGATGGCTGCCGGGAGATCCCCTTTCTGGAGGTGTGCCAGCATGCGAGCGCGGAGGGATTTCACGTCGACCTTCGCATTGTGACGAAACGCCGACCAGCGGTCGAAGACGACCGCGAGCGCGGCGAGGCTACAGAACACGAGCGGGATCATCAGCGATCCGCCCAAGATGAGTGTTTCAATCATGGTGCGAGGTCTCTCGGAGGCAATGTGAAAACTGGGTTAGGTGGTGGACAGAATAGATCAGCAGGGGTGGCCGTGGGGGTCAGGCTCGACCGCCGAGAAGGTGAAGGATGCGAAGAGCGTCACGTGGCGGAAAGGCGAGACGATCGAATCGAAGGGCATCGCCGGGCTCGATCACGACTTCGCCGGTGGCGTGATCGTACCGGCTGCCACGGCAGGCCGCGCGTGGGACGCTCGCGACATGATGGCGGCGGCCTGCGGCGAGCACGGTTGTCTGGTCCTCGGTGATACAGAGCCAAACGGGAGCGCGGCGGAGCCACCATCCGGCATCGACGCGGGTGTTGCTGCGCAGGCAGAGCGTCGGTTCGGCATCACTGCCGATCGCTCGTTCGAGCAGATCACGCTCAGTAGGTGTCATGCCCTCCACGCCATCACCTCCTGTTCTTTCGCGATTCTTCGAGGGCATCGATCATCTTCTGCCGCGCATCTGCATCTGCCTGCGCGATGCCCGCAAAGGCAGGATCGACGAGCCGCCCGCGGGCCCGCTTGGCCCAGATCGAGTCGGGGTATTCAAACGTGATCCGGCGGTAGAGTTTGTAGGCCGCGTTCATGAGGTCGCCGCGACCCTTCCAGTTCGACTCCGGCATCGGCCAGAGCTCGCGGGCATAGGCCCCCCAATACATCGCCTGGGCCCTGAGTGTCGGGCCGTCGTAGGACTCCACGTCGATCAGCGTCTCAAAGGCCTTCACCGCTTGGTCGTACTGGTGGGCCCGCAAGTAGTTCTGCCCTGCCCGGAGACCAGAGAGTGGAGCGAGAGGGTCATCGGGAAAGCGTTCGTGGAGTTTTTCAAAAACCCGCGCGGCCTTGAGGAATTCAGGGTACGACGCTTCGTCGAGCACGATCACTTCGCCCTTGGACTTCGCGTCGGTCTTCTCACGCATGGCGTCGGCTTTCTCCTTGAGCGTCTGCCCCTTCTTCTGAAAGTAGTCACCGAGCCGTGACATGACCGACGGGATGAGCTCGTCGCCCGGATACTTGTAGGCGAGCTTCACGTACTCCTCGACCGCGCTTTCCGCCTCGCCAAGTTTCTCGTAGGTCTGAGCCGTCTTGTACTGGGCCTTGGAGGCAAACTCGGTGTCGGGATATTCCAGGGGGATTTCGGAAAACCGCTTGAGCGCCTGCTGGTATCGGGGCCGCCGGCTCTCCTCGTTCTTGGCGAGGTTGGCAAACTCATGGGCGAGATTGCCGAGAAGGTATTCGGCCTGGGCCTGGATGTCGGGATCGCGGCCGTTCGCGAGCGCTTCGGCGAGTAGTTTTTCCGCGTGGTCGATTTCGCGTCGTGCCAGGCTCTCCTCGCCGCGCTCCGCATGCTTCTTGGCCAGCTCCAGGAAACACTCGGCAAGCGTAAAGGCGGTGCGGACGGCCATCTGGTCGCCGCCATACCGCTTCGTGAAGGGCTCGATCAGGCCGTCGGCACCCTTGTTGATCGCGACCGTTCGAGCCTGGTCGCCGTAGGTGATCGTGACGGTGTCGCCGTAGCGGACCGGCAAACCCTGCGATTCGAGCGAAGCCTGTTCTGTCGCGGCGGCACGGCCATCGGCATATGCCGTCGTAAACCCACCGATGAAGATGCCGGAGTGAGGCTCGGTTTCGCGGAGGGCGAGCGGGGTCGTGGCACCGCTTCCGGTCGCGAGCGTGGCCTCGGCAGTGTCGCACTCCGGGCTACGATCGAGTCCCGGTGCGAGGAGCCGCACGACGATGCGTTCGCCGACATAGGCGGCCGCGAGCATCGCCGAGGCATCGCCGGACAGCACATCGAGGAATGCATGGCTTCCGACGGTGAACGACACCGTCTTCCAGCGAACCTTTTCCTGTTCGTCTTTCCACGGGAAGCCGACGTGGACCATGTCACCGGCCTTCACGGCAAGACCTTCGGGGATGGCCGAAGAGGGGAGTGATTCGGCGGCCTTGTCAGCAAAGCTCCGTGTCGGGGGATCACCAAGGAACAGTGGTATGGCCACGGCAAAGCGACCCTCGTCAAGCGGCGGCTTGCCGGTTGGCGGGTGCGGCGGACCGGTGAGGGTGTAGCCGGGCGGAGGGACGACACCCGGACGATCGAGCGCGGCTGCAAACTTGAGCGTGCCGGGCAGCGAGATGTCGAAGGCAGTCTCAGGCTGCGAGCCGCCAGCCTTCGCGGCCTGCCGGGCCGATTCGGTCTGCACAAACGCATTGACCGTGCTGCTCTGGGCAAAGGCGAGATGAGGCACGACGACATCAACGCGGACAGGAGCCCCGAGAACCGCAGGGAGCGGTTCTGCCGACAGCTTCGACTCGCCGACATGGGCGTAGCTCAGGGACTGCCGCGGCGTAATGGCTGCGGCACCGCGGCCGCGGACGGCAGCAGACGCCTTCGCATCAGGGGCCGGCGGCTGGTCTGGTACGTCGATCGGGGTGCTCGTCACGGCATAGCCCGCCGTGAGCGGCGTCTGATAGCGAGCATGAAAAATCGTGACGCTTCGGTCTGCCGGCACACCCGGATCGAGATTCTCCATGTCGCGATACGTGGCCGTGAGGCTCCCCCCCTCGACCACCTGGATCTCCGACTCCCGGGCGGGCTTCCCTTCGATCGGAAAAACGCGACCGATGAAGCGGCCGCTGTGCGCGTCGGTCTCGACGGCCTTCATAGTGACAGTCGTGCCATCGGCCTTCTTGATCACGAAATCGACGACGTCGGGTTTGTCGCTCGTATCCATGTCGGCGTCGCCGATCACGATGCCGACGGCGGCGGAGTAACCGAATCGGCGAATCGGCTCGAGCAGAAGCTCACGGCCGGTCGGCGTTTCCTTGTAGTTCAGGAACGAGGCCGTCATCGTCGCGGTGTCATAGGCGACCGTGAGCCTGCCCTCGTGCCGCGTCCGCTTCGGCGTGGCTGGCACCGGATCGATGTACCGCACGGTGATCGAGTCGCCGGGAAGCACTTCGAGCTGCTGGTTGTTGCGAAGCGCGACGGCATCTTCCGCCACCGGGAGTCGCCGCACACCCTTGGCATCTGTCAGCGTTACTTTCTCGATCGCCGGCGCGACCCCCGAGAATCCGACGATGACGAGCCGCACGAGCCTGGCTCGTGTGCCGGCTGCGAAGGCCAGGTCGAGCGCGCCAGCACGTGGCGTGATGACGGCAGGCAGCGGCAATTCCGACCGCACGGCAGCTGGAAACTCTTTCGGATCGAACATGGAGTCGGGGCATGGCACAAGTTCATCCTTGCCCTCCACATCGCAGAGGAGCACCGGCTTCGAGCTGCTGATCGTGGCGGAGCCATCGTGATTCCAGACGTCGAGCCTGTGGAGGCCGGGCGCCAGCTCCCGTTCGATCGACAGTGGATCCGGCGCGTCATTGCCTGCCGGCTGGCCGTCGATGACGAACTGCGCCTTCGGCCAGCCTTCCACGCGAAACCGACGGATGGCCGCCGTCGGCTGGTAGAAGAATGCCGTGAACCGAACCATAGCCGAGTAGCCAGGATGCCCGCCCGAGGCCACCGGAAGGTCCTTGGCCGTGATTCCTGACACGGTGCCGGCGACAAAGGTCACGGAGGCCCGAGTCGATTGGATGTCCATCTTTTCGAGCCAGTCTGCGGGCACCCCACGCCCCTTGGGTGCCGACGGGGAAAGAATTCCCCTCCCGTACGTCGGGAACGATGTGACATACGGCCGTCCGTCCCAGGCTGCTGGATCGGGAGCCCCGCGGTACCGCGACCGCGTGACCCAATCCCGGCCGTTGAGTGATGTCTGGAGCACAAAGTGGGTCGGGGCCTGGCCGGCCGGCGATTGGATCGTCATCGCGGCGAGCGGCACGTCGTCATTGAGATCCACGCCAAAGATCCGAACCGTTTCTTGGTCGCCCGATTTGCCTTGCCATCCGGGCTGGTTGCCAGGACTGATTGCCATGATGGCATCGCGGCCCGGGGCGTTCTCCGATGCAAAGGCGAGGGCCTGGGACGGTGCCGTGGGCACGACCCCTTCAAACACGCCGGTGAACGGCCCGGTCTCGGTGAGCACAAGTGACGGCACGGCGTCGCCGCTGGTGGTCTCGATGAGTGCGCGAACCGTGTCGGGCAAAGGTGTCGTGCTCTGGTCGGGGTCGATGACCCGGATGTAGACCGGATTGCCCGGCCGCACCGCGCGAAAGCCGAGTTTTGCCTGGGCCGAAGACAAACCCAGCTCCTCGATCGAAAGCCTTCTCTCGCCCTCGAGCGCAGGAAAACCACCGGCTGAGACACCCAAGCGTGCATCTGCTGCCACGCCGATCACGGTGTCTGGATCAGGGGGCAGGTCCCGCATCTTGGCCCGAAACCGCGGTGAGTAGCCGAATCGGATCTCGTCGTTCCCAAGCACCTGGAGCTTCTTGTCGCCCGGCGTTGGGGCTCCGAGGGTCGTCGCCAGTTCTCCACGGAGTTGCTCGCGGCTGTCGCCAAAAGGCGCGAGGAGTACGAATTCACGATCCCCCGACTTCGCCCTGACCTCGACCTCGATCTCTGTCGCGACGCCCGACACACCGAGCGTTGGATCGCGGAGGTTGATCTTCACCGACTCGCCTGGAACGAGCACGGTGTCGGTCTGCGAGGGTCCGAGCGGAATTTCGCTCGCCTCGATGTACTTCCGCATGGCCGTCTGGATCTTGCCCTGGAGGATCAAGGCATCGGGATGTTTTGGCTCCTGACGCAGCACCGCGGCGATCTCGTCGAGTGCCTCCTTAAAGTTTTCCTGATCCATAAACACCTCGGCCCGCGCGAAGCGGATCCGCAGGCCGAAGTCGGGATTCCCGATCCCCGCGAGCTTGTCGAGCTCGGTAAGAGCGGCCGAGAAGTTTTTCGTGACGCGGTCGACCCGCGCCGAGCCCAGGCCGGCGAGGAGGTGCATCTCGGTGTTTCGAAACTCCGCGGCATCGGCGACCTTGCGATACCAGGCGCGAGCCGTGGGATAGCCACCGCGAAGGAACGTCACATCGGCGTAGGCGATCTTGAGCCTGGCATCCTGCTGGGCGCTCAGAAGGCCGGGCACTTCGCGGGACCAGAGTGTGAGCTCCTTGATAAGCGTTTCAGCGTCGGCGGCTCGGCCTTCGGCCACGCTGCGGCCCAAAAGCCAGAAGGCGTAGTCGGGCGTGAGCTTTCGCAGGACCTGCGGGAGCACATCGACATGATCGAGATAGATGTTCCAGGCCGCATCGAGATTGCCCTGGGCGAACTCGGCCGCCGACTTGAAGATCGGGTAGGTAGGATTTGACTCGTCGACCGGAATCTCGGACGCGCCGATCGCGAGGCCGGCCTGGCTCGAGACTCTGCGGAGCCGGCCGACGATCGTCTGCTGAGACGGGTCGGTTGATTGTGCCATGGCTCGACCAAAGGGCCCTCGTAGTCCGTCTCGAGAAAGTGTGAGCGCGGCCGACGGGCTCCCCGAAGCGAGCGCGGTTTCCGCAAGCAGCGACAGCGCCGCGGCAGCGTGGTTGGGCTGGCCTTGATCAGGCGAAGCCGCTGCTTGCCAGAGGCCCGCCGAGTACGATTCAATCGCCTGCCACTGTTTCGCGCCGGTGAACTCCTGGCAGATCCGGCTGACGAGTTGCGGATAGCCCGCGTTCGCGGGATACTCGCCAAGCGGTGCATTCTGGCTAAAAAGCGTGAACGCGAGGCCGCGGGCCTGCGGCGACCAAACCGGTAGCGCCGCCACCGGCTGCAAGCCGATCACGGGCACCGGCCGCGGCGCCGCGGCGGCCCGCTGAACGGCCGCACTGAGCGCCGCCTCGACGGCCTCCGGCGGCCCAGCGGCGGCGAGCGCGAGGAGTGGCTGCGAGATGGAGCGAGGATCGGTCGCTTGCATCGCCGGCGTGAGGGCCAGTGAACCGAAGTGCGCGCCGTCAGCGGCCACGTTCTGGTAGTCAGCGGCCACATTCGCGTATGCGGGTGTGGCCAAGAGTTGCTGCATGAACGCCTGCGCGGCTGGATCTTGCGGATTCACCGCATGGAGCCAGATGCCGAAGAAAAACTCCGACAGGCGGCCCTGCTGCGCCTGTGCCGCAAGGATCTCCTGCAGTTTGGGGAGCAGCGGCGCGGCCGCGGCGCGGTATCGATCACGCTGCGGACCGTTGTGCATGAAGTTGTCGGTCTGGGGCTGCCAGAACAGCACATGACCGCCGAACTGGGCCCCATTCACAGCCCGTCGCAGGAGGACCTCGCGGTCGCCCTCGGCGTTGCCGAGCATCGTCTGGAGCATGGCGACGGCGTCGGCCTCGGGGGCGTTGGCAAAGAGCTGATCCCAGAGGGCAAGCGCTCCACGGATCGTGGGGGCCGGACCAAGCAAGTCCTGGGCAAGCGCCTGGAAGGCGGCCATACGGGCCTGACTTGGCGAGGCCTTATCGATCTGCTTCACGATCGCGTCGGCCCGCGAATCGGGCTTTGCGATGAGCGGCAGCACCTCTTCCAACTTCTTGGACTGCGTCGTGCTCGCCTGCCAGGCGGCGTTGACCGCGGCTTTTGGATCGGCGAACCGCCACAACTCCGGCGGCAGTGCTGCGGCGATCGCCGAAAACTCCAGGCTGCCGGCGGCCGCGATGGCGCGGATCACGGCGGCGTCGCCGTGCGGATTACGGGCGAGCTGGGGAGCGAGGGCCTTCGCGTCGTCGATCGTCAGGGTCTTGTCAAACAACGAACCATTCGGCGCGCCGAGCGAGTTGAACACCGCCGGAAGGCTCCCAACCAGCCCCCGCAACGACCCGCTCGGCCAGCCCGACGTCGCCTCGGCAGGAGAGAACAGCAGCGACACCGGGCGCCCCTGGGGGTCTCCTCGCGCCGCGAGCACGGCCTGCGCCTGTGGCGGCGGCCAGCTCGCCAGAGCCTTGAGAATCGGGGCGGCCTTGGCCTCCCGCCGCGGGGCCAGGTAGTTCAAGAAGTTCGGAGTGTGCCCTTCCCGATAGTTCATCCAGCCCCGCGCCACGAGCAGGGAGCCCTCGTACGGCAGCGCGGCGACCAGCGCCTCGGCCGCTTGGAGCGGCTTGTCGAACAGGGCATCGGGGATGGGCTTTTTCCCCTGAAACAGCGCGGTCGCTTCGCGTGTGAAAGGGACGATGGCCAGCGCCCAGTTGATCCGCGCTTTGAAGGTCGCTGGAAGATTCGGCGCCGCAGCCAACTTGGCAGCGGCCACGAGCCAGGCATCGTCGGCGATCGTGAACGATTCCAATTGCCCGCAGGCCCACTCGAGGTCGGTGGCATGCGCCGCGGTGCTTGCCGCATTGCTGCCGATGATCGCGGCCAGCCGGGCACAGACTGCGGGCACATCGTTCTTGGCTTTCGCCGTCTCGAGAAACCAGTCGTCATACCGCCGAGCGGCACCGGTGCTTCGCAGCCTGTCGCCATGCTCCCTCATGAAGAGATAGGCCGAATCAGCCTGGCCGAGTGGCCCCAGAAGCAGTCGATACATTGTCGGGGCAGTCTCGGCGGCGAGCCGCTGGTCGGCCTTCGGGTTCTCGAGTAGTTGGCGATAGAACGAGAACGCGGCCGACCACTCACCGGCATACTCGGCGGACCGTCCAGCCGTGATCAGCAGTGACTGGTTCGTCACCGGATGGGAGTCGAGCCAGGACGCCACCGCGGCAAACGCCTGGGCTGAACGGCCTTCTCGGACGCCCGCTTCGAGAACAGCGAGGACCGCTGCTTCGCTCTGTGGCTGGGCCTTGGCGAAGGCGGCCATGGCATCATCGAGTGGCGTGGCGAAAGCCGTGACTGCCGTGAGGGCAGCCAGGATCACCGCTGCAAGAGGTGTCTGATACTGTTTCATTCCTGCTGCGCCTCGAGACGCTCGAGCTCCAATTTGCTTTCCAGATCCGCCAGCGCCGGCTGCGAGAGCTGGCCGATCGCGTTCTTGGCCCAATCGCTCTCAGGAAAGTCGTAGGTAAGTCGCTTGTAGATGGAGAACGCGGCCATGGGCTGACGGAGCTTCTGGTAGCAGGTGCCGGCCCAATACATCGCCCGCGCCCGAATCTTCGGACCGTCGTAGGCCTGATCTCGCGAGACCTTCAAAAACGTGTCGAGCGCCCGCTGCGTTTGCCCGGCTCGCATGGAGGCCTCGCCCGCCTGAAGGCCGGCCGGGCCAGCCAACTCATGGCTCGGGAAACGTTCATGGAGCCGGCCGAAGATCTTCGCGGTCTTCATGTACTCGATGATCGCCTCTTCGCGAAGCTTTTCACTCTGGAACTTGGCTTCAGGGTCGGTCTCGGCTCGTTCGAGAAAAGGTGCGGCCTTTTTCTCGATCGCTGCAGCGCGCATGAGGAAGAACGTGCCGAGCCGGGCCATCGCCTTCGCGAGGTATTCCGAGTCGGGATACTTGTAGGCGAGTTTGACGTAGTCCTGAGCAGCAATTTCGGGCTCGCCGAGCGCCTCGTAGACCATCGCCGTGGCAAACTGGGCCTTGGAGGCGTGGAGCGTGTCGGGGTAGGTGCCCGTGACACTCATGAATCGCGCCAGTGCCGAGCGGAGGATCGCCTCACGGGAGGCCGGGTCCTTGGCCGCCTTCGCTTCCTCGAGCGTGAGGTTACCGAGGAGAAACTCCGCGTGGGCGCGGGTATCGGGGTCTGGAAAACTGTTCATGACGCTCGAGAGCATTTGCTTGGCGGCGGCGTATTCCTGGTCGGCCGTTTCGATCTGACCGAGGCCGCGGTGCCGCTTGGCCATTTCGAGATACGCCTCGGCGAGGCTGAACTGCGTCCGGGCCGCGATCTCCGCATCGCCATAGGTCTTGGAGAACGGGGCGATCGTGCCGTCGGCGCCCTTGCTGATCGACACGAACGACGTATCGGGGCTCACGCCCACGCGGTCGGTGTATCGCGCGGCGACCATGTCGCCGTAGACCACTGGGAGCGGCTGCGAGGGGGCTGATGGCCCTCCGAACTCATCAGGTGGCGCCTGCCCCTGCGCCGAGGCATAGGTCAGCGTGCAGGCCGCCTGAAAGATTCCCGAATGGGGCGCGGTCTCGTGGAGCACGACCTGCGCCTTCGCTCCTGACTTCGCCTGGAAGAGAACACTGACGGTGTCCGTCTCGTCGCTGACGTCGGCGCCGTAATCGACGACCCGCGGCAGGAGCGACTCGCCCACGAAGGCGGCCGTGGTTGTTTCGATTCCGTCGTCGGCTACCAGATCAAAGGCAGGATGGGTGATGACGCCCGTCGAGGCGGTGAGCCACTTCACACCGCCAGATGGATCGTCGTATTGCATCGCCAGGTGGACGCGGTCACCCGGTCGGACGACGAGGGCTCCGTCGATTTCGGGCATCACCGAGCTGTCGAGGATGGCCGCTGCGGCGACCTGCCGCTCCTTTTTCTCTTCCTCCGAAAGCACGCCATGATCAGGAATGACACCCGCCACGAGCGGGACTGTGAGGAAGAACCGGTCGTTTCGCTGGACTGGAAAGGCAGACCAGATCGTGCCACCGGTATAGATGTCGAGCAGGGGAATGCGCGTGTCGCGCAGGGAAATGCGGGCATCAATCCTCGCCGGCTTGATGCCACAGGTGAGGGCGATCGTGCCCGGCACTGATATGTCAAAGCCCGCCTTCTCCTGTGCAGCACCAGCACCGGCGAGCCGACGCCCGGATTCCGTCTGGGCGTAGATCGTGACTTCTGATGTGGGGCGAAGCAACAGGTTCGGCGCCACGAGCTCGGCAAAGAGATTCAGACCCGTGACGGCAGCAAAGCCACCCTCGGGCAGCTTGTCACTGGGGATGAGCGTGTTGGTAATCTGCCACCGCGGCCGATTGACAGGCTTGGGTGTGTTCACCGTTTGAGGGCCGGCCGGCTGCGCTGCAACAGGCGTCACGCGGGCTTGGGCGAGGAGGAGCCGCGGGGCTGCGAACGCCGCATGGAGGATCGTGCCTGTCCGTTCCATCGGCACGCCTGGGGAGTTGTTTTCGCGATCCTTATAGAGAGCAGCAAGCCTGCCGCCGACGTCGACCTGGAATTCAGTCTCCCCCTTGGGCGGCCCCGCGACCGGTGTCACCACGACCTTGAAGACGCCGGTGGAGTCGCCGGTTTCGACCGCTTTGAGCTCCCGCTTCCCGCCAGCCTTGCTTGCGAGCGTCACCGCCACCGTGTCGGGTTCGACCGTCGCATCCATGTCGGCGTCATGGATGGCAAGCGAGAGCGGTTCACCGTGGCGGAAGCGGATGAGCGGCTCGTAATACGGCTCCATCTCCCCGCTTCTCGAATTGAACCGCGGCTCCATGTCGGCGAACTCGACGCGTGCGTCGGTGAAGGCCACGTCGAGCGACCGCTCCTGCGTTTCCTTGGCCTTGGTCACGAAGCGGTCGTCCACGTGCCGGATGGCCAACGTGTCGCCGGGAAGAATCTCGAGCGTCGTGTTCTTACGAAGCGTCGCAAAGTCTGCCGCAACTGGCAGAATGCGGCCGCCGTCGGGTTTTGTCAGCGTGATCTTGTCGAGCGAGGGTACCGGCCCTTCGTGGGCGACAAGATCGAGCCGAATGAACCGTCCTCGCGAGCCCTCCGCGAATTTCACGCTGAACTCGGTGCCATCCGTCGATGCCGTGATCGTCGCCGGTGGATTCCGCAGCGGCGCGGCGCCGGGCGGGAAGCTCGCAGGATCGAAGAAGCCGTCGGGGCAGGCCACGAGCGCGGCAGGATTATCGGCGTTGAGATTCGCCTGCAGGGCTGCGGTGCGGCCGAAGCCGATGCTCGTCACCCAGCCCGTGGACCAGATCTCAAAGCGGTGAACGCCCGGTGCGAGCGAGATCTCGCCTTCGAGCGGGCCCCCCGGTGTCGTGATGGGCCGGCCGTCGACTGCCAGAAGATAGTCCGCCGGATGATTGACCGATGGGTGCGTGCCTGGCGGAATCTGGAACGCCCCGAGGTCGAGTTTGAATCGGCGGCTGACCTGGGCCGGCTCGTAGAACCAGCCGCGGAACCGGTAGATCACGTGGGAGACGGGATGATGCCCTTGCCGCTTCCAATCGACCGCCTTCGGAATCGACGCCGGGAACGCATCGGAGGGACCCGGGACGTTCATCGCCGTTCCTTGGGCAAACTGTTGGGTCAGCCAGCCACCGTCGGCGTGCGGCGCCATTTCATGGAGCTCGTGAACCTTCCGTGTGTTGTGCACGTGGTGGTGGTCGGTGTCGTTGAGCACCGTCACCGATGGCCGCGATGGATTGTCTACTGCCAGCAGGTTTTTTGGCTGCACCGCGACCGTGGTCCAGTCGCCCGAAGTGATCGCGGTCCTGACGATGAACTTCGTGAGCCGTGCGCCCGACTCCGATGCTCGTATCGTCATCTCGCCGAGTGGGAGATTGTCGTTCAGGTCAATCGTGAAACTCGGCGTGGCTCCCTTGACGGGCACGGGTTTCCAGACCGGGTATGAGCCTGGACTGATGACCGCGTTCGGGTCACGGCCGGGAGCGGAGTTCGGCGCGAAGGCCGATGCCTGGGCGCCCGCCGTGGGCACGTCTCCTTCGAACCAGCCGGTGAAGGGCCCGGTCTCCCGCAGGACGACCCTGGACACAGCATCTCCAGAGCTCGTCACCACGCTCACCACCGCCTCGTCGATGCCGACGGTGCGACTCTTGTCTGGGTCGATCACGCGCACATGAATCGGATTGCCCGGCTTCGCGACCCGCGCGATGTTGATACCACGGTCTCCTTTCGCAGTTGCCTTGCTATCGTTCCCCGCGAGCATCCGAACCGCACGCTCTTCCGAGACGCCGATCTTGTCCATCACCGCCCGCACGTCGGCCATCCGCTGTTCCGCTTCGGAAGGGAGCTTCCGGGCCGACGCCATGAGCATGGCATCGGAGGCAACGGTGATTGGGCCACCACGCGTGTCGGGAAGCCCGGGCAGCTTCTGACGAAAGCGATCCGAATACGCATAAAAAATTTCGTCGTCGCCAATCACCTGGAGGACACCATCGCCCGGCGCCGCGGCCCCGAGCCCCGTCGGCACTTCTCCACGAAACTTGCTTTTCTGGTCGCCAAACCGCGGCAACAAGAAACTCTCCCGGTCGCCCGACGAAGCCCATACCGACACCTCGATCTCGGTGCCCACGCCCGACACGGCGAGCGTCGGATCATCGAGCGTCACCTTGAGCCGTTCGCCCGGCACGAGAGTCTCTTGGCCCGTGGCCGAACCGACCTCGATATCGGTGGCATCGAAGAGCTGCTGCCGGGCAACCTGCACTTTGGCGAGGAGGATCTTGGCGTCGGCATCGTCCGGCGAGCGGGCCAGAATCGCTTCGACCACCTTGGCGGCGTCGTCGTACTCCTCCATGTCGAAGAAGACCTCGGCGCGGGCATGCCGCACCGGCGCCCAGAGCTCGGGGATCCGCTCGCCGTCGAGCTCCTCGAGCGTTGCGATCGCCGTTTCAAAGTCTTTGGTCGCCTGGGCGACGGCCACCTGCCGCAGTGTCGCCTCATGCCGTGACACGAGATCCTTGAAGGCCGGATTTCCGCGAATGCGGCCGAAGATGGCAAAAGCCTCGGGGAGCTGGCCTCGCTGCACGGCGATATCGCCGTACGCCAACTCGAGCCGGACCCGTTCGTCTGGCGTAAACGGATTGACCGGCTCTGCCGTCCAACTCAAGAGCGGCTTGATGATCGACTCCTGACGATCGGCGTCCCGGGAGTTGATCGACCGGCGCAGGGCCCACATGAGATAGGGCACCGACAGTTGACGATGGATCGTGAGGAAGACATCGTGGTTCTCGTCGAGCAAGGCCCCAGCAGCGTCTTCGTTGCCCGTGAGCCATTCGGCCTGCGATTGCCAGGCTGGATAGGTCGGATGGTCGGGAGAGACCGGGATGACGACCAGGCCGAGCTTCACGGCGGCCTTGCCACGAATCGACTGGAGGCGAGGAATGTCGACCCCGGCATTGAACCATGCGTGCCCATGCTTGTGTCTGGCAATCGTGCCAATGCCGCACACGGCAAGCGTGCTCGCCGCCGATGGGCGCTCGGCCACAAGGGCGTCGGCTCGGTTTGTAAGCAGGTCGCTATTCGCTCGGCCTGTCTCGATGCTCCGCCAGAGCCAGGCAGCCATACGCTCGAGCGTGAGCTCGTCACGGCCGACAATAAGCGAGGGCATAAGCCGCTGGCCAATGACGGCAGGCGCGGAGAGGGATCGGAGCGTGTCGGCAAGCGTGGCAAGCTCCGCGATCACCTCCGGAGCGCCGATCACGTCTGGTGAGAAGTCAGCGAGCTTTTCAAGGCCGACCATCTCGCAGCGGACCGGCGACCGACTAAGGCCTTCAATAGCCGTGCGGAGGGCAGCGGCAGTGGCCGCGGCATCGGCAGATTTTGGAAGCGAGAGAAAATCCTTGCAGATGGCCGACGGATCGGCCGCCGTGCGGATGGCGAGTTCTCCAGGCGAGAGCGCCACCTGCGGGAAAGCCGTTCGTACCGCAAACCTGGCCTCGATCGGAAACGTTTTCCATGCGGGCGACTTGACGAGCGCCTCGATGAGCTTTCGTTCGGCATCGACGTCGGCCGGCAGCATCGTGTCGGCCGGTCCGCGGGCGTTGATCCAGGCGATCACGATGGCCGGATCGAGCGATGGGGATGCGACCTGTTCAGCGACCGTCTTTCGCAGCACCGATTCAAGTGGATGCGATCGGTAGAGGTTGGCTTTCTTGAGATAGTCAATGTTCTGCCCATGGCGGGCCATGAGCCGGGAGAAAAGCGGGTCGTAGACCGTGGTGGGGAGGCCGCGTACCTGCGGATCACCACTCAGGGGCGTCTTTTCCCCGTCAAAGTCGCTCGTAAGTACGGCCGCGACAAACTGCCTGGCCTCGATGCTGCCATCCTTGAGGAGTTCGGGTAGTACCTCGGGTGTCACCGAAAGCGCCTGGACGACCCGTCCGCGAACGCCCGGCAGCTTTGGCTTCGGCGACCGGAAGTCTGCGAGCAGTTGCTTGAATGCTGCGATCCGTTCTGTTGCGGGTGCTCCGGGCTTGAGAGGAGCTTTCTGAATTTCCAAGGCGACCGTCTGCAACCGCTGGACCAGGTGGTCATGTCCGGCCTTGCCCCCCGGCGAGCCAGCCCAGTACCAGATAGCCGGCTTGCCGCTGAGATCCTGGACCCCGAGCCGCCAGGCCTCGGGCCCGAGGAGGGCATCCATCGCCTTGTCCAGATTCTTCTCTTTGCCGGCGGCAGCGACCGCACGAACGAACGACGCTTCTGGGGACGGGTTGTGTTCCAGGAATGGCGCGAGCTTCGAGGCGGCTTCAAAATCAAGTGTGGCCCAGCCGAGGGAAAGATTCGGGCCCGTGAGGTGATTGACCAGTTTGGGATTCGCCAAGACGAATTCGCGGGCGGCCTGCTCAGACAACACCTGTGGATAGTACCCGCCGCTCCACGTGTCGAGCAGGTTGGCCTGTTCGAGCGGTGCGAGCTTTGGCATCGCCGCCCGCACGAGGGCCATCTTGGCCTCGACTTCATGCGGCCAGTACTTCTTCGGGTCGTCGCGGTAGTGTGGGCCGTAGTGACCACCGGCAAAATCGGTCTGCACCATCTGGGCATACCGCGGAAACTTCTCGAGAAGTGCCTTTGCCTCCGCAAGAGGAGGTGATGCCTCTCGGCCGTCGATCTTCGCGGCGATGTAGAGGCGCACTGCGGGCGTCCAATCGAGGAGCAGTCGCGTCTCCTCGTCCAGCGGAGCCGCTGCCGCGAGCGCCTTGCAGTCAGCCGCGAGCTCGGGTGTCACCCGGTCAGCGGGGATATCGTAGCGGGCGCCGCGGAGTGACCTGACGAGCCAGCGGAAGTCGCTCTCGTGTAGGGCGAGCAATTCGTCGCGCGACGCCCCGGCCTTGACGATGGCTAAGAGCCGGGCGGCGAAGGCGGCACGATCGCCGCGGCTCATCGCCGTATTGAGAAACCAGCGATCGAACTGGCGAAAGCGAGGGTTCACTGCGAGCTTCTCCGCCGTGCTCCGTCCGAATGCATAGGCGGCGGCCGTGTCGTCGAGGTTTCCGATCGTGAGCGTGTACACCGCGGTGATGGCATCACCGGCCTCGGCCGACCGAGGATCGGCGCGTTCAAGGAACTGCTGGTAGAGGGAGGCGGCAGAAGTCCAGTCGCCGGAAAGCTCTGCCGCGCGACCAGCCCGATGGAGAAGCAGAGGATTCTGCGGCAGATTGACCCGCAGCCACTGCTGGGCGGCGGCCAGCGCCTGCTGGGGTCGCGCGGCGGCAAGCCCCTCCTCGACGAGCGACACGACGGCCGCTTCGGGCTGCGTCTCGATTGTCTTCATGATCGCGGCCCGCTTCTGCTCAAACGCGACCGGGTCGGCCGCTGGCGACGAGATCGACGCCGCAGCCACGATCACTGCTAACGTGACCGCAACGCTTGCCCGAAAACCATGAATCATGGAGTGCCCCCTTCGGCTGCCTGGCCCTCGAGGCCGGTGAGCTTCCGCTGCGCCTCTTCGAGGTGCTGGCTCGATGGATAATCGAAGACAAGCTGCCGAAGTTTTGCCTTGGCAACCTCCGTGTCGCCCATGCGGAACGCAACGTTGGCCCAAAGCATGAGCATCTCGTCGAGGAATGCGGCGTCGGGGTAGTCCTTGAACACGCTCTGGAGGAGCTCCGAGGCCTGAGCAAAATTCTCGGTGTCGACATAGTGGCGAACAACGCGGCCGAGTGATTCGGCGGCAAAGGAACTTTCAGGGAACAGCTCGTAGCAACGGCGATAGGCGGCAATCGCCGGTCCCATCATGTTCTGGAGCGCTGTGGCCTTGCTGAGCCCGCCGGTTCCCCATTTGCTTCCATGGAGATCCGCCGCCTCGGCCTTCTGCTCGGCATCCTTCTGGAGTGCTTCGCCGATCCGAAACTGGGCCTCGGCAGCCGAGATCGGGTTTTGGAGTTCGAGCACCTTGCCGAACGCGGCCACCGCCTTCGCGTAATCACCGCGGTCCACGAGGCTGCGGCCGAGGGCCATGAGAGCTTGATCGGCGAGCACCGACTCCGGATAGAGCCGGTTGAAGGCCAGGCAGGTCGCCGAGGCAGCCTCAAAATCGTCCTTCAGAAGCTCGCTTTCCCACTTGAGCCGAAACGCCGTTTCGACGACATCGCCCGGGAGCTTCTGGCGGGCGACGATGATCGGATCGATCCGGTCAAGAGCCTCCTTGGCCCGCTGCTTGGCCCGTTCGTCGAGGCCCATGTCCTTATATATGGCTCCGAGGCCCACGAGTGCCTCGGCCTCCACGACACCCTTGCGCGACTTGAGCAACTCGTCGAAGACGACGTACTGGTCGGCCGTCACGCCGGAGTTGACCGAGCCCGACACTTTCACCTTGGCTTCGGTCTCGCGGGGTTCGTTTCCATGGAGGTGGACGGCGTCGGTGTATTTCACCACCAGTTCGTCGAGCTCCTGCACATGGAGTACAGCGTCATCGGGCGATGCGGACGTGTCGGCGTCGGCAGCGGCGAGCTGAATCTTGCCCACGAAAGCCCCGGTTCTGATCTCAGGGCCCTGGCCGGCCTCGACGAGCGTGATCGTGATGCTGTCGCGGTCCCGCCACGATTGCTTTTCATCCTCCTTGGCGAAGATGTCGAGGAGGTCGTCGGAGTCGTCGGTCTCGGCAGCCGCCACCTTGTAGCGGGACGTGACCATGAGGGTGGCCGTCTCGGCGGCGGCCGAGCGATCGAGATCGGCATCGCGGAGCATGACCACCTGCGGCTCACCCGGATACGCGACCGAGGCGGGTGTCGCCATGTCGCCGAGGTAAAACCCCACGACGCCCGTGCTGACGGCCTTCACGCTGCCGGTTCGCTCGATGCCCTTGCTCCCGTCTTTCGTGCTGTCGTCGATGTAGGTGACGGTGAGTACATCGCCACCGACCATTTGAATGACGCCGTCATTCGGCTTGGGCAGGCCGAGGGCGGTCGGCGCTGAGGCGAGGATCTGGTTGTCTTTGCCGGGCACCGGTGCCCCTTCGATCTCCTCGGAGTCGCCGCTTTGCACCCGCACGCGGGCGCGGACCGGCTGGCCGAGCCGCAGCATGATCGGAATGTCGGCGTCCTCGATCTTGGCGTAAAACCGTTCGCCGATCTCGACGCGTCCCATCGCATCGGCGCCGTCACCCTTCGGCTCCTCGACTTCGGTGCCGACGAGCGACAGGGAATCGATCGCCTTGTTCCAGTTCTTGAGTTGGTAGTGGCTCATGCCGATGTAGTAATAGGCCTGATTGGCCCATGGGGTTTTTTCAGCGACCTCGGTCACCCGGCGAAACAGCGGAAAGCAGGCGGCGTATTGGCCAGCTTCAAAGTGGGCCTGGCCGGCACGGAAGAGCGCCTCTCGGTGGAGCTCCTTCTCTTCAGGAGACTGCTCCTCACCCGGCTTGGGTTCGAGCAGGCGGGCAAGCAATAGAAAATGATTGAGCGCCTCGGGAGCCGCACGCTGGCCGAGGTGATGTTTGCCCATCGCCATGTGGGCCATGTGGGCGAGCATCGTGCCCTGATGATCGCGGGCAACCGTTTCGAGCATCCCGAGGCCGCGATCGAACTGCTTCATGTCGAGCAGTTCGACAGCCTGGTCATAGAGCCGCTTGGCCTCGCGATCGACATCGGCAGCCACGCGGGCTCTCGGAGTTTTTGAGGCTTCGGCATTCTCCTGCCCGCGAGCAGGGAAGGCAGACGCCATCACGACGGCCGCTGCGAGCGCAGGGAGGGCCATCCGCGAGACACGAAATCGGATCATGAGGCGTGGTCTGCCGGGGGAGGGCGGGCGGTCTAAAACCATCATCCTAATTCACGCCTGACGCGAGTGCATGGCTCGGGCTTGTTGGGGGGGGTTCGCAGGATCTATCGATACTTATTGCCCGGCGGCCATGGCGGTCGTGGGCGATCCCGAGATCGCGGGGGGATTCTCGAGGTTTGGCCGGTGACGGCCACTGCGCCGCTTGAGGAGGAGGGGCCCGGTGTGTGGCCCCACGGGCAAGCGAGCTCGACCGTGGTCGCGATCTGCCACCCATCGGCCGTTTTCAGGTGGCTGCGCGGCCATCTACGCCGCACCGGCTGTCCTCTTGAAGCCCGCCCCAGTCGATCCCGGTGTTCGTGCTACCGCCGATCCGGCGGGATGGCACCTCGCGGTCCAAAAACATCGCCACCGTAAAGTGTCCATGCATTCTGCCGGCATGAGCGCCCTTGCCAGCATCAATTTCTACAACAGCGTTGACCATGCGACCGGCGTTTTGTGGAAGGCCAACAATGAACGCAAGCCAATTACCGGGCCGCTCTGCGTCGAAGGATTCGCGCGATCCCCGTCGAGAGACCTATCCGTATCCGTCCGTTAGTCTTCCGCCTCGGATTCTCCGCCGACGAG
The DNA here is from genome assembly GCA_031403195.1 of Planctomycetota bacterium. Classification (GTDB taxonomy): domain Bacteria; phylum Planctomycetota; class Planctomycetia; order Pirellulales; family UBA1268; genus QWPN01. The sequence continues at coordinate 29,154 of JANNSZ010000049.1, read as the reverse complement.
CGGGACGCCATACGACTCGAGCCGGTTGTGGGCTTCGCTCGACTGTGTACTCTTGGGATACCGCTTGAGAACAATCCGCAACTGCTTGACCTCGCCCCCCTTTTCTCCGGCTGCCCGGTAGATGTCGGCGGCCTTGAGCGCGGCCTGCGGGGCGACGCCCCCGCCCACCGCCTCGAGTTCGATCACTGTCTTGACCGCTTCGGGATACATTTTCAGCGCGGCGAGGCAGTCGGCGATTGCCCACGTGGAATCGGGCTGCCGATTCACTTGGCGGTAAACCTTGATCGCCTCTTCATAACGGCCGAGGCCACGCAGGAGATCGGCCTTCGACCAGGCGAGGCCGGCGTCGGCATACTTGGGCGACTTCTCGAGCGTCGGTATCTCGGCAAGCGCCTTCTCCATGAAGGGTTGGTTCCTGTGGGTGCGGGCCAGGTAGTAGTCGAACCGCGCCTTCGCAGCGACCAGTGGATCTTTGATCCGGGCGTAGTACCGCATCACGCCTTCCTCAGGCTCTGAGAAAGCAGCCACCCCGGCGAGCGCCACAAGATCCTGGTCGGTAAGCCCGTCCAGCCGGGTCGCTCGCAGCACCGCGCCCGATTCCTCGCGGAGGCCGAGCCGATGGAGTCGGTCGATCAGGGTCACACGCGCGGCGATAGCGGTGACGCCCGCAGCCAGAGTCCTGCCGTGCTTGGCAAAAAACTCGTTCGCCGCCGCCGGGTCACCTCGGTACCACTCGCACCAGGTGAGCACACGGTCGAGAGTTGGTGGTGTGCGGGCAAACTGCTTCTCCATGCGAGCCCGCCAGGCCTCGACGTTTCCGTCAGAGCCGAGCTGAATGTCGCTTGCGAGCTTTCGAAGGCCGTCGTTCTCTGGGAATCGGTCGCCAAACTTCGCCGCCCAGTACCCGCAGGCCTTTTGCTTGGCCTCACCTTCTGCCCTGGACGTGACGGTAAGCACCGTCGCCCAGTAGCGATCGTCCTTTTCGAGATCCGTGATCTTGTGCCCCCTCCCGTCGAAGCCTCCGATGGCCACATAGAACTCGCCAAGCTTCGCGTGGTTTGGATTGCGAATGCCATAGTGGTAGAGGACGGCATCGCGGCCTTGGGCTGCCGCCTGGGGATTGCTCTGCGCGAACGCGACGGCTGTCCGCCACTGGTATTCGGCGGCCTCCTCGAACTCACCGAGCTTGGCCATGCGGTTCGCGAGGAACGTGAGCGCGGTGCCGGAGAGCGGCTGGTTCACGTAGTCGTCATCTTTGACGAGCTTGGCCCAGGCGGCTGTTTGCTTGGCCTCTTCGCCGTTCTGCCCGTGGCACTCGCCGATGTAGTAGAGCGCGGCGGCGGCATAGGCGACATCGTCTGGGAAATAATCGAGAACCTCTTGATAGGCTTGGACGGCTGCATTGCGTTTGTCGAGTTTGTGGACGCAGCGGCCCATTCGCAGGAGCACGTAGGGCAGGGCCGCGCTCTTCGTGAATTCGAGGGAGTGGGCCTTGTAGCCGGCGAACGCACCCTTGAAGTCCAGCTTTGTGAAGAGCTTGTCGGCATCTTCGAGATTCAGGCTCTCGAAGGTGTCGAGCTTGGCGAAGTCGGCAGCCGGGAAGCCGATCTCGCCCTGGGCTCTGGCGGTCGTGGCGGCCGTCACCACGATCAGCAGCAGCCCAGCAAGTGGAACGCCAACGCATCGGCAGGCATCCGCGATCGATCGCCTCATGCGGTGCATCCCTTGTCTGGCACGGCAGCGCCGGCAGGTACGTCAATGGGCGATACAGGACTCGAACCTGTGACCCCTAGCTTGTCGAGCTAGTGCTCTAACCAACTGAGCTAATCGCCCGAACAGTCGGGGACTCAAGTGTCGCGCGTGAACCTGGGGCAGTCAAGCCAAGGCCTTCGTGAGCGGCCGACGAGGCTTGTCGTGGAGCCTTGCCCGTGTGGCAGTTGCCATGCCGGGACTCTCGAATCACGGCCATGCGATCGATTCAGCGAGATCGGTTCATGATGTCGACCAATCGACGCGCGTTCCGCCGTCACGGCGCCACGATTTGCGGTGTGTCCGTGGCCATCGTGATGAGCTGTCTCATGGGTTCGGCCGCGAATGCTGCAGAGCCGGCCGTGTCGCCACCCTCGAACCCACGGTCGCGAGCGTTCAATGTGCTCGACTACGGTGCGGTGGGGGATGGCACGACCGACAACCTTCGCATCGGCGTGTCGACCTGGCACATGCCCTCCAGTGCAAGCTCGATTGATGTCTTCATCAATACCGAGGTCTACAACGTGCGGGCTTCCGAGCCAGTCCACGGCACAGCCGGCCTGATCACGCCGGCTGCCAACAACGCCGCGTGGACGGTCCTGCGAAACCTAACCGTCACCGGCTACGACACCGGGATCGTGGTGAATGAGCACACCGACGGCGACAACATCGTCCTCAGAAGCAATATCCACGGCCTCCGCTTTGCGGCCGCGCACCATGCGTCGCGTTTGCCCGGGTCTCGTGCTGCCGGAACGTCCATAGCGTGACGGTGCGCGGTCGCCACGGCTTTTCGATCGAGCAGTTGAACATCGAGCAGCCAGGCCCGAACCAGACCGATCCAAAGAACGCCTGGCAGGCAACCCAGAGCGACGTCAACGACCCGGATAATCTGGCCAAGGCCGACATCAACTACTGGGTCGTCATCGGCAACGTCGGCGCGGAGAGTGTGTTCATCAAGAAGGGGGGCGCATCGATCCAGGCCCGAAGGATCGGCTCAGCTCGCACACCGTGAGCGAAGAACAGGACGTTCAGCGGCAATTTCGAGATGACCTGATGAGTGCCCGTCGAGTGCGGGCCCGAAATGACCTCACTGCCCAGGCACAGCCCGAGGCGGGGCTTTGCTCTGCGGCGGCGCGGCGTTTGGCTGGAGGAGCAGATTCATGCCCTCGCTGCCAGTCATGTTCGTCCAGAACGTGCCCGGCCCACTCTGGAACAGCCGCAGCCGTAGGCCGGGGCTGAGTTTCTGCGAGAGCGCGTAACGAAGGAACGACTCGCCATCCCCCTGAAAGGCATCCATCTTCAGCTTCGTGAGACTGCTGCGAGCAGTCTCCTTAAGTTTTTCAGCGCCGGCCTCGGCCTCGCCGATCAGCCGATCCCGCTGACCCTCCAGCATTGCCACTTCGGCCTGGGTCACGGCTCGCATCCGCTGCAGTTCACCGTCGGTCGTGGCCCCGAGGTTATCAACCTGGCTGTCGATCACAGCCACGAGCCGCTTCGTATCGGCCTCGACCTTCCGCACCTCCAGTTCCACCATCTGCTTCGCCTCCTCGACCTCGGCGTTCGTCTTGGCGGTGGCCTCCTTGGCCTTGTTGGTGAGCGTGCGCTGAACGGCAATCTGCTTGTCGCGAACCTGCTTGAGATACGCTTCGGGGATGTCGATGTTCCGGATGAACGCGGAGTGCACCGTGACATGCTTCTCGGCGCAGGCCCGAACCAATTCAGTCGTAAAATCCTCCTGGAACTTTTTCCGCTTCACACCCTCAAGCAGATCGAGCACGCCATACCCCGAGCCCTTGTCGCGGCCGATGGCGTGGGTCTGCAGGTCGATGACGGTTTCTTCGATCCGCTCCCGCGAGCCGTATTCCGCCACGAGCTTCGGCATGTCCTCCGGCAGCACTTCCCACTCCACCGTGCAATCGACGCTGATCGGAAAACCTCCCCGCGACGTGAAGGTGATCGGTGCCCGCACCCGGGCGTCGTTTGCAGTGCCGCCATTCGACACGTCGGCCTTGGCGAATGTCGTCTGGAAAATGCCGACCTCCGACGGAATGATGTCGAACTCGTGCGGGTTGATGTAATACAAGCCCGGCTGAAGGACGGTCGGGAGGTATCCCTTGCGGTCCTCGGCGACGCGACCGGTGGCATCGGGCTCGAGCACCTCGCTGTCGGTCTCACGGCCCACCAGCCGTCGCTGGACACCGACAAACCCCACCGCTATCTCGGTGGCCGGCACCTCACTGACTTTGTAGCCATGGAGATTGATCCGATAGCTCCCCGGCGGGAGCACCCGCCGCTGGATGCCCTGTTGCCCAGGGTTCGCCAGCACGGTGCCTGGCGGCAGCGGCTCGCCACCAAGCGCCGTCACCACGCCCACCTTGCCGGCGACGATCATGGTGTTGGGCTCGAGCTTGGCCTCATACGCGATCGGCATCACGAAGTGCCAACCCTCGGCCAGCACCTCTTCAAGCGGGCCTTTCTGACCAGGCTGGGCGAGCACGTGCCCGGGAGGCAAGGGGCCGCCATCCTTGGCAATAACCACCAGGTGCTCTCCCGGCGGAACGTAGGTGAAGAAGGTGGTCCATGTCGCCAAGAAGGCAACCAGCACGGCGATCGCCAGGCCTCCCCAGAACGCGAGGAGCAATTGCCAACGGGCGATGCGCCGCGGGGGCTTGAAGGTGATCGTCATGTGAGGTGTCTCGGGGATAAAGGCTTGTGGGGGTGAAGGTGCGGGGCTGACCGTGGATTAGCGAGCAGGTGTCTCGGCGGCGGCGGGCACGACCGTGGGGGGCGGGCCGGTGACTGTCTCGGGTGGCGAAAGCAGCAGCGTGGAAAACAACCGGCCGAACTCGCTCTCATCCGAGGCAAAAATCTCACCGAGCGTCGGTGCCACGCGAGCGAGTACGGCATTCCGGGCGAACAGTTCTGGACTCCCAAAGCCTTCGACGCTCGTGCGGAGCGCCGCCACCTCGGCCTCGTTCTGCGCGGCGATCACGGCGGCCTCCGCTTCGGACTTCGCCCGCACCGACTTGGCCTGCTCGCGGGATGCCTCGAGCTGGCTCTGGGCGACCGTGACGAGCGCCGTGAGTTTTTGCTTTTCGACCTCCAGCATCTGCTGCGCCTGCGTCTTCGCCTGGGCCAGCCTCGTCTCGGCCTGCACACGCTCCCGCTTCTGAGCCGCCAGCGACTCCTGGGCCTTGAGGGCCTGCTCGTTGGTGTACTGCTTCACCATCTCCTTGTTGCGAAGCTGCTCGGCCAGCGCCGTCTCACGATCGGAGATCTCCTGAGCCAGTTCGGGCGGCGGTTTCATCTCGCCGACCGAGATGGCACGGATGTCGATCCCGAGCGCCTCGCATCGCGGCTTGACCGCCTCGACGAGCGCGTGCCTGAACCGCTCGCGGGCGTTGAGTGCCGCCTCGCTCGTCTCGCCAGGCACGAGAATAAAATCTGTCGCATTGAAATTGCTGCCCTCGAGGCGAGCGAAGCCACGGATGTGGGGAAGGACGACCTTCTGCAGGATCTGGTTGCGAGCGATGTCTTCGCGGGAGTGGTCGGCCTGATGAATCTCCCCCGCGTCGGTGATCCGCACGAGCAGTTCCGAGGCACGATCCTTGATCACGGCGTACTCGACCTGGATGTGCGGCTGGAGCGTGAAGCCGTCCCGCGACGGGAACGAGATGTCGTCAAAATCCACTTTGTGGCTGCGGACCTCGATCGGAGTGATCGCCTCGACGAACGGATTCACGTAGTAGGTGCCGGGCGGTAAAAAACGCTGCTGCACGCCTCGGTAGCCGTCCTCGGCGACGACATAGCTGCCCTGCCGTTTCTCCACAGGGAGCGTGCCAGGGTCCTTCCCCACCTTTCGTGTGCGGACGCCGACGAACTGGGCCCTGACCTCGATGGCGTTGATGATGGACAGGTCGAACGCGTAAGGGTTGATCGAGTACGTGCCTGGCGTGAGCGGCTCGGCGACGATTCCCTTCTCGCCCTCGCCGGCGAGCAGCTCACCGGCATCGATCCGTTCAGGCGGAATCGGCGTGCCAAACCTACGGGTCAGGATCCCGCACTGACCGGCCGGGATGTTCACCATCCCGTGGATTTCGTGGCCGTAGAAAAACGGATTGAGAAAGTAGCGGCCAGGGCCGCGGACGGTCTCGAGCACCCCCTTATAGGAATTGTTGGTCGCAACGATCTCGTCGGGGGGAAGGTTCTTCCCCCAGCGGTGGATGACCACGAGAAACTTGCCTGGGGGCACCTCGATTCGCTCGATCTCCCATTTCCACGCGAGCTGGGCGAGGCCGAGGCCGGCGGCAGCCACGACGAGCCAGATGATCATTCGTCCTCGCATCGAATCTCCTTCTCTGAAGTGCCGTCAGTCTCGAGCGGTGTTCGTAGGTCGGCCGCAACTCGGCTCATGACGCGGGCGGTGAGCTGTTTCTCCTCGACCATGTTCTCCGCCTTCTGCCAGTTGGCCACCGCGCTGAACGGGTCGAACTCGCTGGCGATGCGGTATTGGTGCTCGACCGAATTGGCCTCGGCGAGTTGGGAGAGGAGCAACTCGCGGCCCACCTCGTATTGCCTGAGCTGGAGCTCAGTAGCGTGGAGGTTGCCACGGATCTCGTCGATCTGCCGGGCGTGACGGGTTCGCTGTTCGCGAAAAGCCTCGAGCGCCTGGCGTTCAAGCGTGGTCTTGAACAGGATTCCTTTCGTGGCGACGTCGTCGCTGCGTTCGGCCGCAGCGCGAGCCTCGTCATCGAGCGAGGTGAGATTCTCCTCGCTCTCGCGGATGTTGCGGTCGAGCGTCTCGTCGGCCGTGCGGGCCCGGGCGAGTGTCTGCTCGAGGACCACGACCATCTCGCGATACTGCTTCACGACCTGCTCGATCACGTCCTCCGGCTCTTGTTTCCGCTGCCAGAGCTGCGACCACAGGCGACGGACGATCGCCTGACAGCGGGCCGGGCCCACCGCCATCACCACCAGCAGCACTGGCAGGCCGACGAAGAGCAAGCCGCGGAGGATCAGGTATTCGAAAAGCCGCGGCATGGATGCAGTGACACGAAGCGTGTGGGATCAAGAGGGGGCCGGCCCGCCCCGATGAGCTGGCAGAAGAAGTCTACCTTCGGCTTTTTCCGAATGCGGTTTGGCTTGCGGCCATGGCGCCGCGGCGGATACCCTGCGGGCTTCCTGTCAGAACAACGCTTCCCACTGGCTTCCGACCAATGCCCACCGTTTGCTTTCCCGATGGCTCCACCCGCGACCTCGTTGCCCCGGCCCGAGTGGCCGACTGTTTTGGTGGCGCGGCCGCCGATGTCGGCCGCGGGAAGAAGACCAAGCATCCGATCGCCGCGCTCCTCGATGGGAAACTCGTCGGCCTGGATATGCCGCTGCCCGCTGAGGGCACGGTGACCGTGGAGCCGCTCGCTGCCGGCGATCCACGGGCGCTGCCCGTGATGCGGCACTCGGCGGCGCACATCATGGCCCGGGCAGTGATGCGTCTCTTTGAAGGTGTTGAGCTGGCCTTCGGCCCCACCGTGGGCCACGGCTTCTATTACGACATGCGGGCCAGCCGCCCGATTACCGACGAGGATCTGCCGGCCATCGAGGCCGAAATGAAGCGGATCATCGAAGCCGATGAGGCCTTCGAGCGGGTCGAAGTCTCGCGTGAGAAGGCCGTCGAGATCATCCGCGGGCTCAACCAGCCATTGAAGGCGGAGCATATCGAGACGGGGCTCGCCGAACACGCCACGCTCTCCTTCTATAGACAGGGTGAGTTCGTGGACCTCTGCCGTGGTCCACACGTGCCGAGCCCCGGCTGCATCGGCGCCTTCAAGCTCACGAACATCGCCGGCGCTTTCTGGAAAGGCGATGCCAATAATCCACAGCTTCAGCGGCTCTACGGCACCGCGTGGTTCACGCAAGCAGAGCTCGACGCCCACTTGGCCGCGCTCGAAGAAGCCCGACGCCGCGACCACCGCGTGCTCGGCAAGCAGCTCGATCTTTTCACGACGAGCCCGCTGGTCGGCTCGGGGCTCGTGCTCTGGATGCCCAAGGGAGCCACCATTCGGGCCACGCTCGAGAGCTTTGTGCGCGACGAGCTGGCGGCGCGTGGCTACGAGCCGGTCTACACGCCGCACATCGGCAAGGTCGATCTCTACAAGATCTCGGGCCACTATCCCTACTACGCCGACAGCCAGTTCAGGCCGATCGTGATGTCGGACGACGAGCAGTATCTTCTGAAGCCGATGAACTGCCCGCACCACACGCTCATCTACAAGGCCCGGCCGCGCAGCTACCGCGAGCTGCCGCTGCGGCTGGCGGAGTTTGGCACGGTCTACCGCTACGAGCAGTCGGGCGAGCTCGGCGGCATGACGCGGGTCCGCGGTTTTACGCAGGACGATGCTCACATTTTTTGTACTCCAGAACAGGTGGAGGAAGAGGTCGCCGGCTGTATCGATTTCACGCTCAAGGTGCTCGAGAGCCTCGCCTTTGAAAACTTCCGGGTGCGGCTCGGGTTCCGGGATCCGTCGAGTGACAAATACGTCGGCCCGCCGGAGCGCTGGGACGAAGCCGAGGCCGCCATCGAACGCGTAGCACGCAGAATGAACCTGCCAGGCTGTGAGCCTGAGCCAGGTGAGGCAGCTTTCTACGGACCCAAGATCGACTTTGTCGTCAACGACTCACTCGGTCGGGAGTGGCAGCTCGGCACCGTCCAGCTCGACTACAACCTGCCGAGCGCGGAACGGTTTGATCTTGAATACATTGGCACCGACAACACCAAGCATCGCCCCGTCATGATCCACCGGGCGCCGCTGGGCAGCCTGGAGCGATTTGTGGGCGTGCTCATCGAGCATTTTGCGGGTGCGTTTCCGCTGTGGCTCGCGCCTGAGCAGGTGCGGGTGATCCCCGTGAGTGAGAAGTCAGCTGCGTATGCCGAAGCGGTCAAAGCAAAACTCGTCGCGGCAGGCCTGCGGGTTGGCATCGATCAGGCGGCTGAAAAACTCGGGGCCAAGATCCGTACGGCCCAGCTCGAGATGATTCCGGTGATGGCCGTGTGTGGCCCCCGCGATGAGGCTGCGGGTACCGTGAGTCTCCGCGACCGGCTCGACGGCGACCTAGGCGCGATGAGCCTCGACGCCGCCATCGAAAGGCTTCGCGACGAGAACGCCCGCCGTGCGGTGCGTCACAAGCCCAAGCCGTTGACGATGGCCGCCGAGCCGACCGGCGACACGAACGAGTACTGACGCGTCGCCAGGGAACTGGCTGGTTTTGCGCAGCAAACGCCCAGTCCCTTCCGGCCCCTGCGCAGGGACGTTATCCTCGCCGGCTTCGCGTCTCTTTGTCCGACTGAGGTGGATCGGACGGGGCCGCAACTCTTTGAGGGCGGAACCCATGGGCGGCGGTCTACAAGCAGTGGCGGCGATGGTGTGCAGTGGCAGGGCCAGGCGGAGCATGACGGCGCTGGCAGCCATCCTTGTTTCGTGTGTGAGTACGACAGCGCTTGCGGACGAGGCGCCAGCCATGAGCGGCGCCGACACCGCCTGGATGATCGTGGCCACGGCGCTCGTTCTCTTCATGACCCTGCCCGGCCTCGCCCTCTTCTACGGCGGACTCGTTCGGTCGAAGAACGTCCTCTCCATATTTGTGCAGTGCTTCGCGCTGGCGGGCGTGATGACGCTCCTATGGGTCGCGTATGGATATAGCCTCGCGTTCGGGAATGGCGGTTCCTATCAGTGGGTCATCGGCAATCTCGACAAGGCGTTTTTGAAGGGAATCACGGTTGATTCGATCAGCGGCACGATCCCCGAATCGCTCTTCGCTGCGTTTCAGATGACGTTTGCAATCATCACGCCGGCGCTCGTCGTCGGGGCCTTCGCCGAGCGGATGAAATTCAAAGGCATGCTCCTGTTTTCCATTCTCTGGTTTACGCTTTCCTACATCCCAATCTGCCACATGGCCTGGGCCGGTGAGGGGGCGCTTTTTGTAGGCTGGGGCGTGCTCGACTTCGCTGGTGGTACCGTCGTCCATGTGAACGCCGGCATCGCAGGCTTGGTCACGTGCCTCATGCTCGGTCGACGCAGTGGCTACCCGAAAGAAGTGATGCGGCCGCATAACCTGCCGTTTGCCGTGATGGGCGCTGGCATGCTCTGGGTGGGCTGGTTCGGGTTCAATGCAGGCAGCGCCTGTGCCGCGAATGGCACCGCAGCGATGGCCCTGCTCGTGACGCACATCGCCGCTGCCACGGCCACGGTCGTCTGGATGGCGATCGAGATGGTCGCCCACGGCAAGGCCTCGGCCCTCGGCGTCGCCACCGGCGCCGTTGCGGGGCTCGTCGCCATCACGCCTGCCAGTGGCACCGCCGGGCCGCTGGGTGCCATCGCGATTGGCGCCGCGTCGGCGGCGGCCGGCTACTACTTCGCAACCACGGTCAAGCATCGCTTCGGCTACGACGACTCGCTCGACGTGTTTGGCGTGCACGGCGTCGGTGGTGTCGTGGGAGCGCTGCTCACGGGCGTCTTCGCGGCGAGTGAGTTCGGTGGCTCTGGTCTCGCTGAGGGAATGACCATCGGCACACAGGTCTGGGCGCAGGCCAAGAGTGTGCTCGTCACGATTGTTTGGAGCGGCGTCGTGTCGGCAGTGGCCTTTGTCGTCGTTGACAAGCTCGTGGGGATGCGGGTGCCGATCGAAGTCGAGCGCGGCGGGCTCGACCTAGCCGAGCACCACGAGCAGGCCTATCAGATCGTGTAACAGCATGCTGGGCCGCAATGCCTCGCTTCGTTCTTCTCGAGCATGTTGGTCATCCGGACGATCCGGCCGGCCTCCACTACGACCTGCTCCTCGAGGAGGCCGAGGGGTGTCGCACCTGGCGGCTGGCAGCGATCCCCGCGGCTGGTGGTGACCGCATCGCGGCCGAGCCCTTGCCGCCGCATCGCCTCGCCTGGCTCGATATCGAGTCGGCTGAGGTGTCGGGAGGCCGAGGCTTCGCCCGGCGGATTGATGCGGGGAGCTACGAGGGAGCCGAAGGGGCCCAGTCCGGCAGGCTCGACATCGTGGTCTCGGGCACGCTGCTCGCCGGACGTATCATGGGCATCCCCCCGAAGGAGATGCGTTCATGAAGCCGCGTGAAGTGCTCGCGATGTGCCGCGAGAAAGAGGTCAAGGCCGTTGACTTGAGGTTCGCCGATTTTCTCGGCGCCTGGCAGCACTTCACGATCCCCGTTGGCAAGCTCGAGGAGGAGACGTTCAGCGACGGGCTTGGCTTCGACGGTTCGAGCATCCGCGGCTGGCAGTCGGTCAACGAAAGCGACATGCTCCTCGTGCCGGTGCCCGATACGGCGTTCATCGATCCTTTTGCGGGGACGCCCACGCTCGCGATGATCTGCGAGGTGCAAGACCCGATCACGCGGGAAGATTATTCCCGTGATCCGCGGAACGTCGCCCGCAAGGCGGTGAACTATCTCAAGAGCACCGGCATCGCCGACACCTGCTTCATCGGTGCCGAGGCCGAGTTTTTTGTGTTCGGCAACGTGCGGTTCGACCAAAACGCCCACGAGGGCTTTTATCACGTCGATTCGTCGGAGGCCGAGTGGAACCGCGGTCGGGCGGATCGGCCAAACCTCGGCTACACCCTGCGGCACAAGGAGGGGTACTTTCCGTGCCCGCCGTCAGACCAGCTCATGGATGTCCGTACGGAGATGACGCAGGCGATGATCGGTTGCGGGATTGATGTCGAGGCGCATCACCATGAGGTGGCCACAGGTGGGCAGTGTGAGATCGACATGCGATATCAGGATCTGGTCCGCATGGCCGACCAGATGTGTCTCTACAAGTACATCGTGCGGAACGTGGCCCGACGCCATGGCAAGACTGCCACATTCATGCCGAAGCCGATCTACGGCGACAACGGCTCTGGGATGCACACCCACATCTCGCTTTGGAAGGAGGGGCATCCGCTCTTTGCCGGCACGGGCTACGCGGGCCTCTCTGAGATTGGACTCTATGCAATCGGCGGCATCCTGCGGCATGCGCCGGCGCTGCTGGCCTTCACGAATCCCACGACCAATAGCTACAAGCGGCTGGTGCCAGGCTATGAGGCGCCGGTGAACCTTGCCTATTCGCAGCGGAACCGTTCGGCTGCCTGCCGCATCCCGATGTATTCGGCGAGCCCGAAAACAAAGCGGGTCGAGTTTCGCTGCCCGGATCCGACGAGCAATCCGTACCTGGCGTTCGCCGCCATCCTCTTGGCAGTGATCGACGGGATTCAAAACAAACTCCATCCGGGCGAACCGCTCGACCGCGATATCTACGACATGCCGCCGGAGGAACTGACAGGTGTTGCGAAGACACCGGCGTCGCTTGCTGAAGCCTGCGACGCGCTCGCCGCCGATGCCGATTTTCTGCTGCGTGGCGATGTGTTTACGGACGATGTCATCGCCACCTGGCTCAAGTGGAAGCGTGACCGCGAAGTGGCCCCGATGCGGCTGCGGCCCCATCCCTACGAGTTCTGCCTCTACTACGACGCGTGACCGGCGCTCGGGTGGCCCGCGGTTGCCCGCAGGTCCGCCGTCGGGGTGGTTTGGGGCAGACGGGCCGGATGCGGCAGCGACGAAGGCCATGGGAGGCAGTACCGGCCAGTTTCGGACAGGTCACCAATGACTCGTTCCGCAGTCGACAATTCCGACAGGGCGGGCTGTCGGGCGAATCGTGCGCCACCGACGTTCCGTCGACCCGAGCAGGCGGAACCATGGTGGCGATCTCGAGGCGTTCAGCAGGTTCTGTGGCCGCCAGCGCACCGGAGCCGCGCGTGCGTCCGCGGCCGCCGGTCTTTCGCGCGCTTGGGGCGGCCGATCCGCCGGAGCTCGTCGAGATCGACGGTGAGACCTTTCGCCGCTGCGAGATTCTCAAGCATGACTCCTGGGCAGCCACCGGCATCTACGCTTCGGCGACACGCCGGGCCATTTGCAAGTTCAACCGCCGGCAGCGGATTCTCTTCCTGCCGATGGGCTGGCTGGGCCGGCGGCTCGCCGCCCGCGAACAGGGTTTCATGGACCGACTGGCGGGCATCGACGGCGTGCCGGGATCGCTCGGGCCGGTCTGTGTTGGCGGCCGGCGGCTGACGAATGCCGTGTCGCGGGAGTTCATCGAGGGGCACGCGCTGAGGCGGAATGAGCGGGTGAACGCTGAGTTTTTCCCCCGCTTTGATCGGATTCTCGCTGAGGTGCACCGCCGCGGCGTGGCCCACGTCGACTTGCACAAGCGAGAGAACATTCTGGTCGATGAAGCGGGCCGACCGCACCTCATCGATTTCCAAATCTCGTTCGCCCTGCCGGCCCGCAACCGGCTGGCAGCCCGGGCCCTGGGCGGCGTCCTCCGGGTGCTCCAGCAGTGCGACGACTACCACCTGCTCAAGCACGTGGTGGCACACAGTCCAGTCCCAGGGCGAATCACTGAGGGCGACATCCAGCGGCTGCGACCCTGGTGGATCCGCCTCCACCGGTCGTTCGCCGTGCCGTTTCGAAGTGTCCGACGAGGGCTGCTTGCCTGGCTACGCATTCGCTCCCGGTCGGGCGAGGCCCGCAGCGAAACGTTCCCAGAAATTGGGATACGCTGTTAAACCGGTCGCTGCGGATGAGCCTTCGACGGTCGCAGCCTCACCTCCGTCGTCCCGAGTGTCGGCTGAGGGAGCGTGTTGAAGAGCGGATTGGTGCTGGCGATCCGGCAAGCATATGGCGAGGTGCTGGCAACGCTTACCAGCACGTTTTGCCGCCGTTGACGGCGATCGTCTGGCCCGTGACGAAAGACGCCTCGTCGCTGGCAAGATACACGGCGGCCCAACCGACATCGTCGGGCGTGCCCCAGCGGCCCAGGGGGATGCTCGCGAGATAGGCGTCTTTGTCGGACTGTGAATCGGTCGTGTGACGCTCTACGAGGATCCAACCGGGGGCGATCATGTTGACGGTGATCCCGAACGGGGCCAACTCGTGGCACATACTCCGTGACCAGCCGGTTTGCCCTCCCTTGGCCGCGACATAGGCTGAGAATGGGGCGACCCCGAGTGAAAAGACTTCACTCGTGATATTGATGAGCCGGCCATGGCCGCGAGCCTTCATGCCGGGCAGAGCACGGCGGGCCAGGAGGTAGGGGCTCTTCACAAAGAAGTCGAGCATCTCCTGATAGAACGCCCAATCATAGTCCTCGATGGCCTTCAGCGGTTGCGCGGGCGTGGCGTTGATCACCACCACATCGACGGGCCCGAGCGAGGCTTCGATCGCGGAAAACATCGCATCGATCTCGGATTCACTCGTCACATCGGCGCGAAACAGCTCCGCGGTGACGCCAGCAGCCAGCAGCTCCGCGTGGGCCGCTTCGGCTCGGGCGGCATTGTTGGCGTAGTTCATCGCCACCTTGGCCCCTGCGAGCCCGAGGCATCTGGCTAAGCCTTTGCCGAGGCCCGTTGAAGAACCCGTGACGAGGGCCGTGCGGCCCGTGAGTGAAAAGGGTGGCATGGGCGGAGCTTCTCCGGGGGCTCAACGGATTGTCGGAGCCCAGGCCTGGGTGAGGTGGTGGATGATGCCCGCGATCGCCCCTTTTCGCTTGCTCGATGTGGTGGAGCGGATGATGCAGTCGGCGAGCGTCGCAGTGAGGGCTCGCTGCTTGACGCGCTCGAGCACCCTTGAAAACCGCTCCTCCGATCCGGCCAGCAGCGTGCCATGCACGAACAGGGCTGTTGGATTGAAGACGTTGATCACCGTGGCAATGGCAATGGCCAGGTATTCGGTGACTGTGGCGACCGCACCAGCATACGCGTCGGGTTGTGTGGCAAGCAGGGCTTGGGTCTCATCGACATCGAGAGACCTGCCGACCTGCTCCTCCACGAGCCGCGCGAGCGCCGCGTCGGTGGCCAGTGTCTCCAGACAGCCCCGGTTGCCACAGCCGCAAGAGACGCCATCGAGAACGACCGTGATGTGACCGATTTCGCCAGCCATGCCGCTATGACCGGAGAGCAGTGCGCCGCCACTCATCGCACCGAGGCCGAGGCCGGTCGCGACATCGAGCATCGCAAAGTCTGCCAGCCCGCGGGCGTCGCCATACAGCCGCTCTGCGAGGCAGAGCCCATCGGTTTCCTGAATGAGGAGGCAAGGCACCCCAAGCCGCGCCTCGAGATCGCGGGCCGGGTTGTGCTTGTCGAGGATGTGCAGGTTGGGAGAAACGACGATCTCTCCGAGCCGTTCGTTGACGAGGCCCGGCACACTCACACCGATCCCGAGCGTCCGACCGGGTGAACCTGCAATGAGGTCTCGGCATTCGCGAGCGAGACAATCCAGAAGCGTGGCGTAGGTGACTGGAGTTGCGAAGCGTTTTGTGTGTTCCTCGCGGACTGTGCCGTCAAGTCCGGTCGCCACCACGCAGCAGGTGGCCGCATCGACCACGACACCCAGAACGGTCGCTGTGGTGGCGGCCATGCGCACAAGCCGTCCCGGCCGACCGACCGCTGGCGAGATCGGGTCGAGCTCCTCCACAAACCCGCGGTCGAGGAGCGAATCGACCGCCTTCGAGACCGTCGGAGCCGTGAGGCCAGACACCCTCGTGAGGGACGCCCGCGAGGATGGGCCGCGCTGCTGAATCGTCTCGAGGAGCCGCCGCTCGTTGATCCGCCGCAGGAGCGCGGATTCCACGCGATTCTCAGGACGATTCATGGTCTGACCAGTGGTCCCAGGACGCCGACGAGTTGTTTCTAAAGGCCATTTAGAATATACTCGAAGGAGTGTGATTGGCAATGCAGGTTCGTGGCGAATCCCAGGTTGTCGCCCCATGAAGAGTGTCTTCACGATCGCCGCTGGCCTAGCCGTCTCGGCGGCTGCCGCTGGTGAAGTCGATTTTGCCCGCGATGTGCAGCCGGTGCTCGCCCGTCGCTGCTATGCCTGCCACGGCCCTGAGACTCAGGAGGCCGGCCTGCGGCTTGATGATCGCGGCAGCGCCACCGCCACGCTCGACAGCGGGGTCGCGGCGATCGTGCCGGGTGATGGCGCGGCGAGCGAACTGGTCGCACGGATCCTATCGACGGATCCCGACACGCAGATGCCCCCCGAGGGCCCGCGGCTCTCACCCAATGAGACCGCCGCGCTCACCAAGTGGATCGAGGCTGGCGCCGAGTGGAAGGCCCACTGGGCTTTTGGAGCTGTGAAGCGGCCCACGGTGCCAGCACCAACTGACTCGTTCGAGAATCCCGTCGATGCCTTCATTGATGCCGGGCTCGCTCACCGTGGTCTGGCCCGTGCGCCAGAGGCTGACAAGCGAACGCTTCTGAGGCGAGTGACCTACTCCGTGACGGGGCTGCCGCCAACGGAAGCGGAGACGCAGGCGTTTCTAGCCGACAACTCTGACACCGCATGGGAGAAGGTCGTCGATCGGCTCCTCGCCTCACCGCACTACGGCGAGCACCAGGCACGCCACTGGCTCGACCTTGTTCGCTACGCCGAAACCAACTCCTTCGAGCGGGATGGCGTGAAGCCCAATGTGTGGCGATACCGCGACTATGTGATTCGGTCCTTCAACGACGACAAGCCATACGACCGGTTTGTGATCGAGCAGCTTGCCGGCGACGAGTTGCCAGAGCCGTCAGGCGACGACCTCATTGCGACTGGGTACTACCGTCTCGGCCTCTGGGACGATGAACCAGCCGACAAGCTCCAGGCCCGCTACGACTGGCTCGACGACATCGTCTCGACCACAGGTCAGGTCTTTCTCGGGCTCACGATCAACTGTGCCCGCTGCCACGATCACAAGATCGACCCGGTATCGCAGCGTGACTACTACGCGATGCTCGCCTTCTTTCAGAACGTCACGCCGATGGGCGATCGGCACATGAATCCGGCGTTCATTGAACGCCCACTCCCGCCTGAAAACGGCACGCTTGCCGAGGCCGAACACGACGCCCAGGAGATCGAACGCCGCCGGGCCGAAGCCCAGGCCAACATTAATGCCATCAATCAGCGGATCAAAGAGCACGGTGAGCAGGCGCTCGACGAGCTGGCTCGAGAAGATCTCGCTGATTTGAAAGAGCTCCTGAACAAGCTGCATTCCGAGAAGAGCAATCAGCCCAAGGCACTGGTTGTCACGGAGTGTGGCAGCAACGCGCCCGAGACGTTCGTGCTCTACCGCGGGAACCCTCACGTAGAACAAAAACCTGAGAACCGCGTGGAACCAGCGTTTCCCAAGATCCTCGACGCCGCGCCGCCTTCAATCGAGTTGCCCGCCTCTGATCGATCGACAGGGCGGCGATTGGCGCTGGCCCGATGGATCGCGTCGCCTGAAAATCCGCTCACGGCCCGCGTGATCGTGAATCGAATCTGGCAGAACCACTTCGGCCGCGGAATCGTGCGAAGCCCCAACAACTTCGGCCTGATGGGTGATCCACCCACGCACCGCGAGCTGCTCGACTGGCTCGCGGCAGACCTCGTGAGCAATGGCTGGCGGCTCAAGGCCCTTCAGAAGACGATCCTCATGTCACGCGCCTACCGGTCAGCGTCGACGGCCATTCCGGCAGGCGGTAGAGCAGGGCGGCCGCCGCAGGAAGCGGCGATTGCTGACCATGGAAAACCCTGGCTTTTCCAGCGGTCGGCCAAGGGGGAAAAGGCCATGGATGGCTTTCCCCCCGAACAGCAAGACCCCCTGAATGACGCGTTCTGGCGGTTTGATATGCGGCGGCTCTCGGCCGAGGAGCTCCGGGACTCGATCCACATCGCCACCGGTGCCTCAAACCCCACAATGTTCGGGCCGAGCGTCTTCCCCGATATCCCGAAAGAAGTGCTTGCCACGCAGTCACGGCCGGGCGACGGATGGGGCAAGTCTTCCCCACAGGAGCAGGCCCGCCGTAGCATCTATATCCACGTGAAGCGGTCGCTCCTGACGCCCCTGCTGGCTGATTTCGACGTGGCCGATCCCGATACGTCGTGCCCCGTGCGGTTTGTGACGACCCAGCCCACCCAGGCCCTGGGCATGATGAACGGTGAGTTTCTGCATGCCCAGGCTCGCGTCTTCGCCGAACGGGTCCGCACAGAGGCGGGGGGCACGAATGCCGACCAGACTGCCGCGATGGTCCGCCGAGCGATCGAGATCGCGCTCGTGCGACCGGCGACGGATGAAGAGGTTTCCCGCGGTGCCACCCTCATCGACGAATTGGAATCCAAGGACGGTGTCGGCCCCGGCCGAGCCCTCGAGCTTTTTTGTTTGATGGTGCTCAACCTCAACGAGTTTGCGTACCTCGACTGATTGGAGTTTTCCCGTGCCCTACGAGTCTGACCGCGAGCACCGAGCCAGTTTCTGCCGTCGTACACGGCGAGAGTTTTTGTGGGAAGCCGGCGGGTCATTCACCGGGCTGGCCCTTGCCGGTCTGCTCGAGCATGGTTTTTTGGCACAGCAGACTCTTGCCGCCACGGGCGTGCCCTTTGTGAATCCACTGGCTGCCAAGCCATCCATGTTTGCGCCGAAGGCCAAGAGCGTGATCTTCCTGTTCATGTATGGCGGCCCAAGCCACGTTGACACGTTTGACTACAAACCCGCGCTCTACCCGCTCGACGGCAAGACAATAACGGTCAAGACCAAGGGCCGCGGCGGTGAAAAGAGCCAAGGCCGTGTCGTCGGCCCCAAGTGGAAGTTCAAGCAGTACGGCGAGTGTGGCAAATGGGTGAGCGACCTGTTTCCACACGTTGCGAGGCATGTCGACAAAATCGCCTTCATCCACTCGATGACGGCCGATTCGCCGATCCACGGCTCTGCGATGCTCCAGATGAACTCCGGCAAGATCCAGTCAGGGGCGCCCTGCGTCGGCTCGTGGGTGAACTATGGTCTGGGGACCGTAAATGAAAATCTCCCCGGCTTCGTCGTGATGCTCGATCCAACGGGTGGGCCAATCTCAGGTGCCAAGAATTGGTCGAGTGGCTACATGCCGGCGACGTATCAGGGCACCATCCTGCGGAGCAAGGGGGCACCGATCCTCGATCTTGCGCCGCCGGATGACATGCCGCTGGAGGCCCAGCGGGCGATGCTCGACAGTCTCCGCGAGGCCAACACGGCCCACATGCTTTCCCGTGGCGACAATAGCGAGCTCGCGGCCCGGCTCGCCTCGTATGAGCTCGCCTGGAAAATGCAGGAGCACGCGCCTGAAGCCGTCGATCTCGCAAGTGAAACAGCAGAAACCCAAACGCTCTACGGGCTCGACAACCCACGCACTGCCGATTTTGGCCGCCGTTGCCTGCTGGCCCGGCGTCTGGTGGAGCGAGGCGTACGGTTCATCCAGCTCTACTCTGGCGGCGCCCACAATGACGACAACTGGGACGCCCACGGTGATCTGGAGAAGAACCACAATTTTCATGCGGGCAACACCGATCAGCCGGTGGCGGCTCTGCTCGAAGACCTCGACCGTCGTGGGCTCTTGGACGAGACGCTTGTGATCTGGGGAGGAGAGTTTGGCCGGCAGCCAACAGCCGAATACGAAAAGGGTACGGGCCGCGACCACAACGCCTTCGGGTTCACGATGTGGATGGCCGGCGGCGGGATCAAAGGCGGCGTAAGCGTGGGCGAGACCGACGAGCTCGGCGCCGCGGCAATCTCACCGGGGCCGGGCCACGGCAACGGTGACAAGCCCGGCTTCCACGTGAAGAGCCTGCATGCGACCGTGCTGCATCTCTTGGGCCTCGACCCCAATCGGCTCGCATACTTCTTCGGCGGCCTCGACCAAAAGCTGGTGGGCGTCGAGCACGTCGAGCCGATTCGAGACGTGTTGGCCTGACGCACGCAAGGCTCGCATGGGCCAACTCGCGGGGCGGCGAGGGGTTGCCCGTGCCATGTCGCCAGACGCTTCCTTCGGGCATCCATGCCCTCCGGTCGCTCGGAGGAAACTTCGCTGCGCCTTCCAGGCTGCGCTTGTTTCCTACGCCGGCTCCGTGGCACGGGCAACCCCTCGCGGATGGCATCAGGCCAGACTACGGGCTTTTGGCAGGGGCAGTTGGTGCATTCAACGACTCCGTTGGAGCCGTAGTCCGATGTCGTCGCTACTGACGGTTGATCCCTCACCGGGCTTGCTACTCGGCGGAGGGCCGCCATCATCTTTGCCATTTGGGCCGACCGAGTAGACGAGCCAGCCATCGTCGTTGATTTTCACGATGAGTGGGCTGTCTTCGAGAAACGGGTCGCGGGGGATCGCCGTCATGAATTCCGGCACGATCGCTTCGGCTGGCCCAGGGAGTTCGCCGCGAACAAGCCGCGCTCGCGTGGCTGCAAGAAGCACTTCGGCGGCGCGATGCTTGGCGTGGCTCTTGGACCGCGTCGTGAGGACGCTGGAAAGCGCTGGCGCAAAAAGCTCGGTCAGAACCCCCTGCCGCCGCCGTTCCATATCCGCGTCGAGCGCTTTGATACCGCGAAGGGACGCGGCATCGGACAGCGACGGCCGCTGCTCGAAGAGCACCTGAAACTGCCTCATGGTCGATCGGTACGCCTGCATGTCCGTCGGCAACAGGAACGAGCGAAAGAGAATCGCCAGCGGTGGAAAGGCCGCGACGACGCCAAGCGAGGATCCATCCACCGCCGCGATGTTCACGACGTTTGAATCCCCTTCGGCGAGGGACGCAAAGAACGTGAGTCCGAAGGCTTCCTCGCCGAGTAGATGCCGTTGAAGCGAGGTGGTCCATCGAATCAGGTCGCTAAGGGGCGTTTCATCGAGTGCAGCGGCATGGTCGGCCGTGGTCATCGGCAGGACGACGGCGAGCGTGTCGAGGGCGGTCACGTCAATGGCGAACCCCACGAGCCCCGAGACAAGAAGCGGTTCAGCGGTGATGTGGCTCGCCATGCGATGGACGCGACCGATGTCGGCGAGCGCCGCCGGTATGTCACCCTTGGCTGCTTCCTGCCGTGCAGCGAGCGCCAGCAATCGGGCACCCTGGCGAAGCGGTGACAGTTCTCGCAAAGGCATGTCGAACGATGGCCGCGACCAGTCGCGGACAAACCTGCACCCCGGCCGATCGGCCGCGCGTCGCAGGAGGTCGAGGGTGGCGGCATGCCGAGCCACGAGATCCATCGCGGTCGCGTCGGAAATGTCCACCGTGTCGAGGTGAAGGAGCGGCGAATTCTCCGCACCGAGAGTCTTGTCGGCCACCATCAGATCAAAGGCCTGCTGGTAGAGCGGCGCTGCGTCTTCATCCGGCACGAGCGCCGGTGGCACGACTGACTGCATGATCGCCACGGCCTCGGCCCGTGCCTGCCGCATCTCCGCGGTCACCGCGTTGTCTATGAAGAGGAGCGTGCCGCCGATGACAAACTTGGAGATGACGAACATCGCGGCCAGGCCCACGAGCGGCCAACTTGTTGCGGCCGGCGCGGCCCGCGGGGCGAGGCCCGCCCGCGCGATCCATCCGCCACCGATCGCCGCCGAGATCGCCACGGTGAGCGTGGGCGCAAACCAGTTCGTTTCCAGCCGCATTCCGAAGGCGAGCGCCCCCGTCACGAAGATCCACGGCACGAGCGACAGAACCGGCACGGCGACCGCGACCGCGACGAGCACGCGGCGAATCCACACGGGCCGCATTCGGGCCGCTGCTGCCGTGAACGTGGCCGACCAGAGCAGACACGCCGCAAGGACGGCAAGAAAGAAGCAGAGGTAGCCCATGTCAGAGATCTCCTTCGAAGTAGTGCCGCCATCGGACACCGTCGCGATGGCGGCTTGGTCTCGGCGGTGACGGAATCCTTTGAAGCCCGACGCCATGGTCGGCCGCGGCGACCGCCGCGAGTGACAGGTCGATCCCGGCGGCACGGGCCTGCACGACGATCGCCGGCTCGAGTACTCGCGGCGCAACGGCTTGCGGTACAACAAGCCATGGGCCGACAATCCAAATCGCACCCGCGAGTGCCATCGACACCAGTGCTGCCGTGTCGCGTGGGCCGAGGCTGGACCCTGAGGAAAGCATCGGCCTCGGCCCGCCTGCCAGGGCGTTTCGCACCGCGGCAAGGACGCGATCGCGGTGTTCGGTCGATGCTCGGTGGCCACCGCGTGTGCGAAGGCGCTGCTCGATCACGTCGAGGCTCGGGTCTGGCGTGTCGTTCATCGCATGTCCTTTCGGCCAGCGAGGGCCGCGCGGAGTTTTTCAAGCGCGTAGCGATAGCGACTGGCGGCCGTATTGAGGCTGGTCGCCATCACCGCAGCGATCTCGGCGAACGTCAGGCCGCCGTCGATTTTGAGTGCGATGACATCCCGTTGGTCGGTCGGCAGAGCGGCAACCGCCGCCGCAAGTTCGTCATCCGGGAGCTCTGTTGTGGCGGTGAACGCTCCGGCCGCCCGGCGGGTCTCCGCAATGGCGAGGAGTGCCCGGCGATCAACTGCTGCCCTGCGGCCCCGGCGGCGGACGGCATTGCGGACCATCGTGAACATGTAGGCCTCGAGGTCGGTAATTCCAGCCAGCCGTTTCCTGCTGCGGGCCAATTCCACGAACACGTCCTGCACGACATCCTCGGCATCTCGTATGGATCCGGACATGGTTCGGGCGGCTCCAATGAGGCGGCTGCCAAGCCGGTCGTAGAGGACAGCGAAGGCCTCCGGATCCCCGGCCGCGAGTGATTCCACAAGCGTCACTGCCACCGTCGATCTCCATCTGCCATTCCTTCCAAGGAGTCACGGCCGGGTGAATTTTGTCTGGCGATGGGGGAGGCCTCGGTCCGTGTCATTCCCCGCAGGCGAGTCTTGCCGATTCTGGCATGGTTAGGCCAGAGGCTGGAGGCCAGTGCTGCCCTCGACCACATCGACACAATCGCGGATACCGAGCGCCGGCGATTGCGGCAAGAATTTCATGGTGAGCTTTCCAGAGGTGCGAGAGGCCACGCGTGCGCTTAGGATACACCCGAGCACTTCATAATTCCGAGGGATCGGCGAAGAATCGGCAATGCCGGTGCAACGCTCGAGGTGAATCATGCAGCTTCATCCAACGGGCGTTGATCCGACGGCGAGCGCGAAGCTCATCTGCCGAGCCACCCGCTGGCCTGTGTTGGTTCTGCTGGCGATTTTTTGGGTGATACCGCTGGTGTGGTGGTCCTTGGATGCGCCGACATGGGTACTCGTCATCTCGGCGGCAGTTCCGCTTTTGATCACCTGGCCTCTCCTTGGCACGTGGCGAAAGCGGGGGCGGGCCGACAATTGGGTGCTTGCCGTGGCGCACGACGGTGTGTGGCTCAATCTCCGCGATTGCGAGTATCACGAGGCGCCGCCGGGGGAGACGATCGTCTTTCTGCCGTACCACGAACTGGCCGCCGCGCGGCGGGCCGTGCATCGCTACTCGACCCCCTCCAGCGATGATGGGTCAACCCAGCACCGCGATGTTTTCCTGGAGATCTGTCTCGCAAAACCGGACGAGGGCACCTTGCAAGAGGCGCTGCGACAAGAGTCGCTCCGCCTCTTGCAAGAGCGACGGTATCTGGGTGGCTTGGTCACGGTGCTGAGCCGGCGTACGCACACGGCCGTGGCCATGCGAGGGGCAGACTGCGTGCGAATCAAGTTTTGGTCGTCCAGCTACGGCTTGCGGCCGTCCGTAAGGCGGGTGCTGGCGGAGCTCAGCATGTGGATTCGCGTGGACGAGGATTTCGCCGAGCGGAGCCCGTCGTGGGAAGTCGTCGACGACGCCGAACTCGACGACCTGATTCGCCGCCTGTGCGCGAATGGACAGCGGATGGACGCGACGACGCTGTTGCAGCGGCGCCGTGGATTGACGTTGACCGAAGCGAAGCAAGCGACGGACAGACTCGTCTTGCAAGGAGAGGACGATACGGTCGAGCAAGGCGGTGCTTCTCCCTGAGCCTTTTCAGGCGCGGTCGCCTCGGTTGTCAGGCAGCAGATGCCTTGCAGGGTGCAAGCAGAGGGGGCCCAGAGCAGGTCTTCCAGTGACTTCCTGGCGATATCACTCTGGCATGGGAATCACCGCGAGGCTGGCATGCCACGAAGCGGTGCGGAATAACGCGGTTTTCAGCACGCGGCAGCCGCTCTATTCTGTGGGGAGCCGAGGTGGCTTGCCTCGCCCTTCCCGCTGGAACCATCATGGCCGACACGTCCGCTGCTCCTGAGCCTTCTGCCGACGCCGCTTCCGAGACCGCGCCCGCGCCGACGCCCAAGCCGTCGGCGGTCGAGTTGGCCAAGATCGCGAGCAACTATCTCGTGGGGGACATTCCCCAGGAGCTTGTCGACGGGGCACCAGGCTTCGGCAAGCCAAGCATCCAGCTTCTCAAGAACCATGGCACGTACCAGCAGGATGACCGCGAGACACGCAAGAAGTCGACCGACGGGAAGAAGAGCGAGCGGCAGATTTCGTTCATGATCCGTACCTGCGTGCCAGGCGGGAAGCTCACCGCCGCGCAGCTCCTCTCGGCGATCGACACGGGCGACGAGCTGGGCAACGGCACGATCCGGCTCACGACCCGGCAGGCGATCCAGCACCATGGCGTGGTGAAGGGCGAACTGAAGACGTTCATGCAGCAGGTGCATGACAACCACATGACGACGCTCGCCGCCTGCGGCGATGTGGAGCGAAACATCATGTGCTGCCCCGCGCCGATTCACGCTAGCCCAGTGCGCGCCGAGATGCAGGCCACGCTCGACGAGCTGGCCAAGCATCTTGCCCCGCGGACACGGGCCTACTACGAGATTTGGCTTACCGATCCTGATACCGGTGAGAAGACGCTCGCCGCTGGCGGAGCCAAGGAGGCCGAGGTCGAACCGATCTACGGCCCCACCTACCTACCGCGAAAGTTCAAGACAGCATTTGCGTTGCCGGAAGACAATTGCGTCGACGTGTACGCCAATGACCTGGGCTTCCTCGTCATTCACGAGCATGGAAAAATCCTCGGCTACAACGTGCTCGCCGGCGGCGGCATGGGTGTGACCCCAAGCGCCGCCAAGACGTTTCCGGCGCTCGCGAAGCGACTGGGCTTCGTGCCGCCGGAGGATGTCCTCGCAATCGCCGAGGCGGTCGTGAAGGTGCAGCGGGATTTTGGGAATCGCTCCGACCGAAAAGTGGCGCGGCTCAAGTACACGATCCACACGATGGGCCTCGCACATTTTCGGGCCAAGGTGGAGGAGTATTTCGGAAAGCCACTGGCCCCCTGTCATCCCGCGGATGTCCACGGCTTCGACGATCACATCGGCTGGTTTCCACAAGGCGACGGCACGTTCTTCTACGGCTTGAATGTCGAGAACGGTCGCATCCACGACACGGGTGACTTCCGGCTCAAGTCGGCACTCCGGACAATCCTCCGCGACATCGCCCCGGGTGTGCGGATCACGTCACACCAGAGCCTCCTCTTTACCGACCTGGCAATCACCGACCGCGAGCGGATCGCCGAGATTCTCCATGCGCATGGCGTCAAGACCTCGGAAGAGATCTCCACGCTCCGGCGTTGGAGCATGGCCTGCGTGGCCCTGCCCACATGCGGGCTGGCGGTTGCGGAGAGTGAGCGGGTGCTCCCCGGCCTCATCGACTCACTCGAACCCGAGGTGGCGAAGCTCGGCCTCTCGCAAGAAGCTTTTACACTCCGCATGACCGGCTGTCCCAACGCCTGTGCCCGGCCATACAACTCCGACATTGGGATCGTGGGCCGCACCGCGGGCAAGTACACGATATTTCTGGGGGGCCGCCTCTTGGGAGACAGGCTCAACGAGCAGTACAAGGACGTCGTGCCCTTCGAGGATCTCTGCCGCGAGCTCACGGCAGTGCTCGCCTGCTACAAGACCGAGCGCCAGGCAAGCGAAACCCTCGGTGACTTTTGCCACCGAAAAGGCATTGATGGCGTCCGCACCTGGGCCGACGCATGGCTCGCTCGCTGACTGTACGGACGCCGGGCATCCTTACCCGGCCGTCCATTCACGCTGGGATGTCATCCCACATCGGACACCACAGTGGCTGCCGCGGGAACAGTTGGCTCGCGAGCTTCTGGGCCATCTGGGTGGATGGCTCCATGCGGCCAGCAGCGACGGCCTCGGCCGGATCACATTGGCCGAGCAGGAGCCGCGAGAGCTCCTCGTCCGCAAGTTTCAGGTAGCTGCGGCCGACGCGGCCCGGATGGACCGTGGCCTGACGGTCACCAATCGCGTCGCCCTTTTCCTCGGCCACGATGACCGAGCCGCGGAAGGATGGAGCGTCGAGGCCAATCTCCACCGTCTCGCGGATGCCAGCGGCGACAACCCGCTGGGCAACCTGCGGCGCGATCGCTTCGAGCAGCACCTTCGGCTGAAAAACCCGGGCGACGATCATCCGGTCGCCCTGCGCGACGTAGCCCTCACTGCCAGCGACCGCCGCGTGCAGGGGATCCGACGCGCTACTCTCGTAGATAATCTCCTGACGATCATTTTCGATCGCCTCGGCACACACCCGCGCCAGGATCTCCCGCTCGAGGCCCGCAAACTCAGGCTTGGCCATGATCTCGAGGACCCGTGTTCCAGCCTGGATGCAGTACCCCACGATCCGGGCACTCTCCTCATGGATCTCGTAGCGGTCTTGGCCCACCAGCGCGACCAGGATCGAGTCAAAGGCGCCGCGGCTCACGAGCCAGCGACCGTAATTCTCATCGCGGTCGAGGGCCCCCACAAACCGCCGGGCATTCTGGGCGTAGATCCGCAGGATCGCCGGCAGTTCCACATGCCGCCACTGCCGCATGGTGACCGGCTCACCGTCCCACCGCGATCCTTCGAGAATCCGCGCAAGAATATCGGTAGGCCGACCCGGCGTCGCGCAGTCGCGGCCGAGCACACTCCAACCCAACTCCCGGAACGACGCGGCGATGCGCGTCCGCGAAAAGGCGACGGCCGCGCCGCTCTGGCGGGCCCGCTCTTCAGCAGCTTTGACGAGCCGCTGACCGTGGCCGGCACCCCGGCATTCCGGCAGAACAGCAACGCGATCCACCACGGCCCCGCGAATCTGCACATGCCCCAGGTGGAGCGTGCGGGGCACGATCTCGGCATGTCCGACGATCCGCCCGCCAATTCTGGCTACGAGGCGGTTCGCCGAGTCGTGTTCCGGGTGATCCACGGCCGCATGAAACTCCGCCCGCGACGGAGGCGTCGGCAGCCCGGAGAGCAGTTGGAGGATCTCGCTTTGCTCACCTGCCCGGGCCGGGGAAACCTGACACTCCGCCAGCATCCACGCCGGCGCGGTGAAGGGCACCACAGGATGGTGCGGGAGGTGATGGACCGGCGAGCGCTTCGTCGGGAGCCGACGGCTGACGACCGGGGCCGCAGGGCGGATTTCAACCGATTCCACCACGCCTTTTTTCGAAGCGGGACGCCGAGTTGGGGCAGGCCGCTGGACGGTTTGCCGAGCAAGCCGCACCGTGGCCACGCCATCGGCCGACTTGGAAGTCCGGCGGGGCGGGGTTTTGGCACCCTCCGCGACCGCTGCGGCTGGCTTTGCCGGCCGGCGGGCTCGGGGACGCGAGGCCGACCTCTGGGGCAGACGACGCGAACTTGCTTTCAATCGACACCGGCTCGGGGAACGATCCACCCGATGCATGATGCCTCCTTTCCCTGGAGAACTCTGACGCAATCCGTTGACCGGAAAAGGTACCGGTTTGTCAGGCGTTTTCCAGTAGGAGGAGCTCCCTCAGCGTCTTTTCCGGGAAAAAACACCATGGATGCGTCCTGGCCCGGAGGACTTCCCTGGCGTTTTCCGCCGCCTGGAGGGTGACGGCCTGGGCCTCGAGGTCGCGGATGAGTCCCCCCGCGTGTGCCGCCAGCCGGGCGTTGGTGGCGCGGATCTCATGGCACCGGCGGCGGGCCAGGGCGGGGGTGGCGACGGTCTGGACCCATTCCCATTTCGAGGCCACGAGCGCCCGAATCTGGGCCGGTTCGGCGTTGCCGGCGAGGAGATGCAGTTCGGGGTGGTAGGCGATATCGCGGAGATTTCGCCTGACCGCGGCCAACTCGGCTGCTGGATCGGCCGTTTCAAGCCCCGGGAACACCTGCTCCAGCGGCAGTCGCAGCGTGCCCGTGGCCACGGCATGCCGTGGCGGATCGGAGCCGACGAGGCGGCGGACGATGTCGTCGGTGATCGAATCGTAGGCCTCGCCGCCGAGGCCGTGGACAAAGACGTCGGCGAACAGGAGCCTCGCCATGAGCGTGGTGACGAGGGCCCGTGGTCGCAGCCGATAGCCATGCTCCTCGAGCCGCGAGAGCGCGTCGATCCATTTTGACGGTGATGTCTGTGGCGAAATGGGCAACTCGACGCGGACCGTCTCGAGGTCCGAAAGCACGAGGGCATCGGGCATGGCAAGGTGTGCAAAAACCCGCCGCCGCCGAGGATCTTCCTTCGACCAGATCCACCAGGGCACCTCGAACCACGTGCCGACGGGATCCTCACGTACGGCGAGATCTGGCATGGGCCGACCGCGGCTGCGAACGCGCCGGGCCTGGCGGTGCGTCGCGAGCGCCGCGTTGTAGGCATCATGGAGCTGACGCGACTGGGACAGCAGCCAGCCCGTAAACACCATCACCGTCGGCAAGCGCACCAGTTCGCTCACCGGCACTTCGAGCGTCTCGAGCCCCAACCGCTCCTCGAGCACATGCCGTGCCTGCGCGATCGCGAGCCCAAGCCTGTGGCTGGCCTTCGCCCGCTCGACCACGGCGGGCCACCAGCGGCGGACGATTGGCTCGGGCACGAGCGGCCGGAGCAGGTCAGCCGCGCGATTGCCG
Organism: Planctomycetota bacterium; assembly: GCA_031403195.1. GTDB lineage: Bacteria > Planctomycetota > Planctomycetia > Pirellulales > UBA1268 > QWPN01. Next base: position 696 of record JANNSZ010000049.1, on the reverse strand, counting down.
AATGACGTAAAGCAATCCTGATCGATCACCCCCCGCTCTTCCCAGGCCATCGCAGGAGCCGCGGCGTCAAACGCCACCTCCTCGAAGTGGGCGCTGGCAGGCGTGCCGACCGGAACGTCGACCGCCGTGCGGCCACACCGGTCGCTGTCGATGACGAGATTGATCGCGGTGCCACCGACGTGCCGCGCGTAGGCGTCGAGCACGGAGTTTTTGAGCCACACGCCCGGATGAAAGAGCTCGGGCTGGTGGCCCCCCACGACCAGCGGCCGGGCAATCCAGTCGGCCATGTTGGCGGGCCGCGTCACATCGCGGTATGAGCCTGTGTATTCGCTCGCTACCAGGAGCAGCTCACGGCGAGTCGCCGCGACCAATTCATGCAGCCGCATGTCTCCGATCACGAGATCGAAGGCCGCTCGCAGCAAACGGTTGTTGTCGACGAGCGCCTCGATCGAACCGGTGCCGGGCGATGGCACGATGGGCGGGGCGATGAGCCGCGCGCCAGATGGCTCGGGGGGCTCGTGGGTGCGGCGGCGGGCAGTCATGAATGGCGAGGGTGAGAACGATCTTGTGGCGGTGTGGCGGCTGCCTCGGTCCGATCAAGCACCTGACGATAATACGCCAAACGGGTTTCGGCATCGTCGAGAGCGCCACCGAAGCTCCGCGTCTCGTCCAGATACACCAGATGCACCGGTAGTT
>JANNSZ010000048.1:0-4614 GCA_031403195.1 Planctomycetota bacterium | reverse complement strand
TCGCGCCAGAGCCGCTCGCGTTCCACCCGCATTCGACGGTAAGGCCAGCCAGCACCCTCGAGCGCCGGCCGCGTCGGCGTGTCGCCACCCGCCTGGCTATCGACCGTGTCGTAGCCGCCGTCACGCAGGTCAAACGATAGTTGCTCGCGGTTGGACGGGTGCTGCAGGTACCGACCAAAGTCGCTCACCCTCGCGTGCGTCGTCTCATCGATCCCGATGAGCATCACCTGCCGCGTAATCCACTGGCCGCGAATCTGGAAGTTGAGCATCGCCGGCACGGCCACGGTGGGCGTCATCCCGACGACATCGTCTCCACCGGCACGGCGGATCTCGTCCATGTGCCACTGGGGGTCTTGAAACCCCGAGAGCGAATGGCTCTCAAAGACGAGGTCGGACAGGATTCCGTGGATCCGCGTCTGCATCTCGTACGAGAAACCAGCCATCACGGCATTGACGACAATCATCGTCGCCACACCGAGCGTCACACTGATGACACTGGCTAGCGCGATCCACCGCGTGCGGAGATAACGCCAGCAGAGAAGAAGCTTGTACATATGAGGCGAGGCTTCCCAAAGGGGGGCGGGAGCGTAGCAGCCACCCTGGCCGCCGCAAACCCCGAAATACAGCCCCGTTTAAGCGTTCTTCCCAAGTTGCCACCACTCGAGAACACACGAACCTCATGACCCTGCGTTACGTATTCACGCCAGAGACGGTTGCTTCAAGATCGTCAGTCAAAACCACGGAGGGTTGTGTCATGGATCCGCACTTCAACGAGTACCTCGCCGCCGTCGCCGGGATGCACGATCTCTACGGCGATCTGCCCTGCGACACAGGCACCGAGTTTCATGCAGTCGCCGAGGAACTGGCGACCGCGGCCCGCCTGATCGCCGAACGCGCCGAGACAGTTGCCGCCACCTGATCCTGCTTACTCCGCCCGCGGCCGGAGAATCGGGAAGAGGATCACGTCGCGGATGCTCGTGGCTTCGGTGAGAAACATCACGAGCCGATCGATCCCAATACCCAAGCCCCCGGCGGGCGGCATCCCATACCGCAGGGATCGGATGAAGTCGGTGTCCATGCGGGCCATCGACTCTTCGGCTGGCAAGCCCGCCAGTTGCGTGCGGAAGAGCTCTTCCTGGAGGTCCGGGTCGTTGAGCTCCGTGTACGCGTTGGCGAGCTCCATGCCAGCGACATACATCTCAAACCGCTCGGCCACATGGGGCGCGCCCGCCTTCCGCTTTGTGAGGGGGCAGATCGCGGCGGGATAGTCGATGACGAAGACTGGGCCGGAGAGCGTCTCTTCGACTTTTGATTCGAAGAGATCGCTCTTGATGACGTCGGGGTGCCGGCCAGCGACGTCGATGCCGGCGGCGATTGCCGCAGCGGCCACGCTCGCAGGATCAGTCGGATCGCACCCAGTGACCTCGCGCAGCAGGTCGTCATACTTCGCACGGCGAAACGGCGGTGTGAGATCGACCGTGTGCCCCATCCATTCAAAGCAGGTCGGTGTGCCGGCCGCCTTCGCGGACTCGAGGACGATGTCCTCGGTGAGATCCATCATCGCGGCGTAGTCGCCATACGCCTCATACGCCTCGAGCATCGTGAACTCAGGGTTATGCCTGGGGCTGACGCCCTCGTTCCGGTAGACCCGCCCCAGCTCAAAGACTCGTTCGAGGCCGCCGACGAGCAGCCGCTTGAGATGAAGCTCGAGCGCAATCCTGAGCACCAGCGGCATATCGAGCGCGTTGTGGTGGGTCTTGAACGGACGGGCCGCCGCGCCGCCGGCAGTTTCCTGAAGCGTCGGCCCCTCGACCTCGAGGTACTTCCGCGCGGCGAGCACCCGTCGCACCGCTTCGATGATGCGACTCCGCTTGACGAACCGCTCACGCACCCCATCGCCATGGATGAGATCCACGTACCGCCACCGCTGCCGCAGTTCCGGGTCGACGAGGCCGTGAAACTTGTCCGGGGGCGTCTCGAGACTCTTCGTGAGAAACGTGATCCCAGTGGCAAAGACGGTCAACTCGCCGGTCTTCGACCAGCCGAGCCGGCCGTCGATTCCCACGAGATCGCCCAGATCGAGGCACTGGACGATCTGCCAGGCATCGGGCCCCACCTGCTTCTTCCCGAGCATGATTTGGAGGCGGCCCGTGCGATCGGCCAGCGAAAGAAACACGAGGCTCCCGGCACTCCGCTGGAGCATGATCCGACCAGCCACCCGCACGGTCGGGCCGTGGTCGTCTTCCTGGGCGATGGTCTCGCCAGTTTCGCGGACCGCAGCGATCGCAGCGACGTCGTCAAAGCGGCTGCCCCAGGGGTCGATCCCGAGTGCCGCGAGCTTCGCGAGCTTATCTCGGCGAGCCTGCTCGAGCTGGGCTGCGGTGCTGGATGGTGCGGGTGCGGGCTGGGCAGAGTGATTCTCGGGCATGGGGTCGTGTCCGTGAGTACAGTCAACAATCAACGCCCCGAGATTGTCGATGCTCGAGCCCCTTTGGAAAAGTCCCCATGTCGCCTCCCGCACTGATCGGCATCCTCACGGTCTCTGACCGCGCGAGCCGCGGTGAGTATGCCGACGCAGGTGGGCCGGCCATTCGCGACTATCTCCGCGACGTGCTCACGAGCCCGTGGGAGCCACGGGAACGAATTGTGCCCGACGAGATCGAGGCAATCGTAGCGGCAATTGTTGCCCTCGAGGCAGCGGGCTGCTGCCTGATCGTCACGACCGGTGGCACTGGCCCGGCCCCCCGTGACGTGACACCCGAAGCCACCGAGCGGGCGTGTACCAAGATGTTGCCAGGCTTTGGTGAGCAGATGCGGCAGGTGTCGCTTCAGTATGTGCCGACGGCGATTCTCTCACGACAGACGGCGGGGGTCTGTGGCCGCGCGCTGGTCGTGAATCTGCCAGGCCGGCCGAAGAGCATTCGGGAATGCCTCGACGCGGTGTTTCCGGCGATTCCGTACGGCATCGATCTCATTCACACGGGTGCTCCCGATCCGCCACGGCTCGAGACCGACCCAGCTCGGCTCATGGCATTCAGGCCAAAGAGCGGCTGACCTCGCACACACGCAGTGTGCCACTCCCAACCGGGGAGGCTCGGCGTTGCCCGTGCCCAGGAGCCGGCGTAGGAAACAAGCGGAGCCATGGATGGCGAAGCGCCGTTTCCTCCGAGTGAGCGCAGGCCTGGAGGGCCGCAGATAGGGGTAGGGAGGCCCGATTGACTTCGGGCCCCCCTCCCTCCGAACCGTGCAGGCGGATCTCCCGCACACGGCTCTCCGGTTGATGGTTTTACCTCATGGAGGGTTGGACGACCGCTGCACGGGCGGCTTTCAGGCTGAACAGCCCGTGCTCGGCAAAGAATCGATTGGGCCACTCGTGACGCTCTCTTCCGCGAGCCCGACCTTTTCGTTTCTGCTGCTTCCGGAGCAGGCTCCGGAGACGGTCTCGTATCCAGGCGTCGTTCTCTTGGAGGACTCTGGGGTAGCTCGTGTGCTTGAAGTACACGAACCAACCCCGAAGGGTTCGGTTGATGTCTCCAATCACACTTTGAAGGCTGCGGCCGGACGTGCGTCTGGTTTTCAGACGGATCGCATCCCTGAGCTTCCCGATGCTCTTCTTCCGCGGCCAATGCTTTTGGCCTCGAAACGAGTATCCCAAGAAGTCAAAGGTTTCCGTCCTCGCGTCGACAACTCGCGTCTTGTCTGGATGGAGCGTGAGACCATTCTCGGCGACCCATACCCTGACAAGCTCCAATGCTCGCTCAGCCTCTTCGGCCGTCTTGCATAGGATCACGAAGTCGTCGGCGTACCGCACCATCTCGATGCCGTGCTCGACCATCAAGTGGTCTAGCTCGTCAAGGTAGATGTTGCTCAGCAGCGGACTGAGAACCGCCCCCTGCGGGGCTCCTTCCTCAGGTGTCCATTGCCGGGCATCGTCCATGATGTCAGCTCGTAGAAACGAGGAGATCAGCTTCAGCACACGGCCGTCGGCGATCTTCTCTTCCACTCGTGCCATCAGCCGCTCGTGAGGAATCGAGTCGAAGTAGCCCTTCAGGTCGGCGTCCACAACGTGGACGTAGCCAGCCTTCAGGAGCTTGTCGACTCGACGCATCGCGTCCTTACATCCCCTGCCGGGCCGGAACCCATAGCTGTGTTCCGCGAAGTCTCGCTCGAAAATCGGTTCGATCACGTTCAGTACCGCGGCCTGGACGACTCGATCTCGAACCGTGGGAATCCCCAGCGGACGAGTCTCGTTTGTTCCAGGCTTCTGGATGTGGACGCGTCGGATCGCCTGAGGCTCGTACGCCTGACGTCGGATGGCATTCGATAGCTCCTGGATTGCTCCTGGGAGCCGCTTCTCGAAGCCTCTCACCGTCTCGTGGTCTACCCCAGCCGCTCCCCGATTCCTTGCAACCTTCTGGAACCCTGCTAGCAGATTCCGTTCAGCAAAGACCTTGTCAATCAGTCGGAACCATTTCTCTCCTTTCACTCCCTTTTCGAGAGCCGCCAACATGGGGTTCGTCCACACACCCAGTTCAACCCAACGCCATCGCGTTTGGATCTCTTCGGCTTGCTGAGCACGGCGTGAACCGTGCACTCCCGCCGATCGGTCTTCTG
>JANNSZ010000047.1:0-51008 GCA_031403195.1 Planctomycetota bacterium | reverse complement strand
CGGGGTTCCCCGTGCCTCGTCCCAGTACTTTCGCAGCGGCCCACCACGCCTCCTCTCACTCGTTGTTCTCATCGCTTCCCCATCCACGCTCCGCCCACCCTCCCACCCCGCCGACATGGCCCGGGCACCCCCTCGCGGATGCTTCCAGCATGGTAGGCCGGTCACGCTGTGGCTTGGTGTATGCGGGCAAGCTCGCCGGGACCAGGGATGGTATTCGGTAGGGGTTACTCGCTATTGGCTGCGACGCTGGAGGCGTCGCTTGCTTCCCGGCGGAGGCCGGGCAAGCTCGCCGGGGCCAGGGATGGCCCGGCGAGCGTGAAGTCAGTACACGCCGACGGTGGTCGTGCCGGCGAGGGCACGGAAGGGGCGGACGCCGCTCACGCCGTCCCAGGGATACTTCGCGTAGGGTTGCTCGCGCTCACCTTCGTCCCGTTCGAGAAAACCCGGGATAAAGGTTTCCTGCGTGAGCGTCGTGAGACGGACGCGGCCTGTGCCGCCATAGGGGACGACGGTGTCGGTGTTGTCGAGGTCAACGACTTCGATCACGGCACGCGGTTGCGGCGCGTAGTAGGCGATCGTGTAGCCATCGGCAGGCACGACCGGTCGGCTCGCGGCGAGCCCCATGAGTGTGTTGCCATACGTCGGCGTCATGTAGGCGCCGTCGAGCAGTTCCTCGACCGCGAACCGTGTCCACTGCGGGGTGAACTCGGTGCCACCCGAGAAAATGCCGGTGATGCCGGCCTTCCGGATCGTCGTGCCACGCTTCTCGAGCGCGAGGGCGAGCGCTTCGAGGAGTTTTGGGGTCGTAAACATGCAGCGGATGTCGTGGCCCGATTCGAGGATCGTGATGGCCTGGTCGATGCAGTGCTGCTTGTACGCCTCGAGGTGCTCCATCCAGCCCTTCTGGATGAGTTTGATCACCCAGCGGGGATCGAGGTCAACGCAAAAAGAAATGCCACCGCGATACTGGGCAAGGTGCTCGATCGAAAGCCGAAGCCGCCGCGGTCCCGAAGGCCCGAGCATGAGCCAGTTGGCCCCCCGCGGAAAAAACTCATCGGGCAGCGTGTCACTGAACATCTCGTAGTCCGTCCGAAAGTCGCGGCAGTTCACCCGCGACTTTGGCGTGCCTGTCGTGCCTCCGGTCTCGAACACATACGCCGGCTGATCGGCGAGCCCCTTTGGCACCCAGCGGCGCACAGGGCCACCGCGCAGCCACTCGTCTTCGAACGGCGGAAATTTTTTGAGGTCACCAAAGCCGCGGATTTCCTTGACGGGATCGAACGTAAGCGACTTCGCGTACTCGAGCCAGAAAGGGCAGCCTGTCGACTCATGAAAATGCCACGCGACCGTCTCGACGGTGTGCGAGTCGAGTGCGGCGTTGGCAGCAGCCACCTGCTCAGGCGTGGCAACCTCGAAGGCAGGCTGTGGAGCGGTGGATGAGACGGAGGCCATGGCGTGAGAAAGAGCGAGGAGCGTCAGCCTTCGGACGTTTGGCCGGGAGACTGGGGAATCGGAGCCCCCAATTGGGCAAAGAGCTGAAGCACGCCATTAAAGTGCGCGAGCCTCGGGCCGTAGCGGTCAATGAATTCACCAAGGGCGTACTCACTATCCGAAAAATCTTCGGCGTTGTCTGCGGCCTCTTGGGCGATCGTCGACAGGAACTCCGTATGGACACGCGCGAGCGACTCGGCCGCCTGGCGGCACGACTTCGCAAGCTGCGGATTGGACTCCTTCCAGGCCTTGAGCTCAGCAGCCCGTTGCCGATGGGGGAGCGAGACCTGTGAGAGGATCTCCAGGAGAAGATCGTTTTGTTTGCGAGCGTTTTCCACGAGCTCGCGCAAGAGCCCGTTGGTCTCGGAGAGGTCGCCCGTCGGCGTCGGCCGGCCCGCCATCGGCGTTCCAACGGAGATATCGACCTGCGTGAAGTACGGGGCACCGTCGTTCATGACTGTATTCTGCCGAGGGGGTGAGCACACCCAAACACCCTCGTATCGTAGGCAGGTTTCTCGGGTTTTTCCACGAACGGTCGCCGTACTCGTCCCGATCCGCAAGGGTTCTCCAGACTGCCGCCGACGATCGGGACAGGGATTCAAGGACCGCGCCCGCCGCGTCGATGGAGGGGATCGTCGGGACACGGCAGCTGGGATCGCGAAACCACGCGGGGAAGCAACGGAGATGCAGCAGCAGGCGGATGGGGACCCGGCTGGGTTGTCGTTTGGATTCCTGACGACGCTCGAGTCGCCGGTTCACGGCCTGTTTGGTGGCTACCTCGTCGTGGACTCGCTCGGCAGGCCGCTCGAGTTTCACTGCACGGCGCCGGTCAAGATCTCTCGCGCCCAGCAGATTCTGTACGGCGCCTCGCTCGACAGCCATCTCCACGGTCAGCAGGTCGGCGGGGCGCTCTTGGCCGAGGCGAAGGCCGCAGCCGTGGTCATCCTGACTGACAGCGAGCAGATGCTCCATGTCCGGCCCCACACGTCGCTTTCGGTGGCCCTCGTGCGGCGCGAGGACGTGTCGGGTCGTGGGCTCGGCGTGGAAGAATTTTCGTTGGGCGGCGCGATCGTTCGGCCCCATGCCGACGACGTAAGTCGGTCGGCGGACCTCGCCACATGGTTGGCGACGCTCGCGTCAGCCGTCGACCTGTGCGAACCTTTCGAGCGGATTCGGGCCGCGCTCGACGAGGCGACGCGGCTGTGATGTCGGCTGACGGGAGGACCGTCGTGGGAAACGACCAGCGCGGCAGCGGCACGTTTGAAGTGCGAACGCTCGGACGCGACGCGCTCGTGCTTCCGACTGTCGCCACTTCGGCATGGCGAGACATCACGATCGCGCCGCCTCCCGCATTACGCCTCCCCGTGACGCTCATGCCGCCGGCCGTGCGTTCGGTCGACGTCGTCCCGGGTTGGCCGCGGGTTCAGAGTCACTTCTTTGGCCGACCGGCAACGCCGCCGCTCCCCGTGCCAGGGAGACCAGTCGCGCCACGACCACCGACGCAGCCGAGGACCGGAGGCCGCCGTACCCGTATCGGGCCGCCGCGGGATGTCGTCAAACCCTCCGAACGGTTCTTCTATCTCTTACAACCCGACCTCGACACGATGCTCCGTGGCTGCCGGCTCGGGTTTCCACGGAAACCATTTCCGTTTCAGCTCGAGGGTATGGCCTTTCTCCTGCCGCGGCATGCCGCGGTGCTTGCCGACGAAATGGGACTCGGCAAGTCCATGCAGGCCATCTCGTCGATCCGGCTCCTCGTGCGGAGCGGCGAGGCACCGCGGGTGCTCATTGTCTGCCCGAAGGGGCTCGTGAGCAACTGGGCGAGGGAGCTTGCCGACTGGGCTCCCGAGCTCTGCGTGGCGGTCATCGACGGCGATCCTGGCCGGCGGCGGTGGCAGTGGATGCTGCCAGATGTGCCCGTGAAACTGGCGAACTACGAAGTCCTTGTACGCGATCGGGATCTCGTGGCGGAGCTCGGCCTCGCATTCGACCTCGTGGTGCTCGACGAGGCCCAGCGAATCAAGAACAAATCCAGCCAGACCAATCAGGCCGTCGTGAGTCTGGCTCGTGGCCGAAGCTGGGCGCTCACCGGCACGCCGATCGAAAACTCGTCTGACGACCTCGTGGGCCTGTTTGAGTTCGTCGACCCGGGGCAGATCAGCGACCGGATGCCCCCCAAGGCGATGGGCGAGGCCGTGAAGGATCACATCCTTCGCCGCACCAAAGACAAGGTGCTCACCGAGATGCCGCCACGGCTCGATCGAGATGCCCAGATCGAGCTCGGCCCCGAGCAGCGAGAGACCTACCGCCAGGCGGAAGAAAAGGGCGTCTTGCGGCTGGCCGGCATGGGTCGCCAGGCAACGATCCAGCATGTCTTCGAGCTCGTGCTCAGGCTCAAGCAGATTTGCAACTTCGACACCGCCACGGGCGAGAGTGCGAAACTCGAGCGGCTCACCGCTGAGCTCGAGGAGGTGCAGGCGAGCGGCCGCAAGGCGATCGTCTTCAGCCAGTGGGTCGAGACACTCAGGAGGCTTCGCGAAAAGCTCGCGCCGTTCGGCGCCCTGGAATACCACGGCGGCATGTCGACCAAGGCCCGCGACGAGGCGATCCGGAAATTCAAGGAGTGCCGTGAGCACTCGGTGCTCCTGCTCTCCTACGGCGCCGGGGCGGTCGGGCTCAACCTCCAGTTTTCGCAATACGTGTTTTTATTCGACCGCTGGTGGAACCCCGCGATCGAGGACCAGGCGATCAACCGCGCCCATCGCATCGGGGCGGTGGGTGCCGTGACCGTCACCCGGTTTCTCTCGACCGACACGATCGAGGAACGGATCGACGAGGTGCTCCGGCAGAAGCGGGACCTCTCCGAGGCGATCCTTTCCCAGGCCGATGGGCCGACATCGGCAGGCCTCACGGCCGAGGAGCTCTTTCAGCTGTTCGAGCTTCCGGTCCCGCAGCGGACCGCGGCCTGACCGCAGTCAGTCACGCGACTGCCTGAACCCAAGCAGGCCGCTGACCGCGCCGGACGCCTGCTTGGGAGCCGAACCGCCCCGTGGTACAACGCTTGGCGGGCGGATCGTCATGGCGATGGTTCTGCCTCGTTCTCGCCTCGAGGAGTCCGTCACCATGAAGCGCCGTCCCTCTCTCACGAGCCGCCGCGGTTTCCTGAAAGGCGGCCTGGCCGCGGGAGCCGCCGTTGCCGCGCCCACCATCATTCCGTCGTCAGCACTCGGCCTGGATGGTGCCGTTCCGCCCAGTGAGCGAATCGTCGTGGGTGGCATCGGGATTGGTCGTCGCGGTGAGTACGACCTCGGCTGTTTCCTCCAGCAGCCTGACGTCCAGTTTGCCGCCGTCTGCGATGTCAAGGAGAACCGCCGCAACCATCTGAAAGGTGTCATCGACAAGCATCATGGAACCACCGCGTGTGTGACCTACCGCGACTTCCATGAGATCCTCGATCGCAATGACATCGACGCCGTGCTGATTGCCACGGGCCCCAACTGGCATGGTCTGATGGCGATGCACGCTGCGCACGCCGGCAAAGACATCTACTGCGAGAAGCCCTGCACGAAAAATATCGCCGAGACGCTCGTGCACCGCGACACGATGCACCGCTGTGGCACGGTGTTTCAGGCAGGGACGCAGCGGCGGAATCTGCCGCACTTTGCGTTTGCCTGTGAGTTGGCTCGCACCGGTCGCCTGGGAAAGCTGACCCGTGTCTACGCCCATCCGGCTGGCATGAAGGCTTCCACGAGTGGCTGGCTTCCCGAGGAGCCGGCCCCTGACGCAGCAGTCGACGACTGGGACATGTATCTTGGTCCCGCGGCGTGGCGGCCGTTCAATGCCCGCACGCTCAAGGACGGATTCAACTTCGAGAAGGGGGGCGGACTTGTCGGCGGTGGCGTGCTCGAGTGGGGCTCGCACTGCGTCGATCTGTGCCAGTGGGCCGTCGATGATCGTCCCCCGCCGGTCGACTACGCACCACCCAAAGACGACCAGCTGGTGTGCCGCTATGACGATGGTGTCGAGCTCGTGTTTCGCGAGAAGGGATGGATTCCCCTCGGGTCGTGCCCGGTTCGGTTTGAAGGAACCGCGGGATGGGTGGAGGCGGGTGACAGCGGCAAGATGGTGCTCTCATCGCCTGAGCTCCTTGCTGGCCGCAAGATCGAGGAGATCGGCGGCTACCCGGCCACGTTCCATGTTCGTGACTTCCTCGACTGTGTGAAGACCCGTGGCAAGCCAAAGGGCAATGCCGATGCCGCCTGCAATGCGCATCTGGCCTGCCATGCCGCAAACATCGCGATTTATCTCGGGCGGCCCGTGAAGCTCGACCTCGAGACGTACACGTTCGTCAATGACGAAGCGGCCAACCGGCTGCGATCGGAGGCGCGGCGTGAGCCGTGGAACGCATGAAGAGGGGCCCCATGATGAGACCGATGGCAATCCTACGAACCGTGTGCCTCGTGGCCGTGATCAGCCCAACGGCGTGGGCTGGATCGCCGGGCCCGGGCTCGAGCGAACCAGAGCTCCTTGCAGTGTTACGGAGCGATGCGGCCGAGGCCGACAAGGCCATCACGTGTAAGTTTTTGGCCGTGAACGGCTCGCCTGCTGCCGTGCCCGACCTCGCGCCTCTGCTTTCCAACCCGCGGCTTGCTTCGTGGGCGAGGATTCCGCTCGAAGCCATTCCCGGCCCTGAGGCCGCGGCGGCGCTTCGCCAGGCCGCCTCTCAACTCGAGGGCCGGCTCCTGTGTGGCGTGCTGACATCGCTTGGCGTCCGTCATGACGGGGCAGCGGTGTCGCTCCTCGCCGAGAAGCTTTCCGCCGAGGATGCGGAGGTGGCCGCCTGTGCCGCGTGGTCGCTCGGTCAGATTGCGACGCCCGAGGCCACCGCCATTCTGGCTGGCGCGCTCGACAAGGGTTCCGAGCCTGCGCGGCTCGACGCGGTTGCGAGGGCAGCTGTGCTCTGTGGGACAAATCTCCTGGCTGCGGGGCGTGCCGATGATGCCATTGGCATCTTTGCATCCGTGCGGGCCGCGGGTGTCACCGAGCAACGGCTCGCCGAGGCCATTCGCGGCACGATCCTTGCGCAAAGAGCCGCCGGGATTCCGTTGCTCGTCGAGACGCTGCGATCACCAACACAGCGTCTGGCCAACATGGCTGTCTTCATTGCCCGTGGTCTCGGTCGCGGAGAGGCTGCCGATGCATCGCTCGCGGCCGCAGTCGACAAGGCGTTGCTGGCCGAGATCGCCAAGGCCGCGACCGACGGCGCCGTGCCCCGTGCGGAGTTGCTCATCGATGTGGTCGCCGAGCGGAACGCCGATGATGCAAGCGAAGCAGTCACCGAGGCACTTGCGGGCCTCGCTGGTGCTCAGAATGCAAAACCGCTGCGGCTCGCGGCGATTGAAGCGCTTGGTCACACGGGCAACGCGGCAGTGGTTGGGCCACTCCTCGTGGCGGCAGCCGATGACGATTCGGGCATCGCCGATACCGCCCGGTCTGCCGTTGCGGTCCTCGAAGGTGAGGCGGTCAACCAGGAAATTGCCAAGCGGCTGGCGGGTGCTGATGCGGCGGTGTTGCCGGCACTCCTCGAGCTTGTGGGCCGCCGCCGGATTGATGCCGTGGCGGCGGTCTTACCACTGGTGAACCACGCCGATGCGAGTGTTCGCGCTGCGGCGCTCGTGGCCCTCGGACCCACCGTCGACCTTGGGAATCTGGAGGTGCTGGTCGTTGCTGCCACGCAGCCCAAGAGTGAGGCGGAGGGAGGCGTCGCCCGAACGGCACTCCGCGAGGCGAGCGTCCGGATGGCCGACCGCGATGGCTGTGCATCAAAACTCGCCGCGGCTGTCGAGAAGGCTCCGGCCGAGTTGAAGGTGATGCTGCTCGACGTCATCGGCGAAGTGGGCGGCGCAAAGGCCGTGCAAACCATGGCGGCTGCTGCCCGGTCAGGCGACGCTGCCCTTGAGGACGCCGCCACACGGCTCTTGGGCAAATGGATGACCGCCGATGCCGCGCCGATTCTGCTCGAGCTGGCGACGGCCGAGCCGGGCGGCAAGTTCAAGACACGGGCGCTCAAGGGCTACGTCCGAATCGCGCGGCAGTTCGTTCTTCCCGACGCAGAGCGGGCCGACATGTGCCGCCGAGCGCTGGCGGCTGCGACGTCGGAGGCCGACCGCACGGCCGTGCTCGAGATCCTCGTGCGATATCCGAGTGCCGCGACGCTGGCCGTGGCTGAGGAGGCCGCGAAGACGCCTGGCCTCGAGGCTGAGGCAAAAAAGACCGCGCACACGATTCGCGGAAAGATGCAACCCGGCAAGAAGGCCGGGTGAGGTTGTGGCCCCGCAGATCATGAAAGCCCGCGGCTTCCTCCGGAGAATGGTGATGCGGAGCGGCGCGGTCATCGTGGTGGTGCTCGCCATGGTGGGCTCAGCGGCGGCTTCCGACGTCACGTTTGAGAAGCTGGTCCTCACCGAAGCGTTTGTCGCCGAGGGCTGCGCTGCGGCCGATTTTGACAACGACAACCACCCCGACATCGCGGCAGGCAACACGATCTGGCACGGGCCCGACTTTGTGCGGCGAACAGAGTACACGCCGCCGCGTGTCAATACAGATGGTCCGGCCAAGACACCCTACGATCCGGCCCGTGGCTACTCAAATTACTTCCTGATGTTTGCCCACGACTTTGATCGTGACGGCTGGCAAGACATCTTCGTCTACGATTTGCCGGGAGAACCCGCGCTGCTCTTTGTGAATCCTCGCGGCGAGGCGGGGCCGTGGGCAAAGCACGCCATCTTCAACAGGGCCGACGGTGAGTCGCCGGGCCTCGTCGATATCACGGGCGACGGGAGGCCGGAGTTGTTTGTGCAGTCGAGTGGTCCCGAGCTTGGTGGTAGGCTCGGATTTGCCGAGGTCGACAAGGCTGAACCCTTGGGCCAGGCGAAGTTCCGGCCCATCACGCCTCGCACGCCTGAGAACGACAAGAAGTATTTCCGGTACACGCACGGGGCGGGTGCGGGCGACTTGAATGGCGACGGACGGATCGACATCCTCACGAAGGATGGCTGGTTCGAGCAGCCCGAGACGAGCGACGACGATGTCATCTGGCCGTTTCATTCCGTCGACTTCGCGCCCGCTGGCGGTCGCGGCGGCGCCCAGATGCTCGTCTTCGATGTCGATGGTGATGGCCGAAACGACGTCGTCACGAGTTACGATGCCCACGGCTATGGCTTGGGGTGGTTTCGCCAAGAGGCTGACGGTTCGTTCGAAGAACATCGCATCCTCGGAAGCCGTCCTGAGGACAGCCCGCAGGGCGTCTGCTTCAGCCAGCTTCACGCGCTCGCCGCGGCCGATATTGACGGTGATGGGCTCACTGACGTCGTGACAGGCAAGCGGCGGTGGGCGCATGGGCTTCGTGGAGATCCGGAGCCCAACGCAGCCCCCGTCCTCTATTGGTTTCGGCTCGTGCGAGATGGAAAGGGAGGGGCGACCTTCGAGCCGCACCTCGTCGACGACGACAGTGGCGTGGGCACGCAGGTCACCGTGGCCGACGTCAATGGTGACAGCCGCCCCGACATCGTTGTCGCCAACAAACGGGGCGTGTTCGTCTTTTGGCAGAAGCCAGTCCAGCCGACGGTCCGATGAGCAGTCGCTACGCGTACGACGTGATCGTGATCGGCGCCGGCCATGCCGGAGTCGAAGCAGCCTCAGCGGCGGCGCGGATGGGTGCTCGCACGGCCTTGCTCACGACGAATTGTGACACCGTGGGCCAGATGAGCTGTAACCCCGCGATCGGGGGCGTTGGGAAGGCACAGCTTGTGCGCGAGGTCGATGCGCTCGGCGGCATCATGGGGCGTGCAATCGATGCCACGGGCATCCAGTTTCGCGTACTCAATCGCTCAAAGGGCCCGGCGATGCACGGGCCGCGGGCGCAGGCCGACAAGAAGCTGTACCAGATGGATGTCAAGCGGCTCATTGAGGAGACACCGAACCTCGACCTGCGTCAGGAGACGGTTGAAGATTTTGTGACGGAGCCTGTCTCGAGCACGAGTCCCGGGAGCCCACGGCAGCGAATCGTGGGCGTCCGTGTTCGCGGCGACGCTGAGTATCGCGCGACGGCTGTCGTGCTCACCACGGGGACGTTTCTCCAGGCGTTGATGCACACAGGCGAGGCCACGACCGCCGGCGGTCGCGCGGGGGAGGGAACGACATCCGGGGTGAGCCGGGCGCTGGCCGCTGCTGGCATTCGCATTGATCGCTTCAAGACGGGGACGCCCTGCCGGCTCGCCGCCTCCGGCATCGATTTTGCGGCGCTCGACGAACAGCGGGGTGATCCTGAGCCGCAGCCCTTTTCGTTTCTCACGGACGCCATCGACTGCGACCAGCTCGTCTGCTGGATAACGCGAACGACTCCCGCGATCCACGACCTCATCCGGGCCAACCTTCACCGCGCCCCGATGTTCACCGGCCAGATCGGCTCCCGTGGGCCACGCTACTGCCCGAGCATCGAAGACAAAGTGGTGCGGTTCCCCGACCGCGAGGGCCATCAGCTTTTCCTCGAGCCCGAAGGACGGCATACGCGAGAGATGTACGTCAATGGCATCTCCACGAGTCTGCCGCGGGATATCCAAGATGAAATGATCCGGCTCGTGCCTGGGCTCGAGCGGGCTCGCATCATGCGGTACGGCTACGCCGTTGAGTACGACTACTGCCCGCCCGACCAGCTCTCGGCGACGCTTGAAAGCAAAGCTGTGCGCGGGCTCTTCTTCGCTGGACAGGTCAACGGCACGACAGGCTACGAGGAGGCGGCTGCTCAAGGGCTTGTCGCGGGCGCAAATGCGGCGCTCGTCGTCGCAGGGCGTGACGGGCTCGTGCTCGACCGTGATCAGGCCTACATCGGCGTCCTCATCGACGATCTCGTCACCCGCGGTGTGGACGAGCCCTACCGGATGTTTACGAGCCGCGCGGAGCATCGGCTCGCGCTTCGCCACGACAATGCCGATCGTCGACTGACGCCGCTGGCGCTGGCGATCGGGCTCACCGAACGGTCACGAGCCTCCCGGCTCGACGCAAAACGTGCCGCAATCGATGCGGCTGTGGGCACACTCACGGCTCACCGCGTGAATGGCGTGCCCCTTGGGGACATGCTCAAACGGCCCGACTTTGTCTGGGCTGATGCGGTCGCCGTGGCGCCTGTGCTCGCGATGATCCCTCGTGAGGCAGCCATGCAGGTCATCACCGATATTCGCTACGCCGGCTATCTCGCCCTCGATCGTGAGCGGCTCGAGCGGACCCGGCAGATGCACGAGCGGGTGATTCCTGATGGGTTTGATTATGTGGGCGTCCGTCACCTTCGCGCGGAGGCCCGCGAGCAGCTCTCGCGGATTCGCCCGCGAACACTCGGCCAAGCAGGCCGTGTGAGCGGGATCACTCCGGCCGACTTGGCCCTCGTTGTGCTTTCACTCGAAGGTCGCGGGGTGAGAAACATCGAGCGCGCGTGAAGATCGTCCATATCACCGCCGGGGCGGGAGGCCGGATCTGCGGCTCATGCCTCCATGACAACGCGCTTGTGCGGGCGCTCATTGCTCGCGGTTGCGATGCGATACTCGTGCCAGCCTACGTGCCGACGACGACCGACGAAGAGAATGTGGCGATTGACCATGTGGTCATGGGGGGCGTGAACGTTTGGCTTCAGGAGCATGTGCCGCTCTTGCGGTACACCCCCGGTATTTTCGATCGACCTCTCGACTCCCGTTGGCTCCTCGGATGGCTGTCATCGCGAACCGGCTCGGCGCTTCCTGCCGACCTGGGGCCACTTACGGTTTCGACATTGGAAGGAGAGCACGGCCGTCAGCGAAAAGAAGTGCGAAAGCTGGGCCGCTGGCTCGCGAGGGAGCAGCGGCCCGATGTCGTTCACCTCGCAAACGTCCTGCTCACCGGCCTCGCCCCAGAGATCCGACGCGCCACGGGTGCAAAAATCGTCACGAGCCTGTCTGGGGAGGACGTCTTCATCGACCAGCTTCCCGAGTCCTCCCGACGCCGTGTCTGGGAGTTGCTGCGAGCGCGGGCGGCTCATGTCGACCACTTCATTGCCTTCAATCGTTTCTTCGCCGACTTCATGGCCGAGCGGATGGGGCTGGCGGCTGAACAGGTGAGCGTGGTGTCGCATGGTGTGGACCTCGCGGCCTTTCCTGCGGAGTCACCCGACCTCGTTGCCCGCCGGCAGGCTCATGGCGGGAAGCTCGTCGTCGGTTTTCTTGCGAGGGCCTGCGCCGAGAAGGGGCTCGACGTCCTCGTACGAGCCCTCGCGATCCTGGCGCGGGATCGCGATGTCGAGGTCGTCGCGGCTGGGGCCACGGTCGATGCGGAGCGGTCGTATCTGGCCGGATGCCTGGCGCTCGCCGAGGAGCTTGGCGTGGCCGACCGCTTCACATGGCGTGGGCAGGTCGATCGCGGCGGCAAGCTCGCTCTCTTCAGTGAGATCGATCTCTTCTCGCTGCCCACAACGCATCCTGAGGCGAAAGGTCTTTCGGCGATCGAGGCTCTCGCCGCTGGCGTCCCAGTGGTCGCTTCTGATCACGGAACGTTCCCGGAACTACTCGATGGCGGCCTTGCGGGCTGCCTGCACACACCGGGCGACCCGGTCGACCTCGCCCGGTGCATCGCCGCGATTGCAGACCATCCGGCTCGCACAGCCGCCTGCGGTCGACACGGCCACGCGCTCGCCCGCAGACGGCACTCGGCCGAGGCGATGGCGATAGGTCATGAGGCAATCTACGAGCGGCTCATCGCCGGCCAGTGACCGGCATCTCGTGGAAAAACTTTCAAACGGTGGTGGGTTCGTGCGGATTGTCCGATCGAGGGTCTTGTAAATTCAGGGTGGTTGGGGTGGCAGGGGAGAGGTCAGGGACCGCTGGACCGTCACGACCCGATGTCCTCGCACCGATTTTCGCACGGCTTCGGACTTTGGCACGCGGCATGCGTACTATCCTTGCCACTGCGGGGGGTGGAACCCGCGCGGAGGCCCGGTGGGCTCGCGGATCTTAGGCACGTCGCTCGGGTGTGGCGACACGACGCTCCATCGTCCTTTCCTCCAGGAAAGCCAAATGGGAGCAGCCGGTTTTCCGCGAGCTGCCGGGCGGCTGGGCTGACGCAAGGCGTCCGTCAATCAGGAAGCGCCGCAATGAAGCTCGTCGTCATCGCGGCGAAGACCGGTGCGACGCGATCCCACTCACGGTCATCGGCCTGGCAGAAAATCAGGTAGATGGCATCGGGTGTGGTATGCGTTCGAATCCGTGCCGTGTTCGTGAGATCGAGGTAGTAAAAGTTGAGGTTGAAACCGGCGAGCACGCTGCCGCCGATAGCCTCCTCACCCGGCTCACAGTCGAGTTCACGGTACTCGTCGCGCATCTGATCCACAACCGCCGACGCGAGCGTCGATGCGTCGCCGCCGGCCGCGTGTCCGCTCACTGACCAGAACGCGCCACCCGGCGAGTAGACGGTGACGGCGGCATACCGCCCTTCGGAGTCGTCCGCCTCCACCGTCCAGTTGTCGGGATGGTCAAAGGCCAGGCCATAGCGATCAAAGTGCATAAGGAGTCATACCGTGGGTTCCAACTGTCTGCGTCGCGAGCCGTCCATGGCCTTTCGTCACATGGCCAAGCCAAGGTTCTCCAACGTCGGCAGTCACCGCATTCTGCGGCAACCAAAGATTTTTACCAGCTTTCGGCGAGTGGTTCCGGTCTGGACCGCGCGGCACTCGCCCGCTACCGTCCCGCTGCTTTAGCCGGTGAAACGGCCGGCCCTTTGACCCCCCTTTCGGTCGCACCGAGTGCGGCCGCCCGCCCGTATGTCCCAATCGTTCGGATCAGCTGTCGCCCTTCGCAGGCCACTGGCCGCGCATGTCGCTGACTATGCGATCCCGGCAGCCATACTCCTGGCGGTGGCAGTCGTCCTCGCTCCGGTGCCGGCGGGGCTTGTCGATCTTCTGCTGGCCGCAAACCTGACCGTCTCCGTGCTCGCGCTGCTCGGGGCCATGGCCGCCCGCACACCCATGGAGATGGCTGTCTTTCCGACATTTCTCCTTAGCATCACGCTCGTCCGGCTCGTCCTCAATATCTCGACGACGCGACTGATCCTCTCTCGCGCTGCCATTGATGGCCCAGCTGCCGCCGGCGAAATCGTGGAGGCATTCGGGAGCTTTGTGGCGGCCAACGATCTCGTCGTCGGAGGGGTCATCTTTGCGATCATCGCCATCGTGCAATTCGTTGTCATCACGGCAGGCGCGACCCGCACGAGTGAAGTCGCCGCTCGGTTCACGCTCGACGGCATACCGGGTCGGCAGATGGCCATCGATGCCGATGTGCAGGCGGGGTCGCTCACGCGTGAAGAGGCCCGCGAGGCGCGGTATGAGCTCCAGCGGCAGTCCGATTTCTTTTCTGCGATGGATGGTGCGAGTCGGTTTATCCGTGGCGAAGCGGTGGCGAGCGTCATCATCACGATCGTAAATCTCGTCGGTGGTCTCGCGATTGGCGTGCTTCAGCACGGCATGCCGGCCGAGAAGGCGATTGGCGTCTACTCGCTTCTCACGATCGGCGACGGCCTGACAAGCGCCGTGCCGTCGCTCCTCGTCGCGGTGGCCACGGGTCTGCTGGTGTCGCGGTCGACCCAGGCTGTCGATCTGCCGGCAGAGCTGGGCAGACAGTTCACGGCAAAGCCTCACGTGCTGGCGATCACGGCCGTCTTTCTCGGCCTACTCTCTGTCTCCGGGCTGCCGTTTCTACCGCTGGCGGTCATGGCCGTCCTTGTGGCTGTGGCAGCCGTCGTGACCTCACGCCGTCTTCCCGACGATGGCGTTGCATTGCATGGTCGAGGCAGTGATGCATCGCTCACTACACCGCGGCGACCGCAGTCGTCGGCCAAGCAAGGACCACGGCCATCGACATCGCTCACCGAAGCCGACACGGTGGCCGAGGAGCGCATTCTGATCGAGCTCGGGGGGGCACTGCTCGGCCTCGTATCAGCGCAGGAATCACCGCTTTTGTCTCTTGTGGAATCGCTGCGAACATCACTCGCCGGCGACCTGGGCCTCGTGCTGCCTGCCGTGTCATATCGTGACGACCTTCGATTGCCGGAACGTGGCTATCGCATCTCGATTGCCGGTGACGTGGTGACCGAGGATGAAGTGCCCGCTGGCTGCCGGCTTGTGGTTCCGCCGCCTGGCGGCCGTGTGCCGGAGGGCCAGGCCACGATCGACCCGCTCACCGGCCGCAATGCCGTCTGGCTTGGTGAAGCGCGTGCCGAGACGGCGGCACGTCGCGGCGATACGGTCTGCGACATGGCCGGTGCCGTTGCCCGGAGTCTTGAAGCGGCAGTGCGACGGCATGCCGATCGGCTCCTCTCACGGGAGGCCGTAAATCGGCTCGTCGAATCGCTTCGCACGAGCCAGCCTGCGCTCGTTGAGCAGGTCGTACCTGGTGTGCTGTCGATCGCCCGCATCCAGCGCACGCTTCAGTGTCTTCTGCGAGACGGCGCGCCCATTCGGCCGCTCGCTGAACTGATCGAAATCATGTCTGATCATGCCGCCGAAGCGGCCGAACCGTGGCAGCTCGCCGAGATCGTGCGACGCCGGCTGGCAGGAGTCATCTGCCGTCGGGCGCGAGATCCAGAGGGCAGGCTCACTGCGGTCCGGCTCGCCGGCGGTGGGATCGCCGCCCTTCGTGCCGCGGGTCAGGGAGGGCAGCGGTCTGCCCTTCGGCTCGTCGCCGAAATCCGACGGGCGACGCGTGTTGCCGTCGAACGCGGTGGGCGGCCTGTCGTGCTCGTGCCGGCTGGCATGCGTCGGGTGATTCGCGAGGTGATCGCCCGGCATCTCCCAGACGTTCGAGTGTTGGCAGAAGACGACGTGGCCGACGAGCCGCGTCTCGAGATCTTTGCAACCGTTGGCATGGAGGGAACTGCACAGGCGGCGTAACAACCTTCCGGATGGATTCGGTGACAACATCACGTTGGCACCCTGGAGAAAAGAGGCGGAGTGGATGGCCACTCCATGACTGATTCGAGGAGACATGCCTGGCCTGCCGATGTCCGGCGGTCCGGCCGAAAAATCGAGTGCCGGTGGCGCGGTCTGCACCAGAACGGTGTAACCCGCGGCGTCGGCCCCGCAGCCCCCCAAGGAGGATGACGTGGCAGCACGTGCGACCCAGCTCTCGCCGGAAGAAACCCTGGCGCTGTGGACGGAGTTCAAGCAGGATCAATCCCGTGAGGACCTGCGGAATCGGCTCATCGAGATATATCTGCCGCTTGTGCGGTACAACGGCGAGCGGATTTGGTCAAGGCTGCCTGACGGCGTCGAGCTCGATGACCTCACATCGGCCGGCACGTTCGGCCTCATGGATGCCATCGACGCTTTTGACATGTCTCGTGGCGTGAAGTTCGAGACCTACTGTGTGCCGCGAATCCGCGGTGCGATGCTCGACGAGCTACGAACGATGGACTGGGTGCCTAGGCTCGTCCGAAGCAAGGCCAGCAAGCTCAACGAGGCACTCAAGACCCTCGAAGCTCGCCTTGGCCGCGCACCGGAAGATGCGGAGGTGGCCGAGTATATGAACCTTTCGGCGGAGGACTTTGAAAAGCTCCTCGTCGAGGCCAACGCCGCGAGTCTCGTGAGCCTGAATAAGAAGTGGTGCGAGACCGACAGCTCGAAGGAAGTTCACGAGATCGACATTCTCGAGGACAAGCGAGGCGAGGATCCTACTCGTCGAATCCAGAAGCACGACCTCATGCGGCTCGTGACGAAGGGTCTCAACCGCAACGAGCGGCTCATCATCATCCTGTACTACTACGAGGAGCTGACGATGAAGGAGATCGGGGCCACCCTCGACCTCTCCGAAAGCCGTGTGAGTCAGATGCATTCGGCGATCGTGGAGCGACTCCAAAACCAGCTTGGTCCGCGGAAGCCTGAGTTTGCGATGTGAGACGAACCACCCACCGGAAGCTGGGTAAGGAGGGCAAGCCTGAGGTCGTCAAAACGTCGATAATCGACAGCCAAAAATTTCATTCAAGATGAAGACTCGATCCGTCGATGATGTAAAGTTGCCGCGATAGCCATGAGGCACGTCTCAAGGTTCCGCTCGGCGAGCGTCCCTGAAAGTGACATCGCCGGTACGCGGAGGCGCGGCAAGAGTAATGATGAGTGGGCACTGGCCCGCATGTGGCACATGGAGTTCGGGAGGGCACGGGAATCGCGATGAACTATCCGACAGCCGGCCGCGTAGAGCGGTGCGTTCGGGGGTGAAGGGATTCACGACCAGGGGTTCGCAAGACCCCGTGTAACGGAAGAGAAGGAAATCATGAACGTCTTCGGTGTATTTTCGACGCAGGGCTCGCAGGGCATCGCCGCTCTCAAGAGTGTCGAGGCGACCAAGGCTGCCACCCAGCAGGGTGTGGCCGAGGTTCGGGACACCGTCACGCTGTCGACCGACGCGGTGCGGGCTGCCGACGCAGCTTCCGACATCCGTTTCGACAAGGTGGCCGCCATCAAGGCCTCCATCGCCGACGGCAGCTACGACACGCCCGAGAAGTTCGATATCGCTCTTGACCGACTCCTCGAGCGGCTCAGTTGATTTTTTGATGCGTGAGGTCCGGGTTGATGGTGGCGCACGCTGGCCATCGTGACCGGGCGGCCACGCTCTCCAAAATTCGCGTACGGCGGCGGGGCCTGCATGGTCCCCGCCGCCGTCGACGTTTTACGGCTATAATCGTCGAACTCGTGGAGGTTTGACCCCGATGGCCATAGCGTCAGAATTTTCCCTTGGCAGCGTCGCGACGTCGCTGTCGCCGCAGGAACGCTTTGAGGAGTTCCTGCAGGCCCGCGGCAAGCGTGTGACGCGGCAGCGGCGGGTGATCGTCGATCACGTGGCGAGTCATCACGAGCACTTTGACGCTGAGCAGTTGCTCGGTGATCTCCGGAAGACCCGCGAAGGTGCTCGGGCAAGTCGGCCAACGGTCTATAGGACGCTCGCCGAAATGGTGGACGCGGGACTCCTGAAGACAATGGTGCTCGATGGCCGGGCCGTCTACGAGCACGACTACGGCTATCCGCAGCACGACCATCTCTACTGCACGGGTTGCCGCCAACTCATCGAGTTCTCGAGTGAAGAAGTCGCCAAGATCTGTGACGCCGTGGCGACCCAGCACCGGTTCCGCGCGCAGTCCCACCGCTTGATCGTGACGGGGCTCTGCCTCGACTGCCGGTCGAGCCGTAGCAAGTCGCGCCTGCAAGACCGCGTGTAACGCCTTGCGCCCGTGCTATCCGAGGCACCCCCTCCGTGGCGAGGGGTTGCCCGTGCCATGTCGCCGGACGTTCGCTACGGGCATCCATGCCCTTCGCTCACTCGGAGGAGCCTTCGCTTCGCCCTCCAGGCTGCGCTGAGCCTCCTACGCCGGCTCCGTGGCGCGGGCACCCTCGCGGAAGCCTCGCTTGAAGAATGGCTGCATGGCGTGCGGGGACGGGGAACGGTCACGAGGTGGCTTCGTCAGACGTTCAGGACCGCGTCGGGGGCGCGATGCGGGCATTCGGCGAGGGCCGTTTGCACGGCGCCGTGGACGAACTCGTCCACCTGTTCGGCAGATCGGCCGGCGAGTCCTTCAGCATTCATCGCCGCGGCGAGATCGACACACGCAAAGAGGGGGTCGCTCTTGAGCCGATCAGCGAGGTCGTTGGCCTCGCCTGCGCGGATCTTCGCGGTGGCCGCATGGCTGTGGACCCGCAGGGCTTCATGAATCGCCTGACGGTCGCCACCGGCCTGCGTGCCAGCCATCAGGATCTTTTCTGAAGCCAGGAAGGGGAGGTGGGCCTCGAGGTTCTTGCGAACGCCGCCCGGAAGGACGACCAGGCCGCCGGCGATGTTGGAGAAGAGGACGAGCTGGGCATCGGTTGCCAGGAAGGCCTGTGGAAGGACGAGCCGCCGCGGGGCGGAGTCGTCGAGGGTGCGTTCGAGCCACTGGGTCGCGGCGGTCTGACCCGCCGTCACGGCCAAGCCCATCACGAACCTGCCTAGGCCACACATGCGTTCGGCTCGCATCGGATTTCGCTTGTAGGGCATCGCTGACGAACCGACCTGGTCCTTCTCAAACGGCTCTTCCATCTCGCCCCAGGCTGCCGTCAGCCGTAGGTCATTGCCGGCCTTGTGGCATGACTCCGAAACACCCGACAGGGCCGTAACCACCTGGGAGTCAATCTTACGGGTGTAGGTCTGGCCCGTGACCTCGTAGGAGGAATGAAAGCCGAGCTTGTGGGCCACAAGCTCGTCGAGCCGGCGAACCTTCGCGTGATCCCCCTCGAACAACTCCAAAAAGCTCGCCTGGGTGCCGGTCGTGCCCTTCACGCCGCGAGCCCCGAGGAGCTTGCGGCGGTGGGTCACTTCCTCAAGGTCGAGCAGGAGATCGTGGATCCAGAGGCAGATTCGCTTGCCGACCGTCGTGGGCTGGGCAGGCTGCAGATGGGTACGGCCGAGGCAGACCAGCGATTTTGTCTCGAGTGCCTTGACTGCCAGCCTTTCGATCACAGTCGCCAGTCGGGCTGCGACGAGGTCGAGTGATTCGCGGACGAGCACAAGGTCAGTGTTGTCGGTGACAAACGCGCTCGTGGCGCCAAGATGAATGATTGGCCGAGCCGCGGGGCAGTCATCGGCAAAGGCGTGGAGGTGGGCGAAGACGTCATGTCGCATCCGTCGCTCGTAGTCGGCGGCCTTCGCAAAATCGATCGTATCGAGGTGGGCTCGCATCTCGGCGAGCTGCCCCGGCATGATTGCTAGACCAAGCTCGGCCTCGCTCTCTGCGAGCGCCAGCCACGCCTGACGCCACAGGGAGTACCGGTGGTTGTCACTCCAGAGCCGCGACATTTCGGCTGAGGCATACCGGGCAGCGAGCGGGTTATCCCAGCGGTCGCGGTCGAGGGTGGCAGGTGGCTGCAAAGCTGAGTGGCTCCAGGGGCTCGATGTGTGACGAAGCGAGGATGATAGCGCGATCTCAGGCTCAATCAAGGCCGACGGGAGCGGCCCGCCGTGTTCTGTGCAGCGCGGTCCTGCTGCCGCGCCATTCTGCAAAACAACCGCTCCAGTGCTAGGCGCGATCGCAGCCCCCGCGAGGCTTCGCCCTTGAGGGCCAAATCCAGATCGCGCAGCCAGACGGGCAGCCGCCTGGCGCGGGCGACCCCGAGCTGGGAGAGCGACTCTCGGGCCTGGGCGAGCGCCTTGGGCCAGGCAGCAACCCCCGCCTCGCGAAGAGCCTGTTCCGCCCCAGTTGGGCGGCCACTGCCGACGGGCATCGCGAGGAGCCGGGCTGCAGTCGCGAGCTTGCGGAGAACCGCCGAGGCCTGCGCGGCGATTGCGATCGGACTCTCCCCGGTCTCAAGAATGGCTGCAAGTTCGGCCAGTGCGCGAGGCGTATCGCCCGAGGCGGCCGCGTCGATCATCTCCCATGCCGGACGCTCACCAGGCGTCGCGGCGAAGGTATCGATGGCTTCAGGAGGCACGGCCTTGCCACGGTCGGCCTCAGGCATTGCTGCTGCGAGCCGAGCGAGGGCTTGGTCGACCAAGCCAAAATTCCCGGCCAGTCGTTCGAGAAGCGCCTCAGCCGTTGCGGCAGCGAGCTTGAGCCCGTGGATCGCGCTGGCCCATTTCCGCACCCAGCCCGCGACATCGCGATTGTTCCCCACCGTTGTCTCGATGACGACGCCATTCTTGGTGGCCGCTTTCGCCAGTCGCGTGGTGCCTGGAAACGTACGAACCTCGAGGATCACAAGGCCGCGACGGCCGCGGGCGGCCCCTGCGACCTGCTCGAGCAGTTCACGGGATGCCGTCACGAACGTGTCGGCCTGTCTGACCACCGCCGCGCGGGTGGCTGTGGCGAAAAGAGGAATCGTCGCCGCTTCGTCAAAGACATCCCGCGGATCGAGCGGCTGGTCGCCGGCAAACTCCCGCCACGCCCAGTCGCGATCAGCTTCGTCGGGCACAAGGCTGTCACGCAAGACACCCAAGACGCGTCCAGCTAGAAACGGCTCATCACCGTGGAGCACAACGATCGAAGCGGAGTCGACATCGAGGCTCTCGGGCTCGAGCAAGACATCAAGAGCGTGTGTGCCGCCAGCCAACGTGCGTGCCTCCGTGTACAGCACGTAGCGTACCCGATGCTTCGTCGATTCCCAGGAAGCCTTCCGAGCGACGGCCTACGGCGTAGGCAGGGCACGGAGTGAGCCAAGGCGGCCGTGGACGCGAGTCGGTGCGACTGACACGGGCTCGGCGCTCACGGCTGAACCCACGTTGCCGGCGGCATCGGCCACTTCGACGCGAATGAATGCTCGGGCTGGCACGCTCTTGCCAGGCTCCCAGCGATGGTCGCCCTCGTTGGCGAGCCCTGAGGCGATCGTGGCCCAGGGACCGCTCGCGTTGGGCGAGTACATGAGCCGCACGGAATCGTCAGTCAGCAGTGGGTCACGGGCAGCGTAGCGGATGATGAGGACATCTTCGGCGCCAGTCTCGTCGCGGTCCACGGAGGTAAGCTCAACGAGCGGCAATTCGTCGTCAACGCCCACCCAGGCGTCGGGCTCCGAACCACTGCGGGGGCTGCCCTCAGCATCGGGCACGTCGGCCACGAGTTCGAGGCGCACTCCATAAAATCCTGTGTCGCGCAGCTCGACGGCGATCGGGCTCCGGCACTGCGTGTCGACGGCTGCTCGCTGCCACGTGGTGCCGCCGTCGATCGTCGTCCAAAGCTCCGCCCGGAGCGGCCCGGCGGTGCGGCGGACCGCGGGGATCTCGTAGTCCCACGCAAAGCGGCGGGTGTTCACGAGATGGAGCGGTCGGCCGCGGTATTCAAGTGGCCCACCGCTTTGATCGCTCCGCGTCGCATTGGCGGCCGTGAGCAGCGTTGCCGCCGTCGCCGTTGGCGCCACCAAGCGGGTGGCGTCTGTCTTCGCCCGGGGCAGGAGGCCCGCAGCCGCTGGGATCGCCGTGGGGCCCGCGGGCCGTCGCCGTGCCTCTGTCGCGCTGGCGGCCGAACCAGCGTCGCTCCACGAGGCCTTCTCGGCAGGCCAAGGCGTCGACGGTTGGCCGGTGGTCATCACGCTCGTCATTTCGGGCATGGTATCCGCCGGAGCGGCCGCCTGGCTGGACGGTGTCGCAGACTCGGCATCGGCGGAGGAGGTCGGGAGTGGCGGTAGGCCAAGCTCACGAGCGAGCGCCGACTGATCGACGCCAGGATCGGCTGCGACCAGCGAGAATTGCTTGGCAGTCTGATTGCCGGAGGTGTCGGTGATCGAAATTTTCACGACGAGCTGCTCGACACGTTCACCGGCCCACCAGATCGCTTCGCCCACCATGTGTGCCGGCGTCTCTCGAGCGAGCACGGCATCGGCTGCCACGCTCTTCCACCCCTTTTCGTCGCCGCCACGATATTCAAGCACAAGCGAGTCGAGCTTCAGCGAGTCGTCGGCGGCGGCGTAGCGGCAGATGATCTCACCATCGCCACCCTTCCAGACCCTCGCGGCCAGCCGCGGACCGGCGGCGTCGACGAGCACCCGAATGTCGGGCCCCTCGCTCCCACGGGATCGCCCCTTGCGATCAATGGCCCGAAGCCGGAACCAATACTCACCGTCCGCATCGGCTGTGTACGAGAAAGTGCCCGCCGTTGGCGATTGTTCGCCAGCCACCGACCACGTCGCTCCAAGATCTTTCGAGATATTGAGGATAACCCGCTGCGGGGCCGCCTCGGTATCCGGATCACGCGACTCAGGAATCTTGAACGGAATCGCAAACGACCGATGCTTGGTGCGAATGAGTTTTGGCAGGCCAGCAGCCTCGGCGAGCGCGTCGGCCCGAGCGATCGGTGTCGCGACGAGGGCCACGGCGATCGCTGTGAACATCAGCCGCGCGGCCGCAATCGGCAGCCAGCGGAAGGCTGCCGAGGGATCGGCGGGGGCGTACCGTTCGTGTGCCAAAAGACGCATAGAATGATTTATCGGCATACACCTCGCTGGAAAATCACTCCTCTTCGGCAGGATCCGCACGGTCGTCCTAGACTGCCAGGGCCATGCAACAACGTTGCGTCGCCTCAGAAAACGGGTCCCACAGGCACTTGGGGAGGCCTGGGGGATCTCTACTGGACCGGCGGCCTTCGATCGCTCCATACTTACGGAGAAGTCGTGTCTTGTACCTGTTCCTTGTCGGGATGCCCCTGTTTTTCGAAGGAGGACCAGTGCCTGGCCAGTCAGAAAAGCACGCGTAGGGGAGGGGAGGGCTGACGGATGCCAAAATTCGCCTTGGCTTTCAACGCCCTCGTCGCGAGTATCCCGCTCGTGGCACAGGCCACCCCTTTCGTCAGCCTGGTGATCAACTTTGCCCTGCTTGCCGCCGTCGTGGCCGCCTCAGTCGTCGTGATTCTCTGGGTGCGGCGGCGTTGGCTCGGGGTGGACGGAGTTGGCGGATTCGACGGAACAGATGGTGGCAAGTGGGAAAATACACTCGTCCATTACCGAAATCTCCGAGACGAGGGTGTGCTGAGCGACGAAGAATTCCGAAGAATAAGAACACTCGTCGGACCGAGAATACGGTCAGACACACCCGAACTCCGCGGACGGCATCGGCCGCCTTCGGATCCCATCGGGCCAGCAGCAGAGAGGGACTGAACGGATGGCAGCCGGAAAAGACACGGGAGGTCTGGGACGCCGCGCGAGTGGCGGGACGACGAAGAAGAACGCCTTCTGCTCGTTCTGCCGGAAGAGTTACCGCGACGTCGGGCCGCTCGTCGAGGGCCCGGGCGACGTGTACATCTGCGGCGAGTGTATCGAGCTCTGTCAGTCGATTCTCGATCAGGAGAAGCGGCGTCGGGGCACCGGCAAGCAGCTTTTCACCTCGATTCCATCGCCCCGCGAGATCGTGAGCCATCTCGATCAGTACGTGATCGGGCAGCAGCACGCCAAGCGGGTGCTCGCCGTCGCCGTCCATAGCCACTACAAGCGGCTCAACCTCGGCCGCGATGGCAGCGATGTCGAGGTCGACAAGTCGAATATCCTTCTCATGGGCCCCACCGGCTGTGGCAAGACGCTCCTGGCCCGGACACTTGCCAAGATCCTGGACGTCCCCTTTGCGATCGGCGATGCCACGACGCTCACCGAGGCGGGGTACGTGGGCGAGGACGTGGAGAACCTGCTCCTCAAGCTCCTCAATGCGGCCGACTACGACATCGAGGCGGCCCAGCGGGGCGTGCTCTACATCGACGAGATCGACAAGATCGGCAAGACGAGCCAAAACGTGTCGATCACGCGCGACGTCTCTGGCGAGGGCGTGCAGCAGGCACTCCTCAAGATGCTCGAGGGAACAGTTGCCAACGTGCCTCCGCAGGGTGGCCGCAAGCATCCCGAGCAGCAGTACATCCAGCTGGACACGACGAACATTCTGTTCATCTGCGGTGGGACGTTCGTGGGCATCGACAAGATCATTGCCAAGCGGCTCGGCAAGCGGACGATCGGCTTCGGTCAGCCATCGGGGTACCGCGGCGACGCCACCGTGGCAGAACTGCTCCCGCAGGTCGACTCCGACGACATTCTCGAGTTTGGATTGATCCCTGAGCTCGTGGGGCGGTTGCCGGTGATCTCCTCACTTCAGCCGCTCGACGAAGAAGCCCTCGTGAAGGTGCTTGTGGAGCCGCGGAACGCGCTGATCAAGCAGTACCAGAAGATGTTCGGCCTCGAGAACTGCACGCTCGAGTTCACCGAGGCTGCCTTGCGGACCATAGCCCGCAAGGCGATGAAAAAGGAGACTGGTGCCCGTGGCCTGCGAAGCATCATGGAAGACACGATGCTCGATATCATGTTCGACCTGCCTGATCACCAGGGGGCAACCTACGTGATCAATGAGCGAAACGTGGAAGGCACCGAGCCCGTGATCCCACTCCGCGAGACACGTACGAAGAGCGCGTAGGGGTTGCCGTCGCTGACGGGCCCGAGGTGACGTCCTGCGTGGCTCGGGGCTGCCCGTGTCATGTCACGGGACGTTTGCGGTGGCCATCGTGGCCACCGCTTCACTCGGAGAAAATCGAGCTTCGCCATCCTGGCTGCGCGCGATTTTCTACGCCGGCGACAGGCCACGGGCGACCCCGAGCCGGAAAGCGTCGAGGCGATGCCTTCAATCGATAACGCCTTCCAGTGATCGGATGACCTCGGCTGCGTAGACGTGAAAAGGTCGGCTTGAAGACTGTACGACGATACGATTCTTCCCGATGACCGTGACCTTGGCCGCTTCGTCCCCAGCATCGCCAAGCGCCGAGTTGCAAAGGCCGATGAGATTCTCGACGACCACGTCTGTCAGTTTTGGATCGCCCAGACGATACACACGAACCGGCAACTGGCCGGGAGCGTGGTCCGGCCGCGCGACGAGATCGGCATCGAACGTGGCCCTCATAAAGGCGAGAATCTGCATGTGCGTGTCGAGCGTTTGCGAAATGCCGAGAGCGTTTGCCTCTGGAACGAACCGAATGGCTCCTTGACCACCTACGGTCTCCCACGTTTCAGCCGCGATGATCGACTGGATCGTATCAATGAGTACACCTACGCCCTCTCCAAAATGGGTTGGCAGCGGATAAACGCCGACGAGGAGTTGCTCGCTCGCCCCTTCTGTGGTCGTGATCTCCATCGCCCCGTGCCGCGCCGTCACGGTTAAATCAGTGCCAGCGAGAGTAGCCCTCAACGCGGCTCCAAGGCTGCCACGTTCGACACCGGGCAACGAAACCGGCGTGTCCACATCGAGCCCAGCGTCTTCGAGGCTCCGCGTATCGACCCACACCGGCACCTTGTAGGCCTCGGCGACCCATCGTTGGATGTCTCTGAGCGGAGACTCATTCCATTCGGGCATTCCTCCCTCGGGGAGGGGCTCGTCGAGAAGTTCGATCAGAGCAGTTTCTGCTGGGCTTACGGCGAATGTGACCTCATACCTTGGCGTTGCGTGCCGCAAGTTCGGCTGCGGATAACCGTTTGGCTGAGGCTCGTGTGACGCCGGGACTCCACACCCGAACCCTGATCCCGCAGGTGCCTGCGGCTTGTCTGGTGAGGCCGTTGGCTCCGGCTTGGCAGTTTGGGGGTCGTCGGATCGGGTCGAGCTTGCGAATGCCAAAAGGACCACCATCGAAGTGAGACGCTTGGCTCGCAACAGTGACTTGACCCCGAGCATGACGTGGTTCCTCGCCCCCGGAAAAAATAGACCATCAATCGACTAGCCAAAAGTGTCGATCGGGTCCGAGCCAATGTCAAACGCCGGCGGCCGAGCACGATTCAGCCTGCTCAGGCAGGCCGGCGGGCGGCGGCTTCGGCTGGCAGGCGGACCGTCACGGCGGTGCCTTTGCCCGGAGCGCTTTCCACTCGAATTCGGCCGCGGTGGGCTTCCACGATTTCGCGGCAGGCAGTGAGGCCGAGGCCGCTGCCTCCCTTGCCGGTCTCGTCGGGGCCGGACTTCGTCGAGTAGTGAGGCTCGAAGATGCGACGGAGGACGTCGGGCGGCATGCCGCAGCCAGTGTCGCGAACCATGAGGTCCACAAAGCCTGTCGGCTCGTCGTGTGACAGGCGCAGGATGAGACGGCCGCCGTCCGGCATGGCCTGGCGGGCGTTCACCATGAGGTTCAAAAGCACCTGCTGGAGCTGGCCAGAGTTGGCGGAAACTCTCGGGACAGGGGCAAATTCTCGCTCGACCTGCACCCGGTACTTCATCATCTCCCGTTCGAGCAGGACAAGGACATCCTCGACAAGCACATGGAGATCGAGCGGTTCAAATCGATTCGATCGGTTGCGAGACATCGAAAGGACGCTCGCCGTGATTTTGGCTGCTCTCGTGCCGGCCGACAGGATTCGCTCAAGAGCTTTGTCGCGGGTGGGCTGATCGCGGTGCCGGATGCCCAGACGAGCGTAGTTGAGGATCGTGGTGAGTGCGTTGTTGAACTCGTGAGTCGTCGTGCCGAGCAGTTCCCCGAGCGTCGCCTGCTTCCGGGCTGCCAGGATCTCACCGCGCATGGTCGCGAGCTCACTCCGCAGCGACGCCACTTCGGCCCGAAGGACGGTGGCTTCGGCTGCGCGGATCCCGATCCCACCGGGTTGGCCTACGGCCGGGGGGTCACGCCGGACGAGCGTGCCCGGACACGGAATCTCCGCCGCCGGGGGCGGGTCGTGCCGCTCAGGATGCCCGCCATCGTGGTCCATCAATGCCGTTACTCACGCGTTTTCAGGGAAAGGGGCCGCTTGTGTCGGAATGATGGGTGAAACCATCGGCTTGGCTGCGGTGTAGTGAGAATGTCGGGTTGGCCGGTGCCTTTGAAAACGATTCTGCCTCGGGGCGTTTGCCCCAAGTCTCGGTATCGTCCTCCGTTTGGCTAGGCCTCTACAATGGGAAAAACGATCCGACGCGGCTCCTCGACCGTTGAACTCAGGCGGATCGTCAACTGCCAGCGAGCCGCACCCGTTACCGGCATCGCCTTCCCATTCCTCCTAGAGCCCTTTTCCGTCATGAAGCCGCAAGCAAAACTTGCCACCAGCCGAGTCCGCGGCATCACGCTGGTCGAGCTCCTTGTCGTGATCGCCATCATCGCACTTTTGATCGGGCTCCTCCTCCCGGCGGTGCAGTCGGTGAGAGAGTCGGCACGACGGACCGCCTGCAAGTCGAACCTCAAGCAAATCGGGCTCGCGATGCAACTCTACCTCGACCGCAAGACCGGTCAGGGGCAGAAGAGCCGGTTCCCGGACGCCGCAGTGGTCCCGAGCCAAGAACTCGAGTTCTTCACCCCGCAGCGACCGATCAAGCCAAGTATCGTCGCGTCGATTGGCCCGTTTATGGATAACAATCGTGAGGGTTTCCGCTGCCCCTCCGACTCAACCTATTTTGTTCGGCCCCAGAGCTACATGACCGAGTTTGAGGCACGACTGGCTCTGATAGGCCGCTCCATGAACGATCGGCCGGCTGAATATCAAGACGTACCGTACGAGGGGACGAGCTACGAATACCCGGCTCGCCGTCTCACGAAGACCGAGTCTCCCAGCGGCAAGACCGTTGGACGGACTCGCGAAGAGGCTCTGACCTACCGTGGGAACCAAGGCTCGTCATCGAAACTCTGGGTACTCTACGAGTTTGATGCCTTTCACGGCGGCTTTACCTTCTTTGAAAGTTCGGCTGAGTCGGATTTCAACGAGCGGCCCACGCCGCCCGAGGGCGCCCGCAACTTCCTCTATCTCGATGGCCATGTCGAAAACCTCTAAGTCCCGACTCGGAAAGTGGGCGCTCGCGCTGACGGCGATGGCCGTCATGGCTGTCATGGCCGGCCTCATCGCTTGGCTTGCCGGCTGGATACCGCTCGGTACCGATCCCCGGGTTCAGGAGATTCTTGCCCTGCAGCAGCAGGCTGGTCAGCGGTACGCGGCCACGGGAGGTCCGTCGAACATCGCGGATGCGACGGCCGCATTCACATCCATGGTGGAGATTCGCCAGAAGATGGAGCAACTTCCGCCCCACCTTCGACCGCAGGTGGAAGAGGCGGGTGGCAAGGCGTTTCAGGCTATATTCATGGCTCGAATCGACCATTATTTCACCCTTCCTCCCCAGCAGCGGCACGCCGAACTGGACCGACAAATCGACCAGGAAGAAATGATGCGGAAGGCCTTCGAGGCCGGCCGTTCTGTGATGGGTGCCCTGGGAGGAGGACAGGGATCGAGTGGGCAGGCTTCGTCGACGCAAGGCTCAGGCGGGCCACCCACCCCGCCGGGCGGTCCCCGTGGAGGCTCTCGCTCGGAGGAAGAACGAAACCGCTGGCGGAAATCGATGATTGACCGCACCACGCCCCAGGAGCGAGCCCGCTTTACCGAACACCGTCGGGCGATGGATGCCCGCCGCGAGCAACGCGGCCTTCCCACGTTCGGACCACGGTGACCCCGCGTCTCTCCCAGGGCACAGCACACACACGATGGACACGCTCGGCCTCCTCGCGGAGGCATGCCAACTCGCCACCGATATTGGCTACACCGTCCGTGAAGAGCCGCTGGGCGACCTCGCCGGCGGGCCATGCGTGGTCGGGGGGGGGCAGCATCTGCTCCTGAATCTCGAGCAGGCACCGGCGGCGCGTCTCGAGGTGATGCTCCGGGCCCTCGCCGCCGATCCACGAGTCTGTCGCGAGCCGATGAGCCGCCTCCTCACTGCGAGGCTCAAGGCGGTGCGTCAAGCGCCTCGGTAGAGGCCGTGGGTGTCAATGTATCGCTCGACCGCGCGGGGGGTGCGGTAGCGAATGCTCTGGCCACGTGCCACTGCGGCGCGGAGGTCGGTGGCGCGAATGCCGACCACCGGCATCCGCACGCGGCGGTCCAGGATTGCCGTGACCACAGAATCGCCGAGGACACCGGCCAGCCCCGACTCCGCAGCAGCAGCCCGGACATCGTCAAGCTGTTCGCGCTCAACAGGCACGATCTCGGCGAGCATCGCGATCTGATCGGGAGCCTTCCAGGCAGAAAGCCCCGCGAGACTGTCAGGGCCAAGCAGGAGCACGAGTGTGTCGCCGGGGTGCTGTGCGGCGAGGTCGTTCAGTGTGTCCACGGTATAGCTCGTGCCACCGCGATCGGTCTCGATCGTCGAGACGGCAAAAGCGTCGTGGCCACCGATCGCAAGCGACAGCATCGCGAGGCGATGCGAAGCGTCGGCGAGCTGCACGCCTGGCTTGTGGGGCGGCGCGGCGGCTGGCACGAAGAGCACGCGGTCGAGGCGTGCCTGTTGGCGGGCGCACTCGGCCGCGAGGAGGTGCCCGTAGTGCACCGGATCAAAGCTCCCACCGAACACGCCAATTCGCATACATCGCTCTCCGGGGCCGCGGATAGACGGCAAGGCATATGGTCTAATCCGCCGCATGGGCCCTGACCAGTCCGCGCAGCGCAGTCTTTTCGAACACCGACCGGCCTGGGTCGAAGACGACGCACGCCACGGCACGGTGGCCACGGTCGTTCTCCCCGACGGTGTCGATAAACCGCTCGACTACTTGGTTCCTGAGTCGCTGCTCGGGAGCGTGGAGCCAGGACGTCGCGTTTGTGTGCCGCTCGGCAAAGCCAACCAGCCCCGTCTAGCCTACTGCGTAGCCGTGCGGTCGGGCGAGCTTCCTCAATCGCCGCTCAAGAGTGTTGCCGGCGTGGAGGACGACCAACCCCTCCTCTCGCGACGCATGCTTGAGCTCACCGAGTGGATGGCTGAGCGGTGGATGGCGAGGCGAGGCGAAGTGCTCGAGGCGGTGCTTCCGTCGGGCGTGCGGATGCGAAAAAAAGTAAAACTCTCGCCGCTGCTGCTGGCCTCGGAAAAGCCGATCGAGCGGACGTTGACGCCAGCGCAGGCAAAGGTGCTTGCGGCGGCCGGAAAGCCCGCCACGGCCGACCAGTTGGCTGCTGCCAGCGGTGCCAGCCGAGCGGTCATCACACGGCTCGTGAAGAACGGATTGCTCCACGAAGTGGGCTCAGTCGAGGCTCGCCGCACGGCCACATCCGACCGACCGGGGATTACCCACGACAGGCCCGACGCGCTATCGCACGCCCAGGCAGAGGCCCTCGCGGCTATCACTGACCCAATGCGGGCAGGACGGCACGAGACCATTCTTCTCTTTGGCGTCACGGGCAGTGGCAAGACAGAGGTCTATCTTCAGGCGGTCGAGGAAACGATCTCGTTTGGGCGACAGGCGATCGTGCTCGTGCCGGAGATCAGCCTCACGCCCCAAACCTGCGACCGTTTTCGTGCTCGATTCGGCACAGTCGCGGTCCTGCATAGCCATCTCACGCCGGCCGAACGGCACGCCCAATGGCGTGAGATTGCCGCGGGCCGCGTCAAGGTCGTGGTCGGAGCCCGCTCGGCAATCTTCGCGCCAGCCCCACGGCTCGGCCTCATCGTGATCGACGAGGAACACGAAAGCTCCTTCAAGCAGGCTACGTCACCCCGATATCACGCCCGCGATGTTGCCGAATGGATCGCCCGTGCCGAGGGGGTGCCGCTCGTGCTCGGGTCGGCCACGCCGGCGCTCGAGACCTTCTCGCGGTGCCTTGCCGGCGAATGGCGAATGTGTCGACTTGCTGGTCGTGTAGGCGGCTCACAGTTGCCGGGCGTGATCACGGTCGATCTTCGTGACCCGGCCGCCCGTGCACGCGGAGTTGTCAGCCCGAGACTCGCTGCCGGTATCCGCTGGGCGCTCGAGGCCGGCGGTCAGGTGATGCTGCTCTTGAACCGCCGTGGCTTCGCCACGCATGTGCAGTGCCGCGCCTGCGGCCACACCATGCGGTGCTCGCAGTGTGACATCACGCTCACGCTTCACCAGCCGGGGAATCGCGGCATCTGCCACGGCTGCGGCCTCGTGGTGAGGCTTCCAGCCGACTGTCCGGAGTGTCGGACGCCGGGCCTGGCCCAGCGCGGCACAGGAACCCAGCGGCTGGAGGAGCAGATCCGCAAGGCTTTTCCCGATGCGTCCGTGGCCCGCATGGACACCGACACGATGCGTAGCCGCGGCAGCCACGAAAAGACACTCGATGCGTTTCGCGATCGCCACATCGACATCCTCGTGGGCACCCAGATGATCGCCAAGGGGCTCGATTTTCCTGGAGTCATGCTCGTGGGCGTGGTCAACGCCGATGCTGCGCTCCATCTCGCCGACTTTCGGGCGGCCGAAAGAACCTGCCAGCTTGTCACGCAGGTGTCCGGCCGCAGCGGTCGTGGTCAACTCGACGGCCGCGTCGTTGTCCAGACGAGTACGCCCGAGCATCCGGCAATCCGCGCGGCCGTCGCGCATGACTATGAGGCCTTCGTAAAGAGCGAGTTGCCGATCCGCGAGGCACTCGTTTATCCACCGTACGGCAGTGTCATCCGTTTCGTTGTACGTGGACTTGATGAGGGACGGGTGCGCGAGTGGGCCACACACCTCACCGAGCGACTTCGGGCAGAGGCTGCCGCAGTGCCACCAGGCTCGGGTCAGGCCGAGATTCGCGTTCTCGGCCCGGCGCCTGCCCCGATCCCGAGGTTGCGCGAGCGGTTTCGCTGGCACCTCCAGGTGCTCGGCCCCGACGGCATGGTACTCCGTGGTCTCGTGCGTCGGGCAACCGCGGGCCTCAAGACGCCTACGGACCTCGCCTGGATCGTGGACGTCGACCCGGTAGACATGCTGTAAGATTTGGAGCTTTGGGCAACCAGGTCGCGTGTCCCGTCGCTCCGCGAAGGGGATCTGCGATCGGGACTCGTTGAACGGATCAATCGAGCACGAAACACGTGTCTTACCGCTCCCTCCGCGACATCCTCGGCGAAACCAGCCTCGAACGGAAGGTTCGGTTCCTGTTCGGACTCTGCCTCTTCGCGCTCATCGCGGGGAGCTTTTGGTGGTACGGCAGCCGGACTGAGCAACTCGTCTACTCGAGTAGCCAGGCGACTGCTCGGCATGTCGTTGACGCCATCATGCTCCAGCACCACTGGAAGATCCTGGAGAAAGACCAGCAGTACGCCAGCACGATTGAAAGCCTCGAGAAGAGGCTCCTCGGTGAGCGGTATCAGTGGCGATTCTTGCGGCCCGACGCGGGGCCGGAGGAAGCGGCACACTACCGGCGGCTCGACCAGGCGGTTCTCGACTACTTCAAGGAGGAGTCGCCAGCCGGCCCTGGGCAGCCTCTGCCCGACGCGGCGGGGCGGTTCGAGTGCCGTGATTTCCGCACCGACGACAAAGCCGAATACCACTACTATCAGCCGATTCGGTTCCGGAAAGACTGCGCGATCTGCCACGAATACCGTGGGCCAGCGGGCACTGCCGGGGCGGAGGGACGCCAGCGGCTCGCCGAGGGGGATCTCATGGCGGTGGTGAAGCTCGTGATGCCCGACGCGGCCACCCGTAAAGCGATCAACGCCAACCGGGCGCTGCTTCTGGCGACCGCAATCGTGACGGCCTTTCTCGCGATGCTCGTTGCCTATGCCATCATCCGCTTTGTGATTGTCAAGCCTCTCGAGCATCTTCGTGACGTCGCCGACGAGATTCGCCGGGGCAACACCGATGCTCGTGCCGACATCCACACGGCCGATGAGTTCGAGGAGCTTGGCGTCGCCTTCAATCGGATGCTTCGCGGCTTGCTCGACACTCAAGACGAGATCCGGAAGGCCAACAGCGCTCTGGACGGGAAGGTCGACGAGCTCGCGCAGGCCAACCTTAACCTCTATGAGACGAATCGGCTCAAGGGGGATTTTCTGGCCACGATGAGCCATGAGCTCCGGACGCCACTCAATAGCATCATCGGCTTCTCCGACGTGTTGGGGTCGATTGAATCACTCGACGCCAAGCAGCGGCGGTATGTGGAGAACATCCGCACATCAGGGCGGATGCTCCTGGAGATGATCAATGACATCCTCGACCTGGCGAAGATCGAGGCAGGCAAGATGGAGGTGCGGCCGGCAGCATTTCGCCCCGAGGCAGCCATCTCGGCCCAGTGCGACATGGTCCGCCCGCTTGCCGAGAAACGGAACATCCAGCTTTCCTACGAAGTCAACCCTTTGCTTGAAGAGGTTGTGCAGGATCAGGCCAAGGTTCAGCAGATCCTGGCGAATCTGCTCTCCAACGCCATCAAGTTCACGCCGGAGGGAGGACGAGTGGATGTTCAGGCCCGTCTCGCTGAAGTGATGGCCGGCTCGCCGCAGGAGTTTCTACTCGATGTGATCGACACCGGCGTCGGCATCGCTGTGGAGGACCAGCAGGCGATCTTCGAGAAGTTTCGTCAGGGGGATGTGTTCCGTCGCGACGACGCCATGACTCGCGAGTTTTCCGGAACCGGCCTTGGGCTGTCGATCGTGCGGGAGCTGTGTCGGCTGCTCGGGGGTGACGTGTCGCTCGAAAGCCAGCTGGGGCGTGGGAGTCGGTTCACGGTGCGGCTTCCGGTGCAGCTCGAGCTGAATCGTGATGATGCGTCGTTGTCACTTCACGCGACGCGGGGCGTTGCATAGCAGGTGCCTTCCGCGACCGTTCGAATGCATCAGGAGGATCAGAACTCATGGTAAAAACAACGCCTACTCCGGAAGTCATTCTGTTCACTGACGGCGGCTGCAGCGGCAATCCAGGTCCAGGGGGATGGGCCTACATCCTTCGCCACCCGGAAAGCGGCCGTGAGACGAAGGACTCGGGCGCGGAGCCTACGACGACCAACAATCGGATGGAGCTCACGGCGGTCGTGCGCGGCCTCGAACAGCTCAAGCGGCCGACGGTTGTGGAGCTCGTGACCGACAGCGTCTACGTGGGTACTGGGCTGTCTGACTGGATGCCCAAGTGGAAGAACCAGGGCTGGAAGCGAAAAGAGAAGGGTCGGCTCGTGCCAGTCAAAAATGAAGACCTTTGGCGGTCGCTCGACCAGCTCGCCGCTGCCCACACAGTTCGCTTTACGCACGTGGCGGGTCACTCAGGGCACGCCGAGAACGAGGAGTGTGATCGCCTGGCCGTGGCCGCCTATCAGCGGTTCAAGGAGGGTGGGTAGGCGACCCGCGTACGCTATTGTCCATGGATGCCGTACCCTCTCGCCTCGAGCCGAGCCTTGCCACGCGGCTCGAACGACTGCCCGGCGTCGGCACGACACGGGCTGAAAAGCTCGCCAAGCTCGGACTCATCACCGTCCGTGACGCGCTCATGCATTTTCCGCGGGAGTACCGTGATTTTTCCGGAGCCCACGCGGCGACCACTTTTCAAGATGGAGAGCACGCCTCCGTGGCCGGCACGGTCACCGACGTGGCCTCGCGGACATCGTTTGCAGGTCGCACGATTCTGACGATCACGATCGATGCAGCGGGTGAGCGAATCCGCGGCATTTGGTTCAACATGCCGTTCATGGCCAAGCGGTTCGAGCGTGGTATGCGGGTCGTGCTCGCCGGCGCGCCGCGGCGTGGCCGCAGCGGGTGGGAGTTTACTCACCCGGAAGTTCGCTGGCTCGCCGGTGATGAGGCTGCGCACGGCTCGGAGTGGCTGGCCATCTATCCACTGGCCGAGGGTGTCCAGCAGTCGCATGTCCGGATGGCCGTGCAGGCGGCGCTTGACCATGCGGTCGGCATCTGCCCCGAAGCCTTTCCGGACGCGATGCTCGTCGACAAGGGGCTTTTGCCGATCGAGAAGGCGCTCCATGAAATCCATCGGCCGTCGAGCCAAGAGATGATCGACGCCGCTCGGCGGCGGCTGGTGTATCAGGAGCTTTTCATGCTTCAGCTCGCGCTGCGGATGCACCGCGGGCAGCAGAAGCGAGCCCATGCGGCACCACCGCTCGTCGTCGACGGGCGGCTCGATGCCCGCATCAGGGCCCGCTTTCCATTCGAGTTCACTGCCGCCCAGCGGCGCGTCTGCGGTGAGATCACCGCAGACCTTGCCCGTGAGGAGCCGATGAATCGTCTGCTTCAGGGCGACGTGGGGAGTGGCAAGACAGCGGTCGCGATCTACGCGATGCTGGCAGCAGTGGCCACGCCCGTGGCCTCGATGACTTCGCCACGGCCTGATGGTCCGTCGGAAAAAACGCCGCGGTATCAGGCGGCTCTCATGGCGCCGACGGAGCTGCTCGCCCGTCAGCATCTGGCGTCGCTCCGCAGACTCCTGGCAGGAAGTGGTGTCGCGGTCGACCTGCTTGTCGGCGGCCAGACGACGAAAGAACGGGAGCAGGTACTCGCCCGAATTGCCGCCGGCGATACAGATATCGTCGTCGGAACGCAGGCACTGGTGAGTGGCACAGCGACGTTTCGTCATCTCGGACTTGTCGTCATCGACGAGCAGCACCGGTTTGGCGTCCTTCAGCGAGCGGTTCTCCAGCAGGCCGCCGCTGAGCCGCACACGCTCGTCATGACGGCCACGCCCATTCCCCGGACGATCGCCCACGCCGTGTATGGCGATCTCGACGTCTCGACACTCGACGAACAGCCGCCTGGTCGCCAGCCGGTCGCGACATACCGCGTGACTCCCGACGAGCTTGATCGCTGGTGGGAATTTTTTAGAGAGAAGCTCATGGCAGGCCGTCGAGGCTATGTCGTCGTTCCCGCGGTCGAAGAGTCGAAGCGAGACCTCGCGACGATCGCATCGACATTTGAGGAACTGACCCACGGGCCGCTCGAAGCGTTTCGGCTTGGTCTGATCCACGGCCGACTCAAACCCGCTGCGAAGGCTGGGGTCATGGAGGACTTTCGGGCTGGAAAGCTCGACGTGCTCGTGGCCACGAGCGTGATCGAAGTCGGGATCGACGTGCCCGAGGCCACGTTCATGACGATCCTCGATGCGGAATCGTTTGGCCTCGCCCAACTCCACCAGCTGCGTGGCCGCGTGGCCCGTGGGCCGACTCGCGGCATTTGTGGGGCAGTGACTCGCTCGGGGACCGAGTCCCATCCACGGGTCGACACGTTTGTAGCGACCTGCGACGGATTTGAACTCGCAGAGAAGGATCTTCAGCTACGAGGACCTGGGGATCTTGTGGGCACACGACAGAGCGGAGCTCCGCCGCTCTATCTTGCCGATCTCCTCCGAGATGGCACTGTGGTGGCCGAGGCTCGCCGCGACGCCCTGGCCGTCTTTCAACAAGACCCGGATTTAGCCGATCCGAGATTCGACCGCCTTCGAAAGCTCGTCCTCGACCGATGGGGCACGATGCTGGGACTTGGTCAGGTCGGGTAATCCTGGCGCAACCCCCAGATCATCGGCCATTTCCCAGAGCATTTTCCGACTAGAGAAATGTGGGGTACGCGCTTCGGACACGCTACGACGAGACGATCCGAAGCCTTGAGGCTGCCTTCGCAGCCGACCAACTCCATTTCCAGTTCTACGAAACGTTGTTCTCCGCCGAGACCATCCGAGACATCACCGATTTTTTGGGACTGCGGTTCATCGAGCCGGATACGGAAACCCGCGTGAACGCCTCGCCCCAGTTCGGGAATGCCACGGAATCACTTCAGCGAGAGATTGCCGAGTTTTACGGGCCGGACTACGAGTTTTGCGCCGCTCGGTTCGGCGCGAATCTCATCAGCCGGATATGGCCGAGCTACCGCTTCGTTGCCCCAGTTCGCATCGCGCGGGCTGGATGATGGCCAGCAGATCACCAGCCCGTGGCAAAGCCGCGGTCGTCAAGCCCGAACGGCGTTGACGGCCTCGGCGACGTGCCAGGTGGCACCGTCCCGGACGACGCGATGATAGAGCGTGTCCCGCTCAACCGGTTCTCGGCCTGCCTCTCGGATGAGCCGCATGATTGCGTCCACCGAAAGGATTTCCGGCGTTGTGGCTCCGGCATCGTGATAGATGAGCTCGTGGCGAACCGTGCCGTCGAGGTCATCAGCCCCGTAGGCCAGGGCGGCCTGGGCGGTGCCAATGCCGAGCATGATCCAGTAGGCCTTCATGTGGTCGAAGTTGTCGAGCACGAGGCGGCTGATTGCCATCGTGCGGAGGCTCATCGCAGGTGAAGGTTTTGGGATGTGCGAAAGCTGTGTATTGTCGGGGTGAAACGCGAGTGGGATGAAGGTCTGGAAACCTCCCGTCTCATCCTGAAGCTCACGGAGCCGTAGAAGGTGGTCGGTGCGATGGAAGGCGTTCTCGATGTGCCCATAGAGCATCGTGGCATTACTTCGCAGGCCGAGTTCGTGGGCCGTGCGGTGGATGGTGAACCATTCACGTGTGTCGGCCTTGTGTTCACAGATTTTGTCACGAACCTCGGGATGAAAGATCTCGGCACCGCCACCGGGCAGGCTCGCGAGGCCGGCGTCTTTCATCTCTCCAAGAATGTCGCGGACGCTTCGCTTTGTGAGGTGGCAGAACCAGTTGATCTCAACCGGTGTCCAGGCTTTCAGGTGGAGCGATGGATAGGCGTCGTGAAGGAGCCGGACGATGTTCAGATACCAGTCGTAGTCTTTTTGGTGGTGGAGGCCACCGACGATATGCATCTCCGTGGAGCCGGCATCGACGGCCTCCTGGCCACGGGCAAGAATCTGCTCGTCGCTCATCGCGTAGCCTCGAGCCTCTCGAAGATCAGCTCGAAAGGCGCAGAACGTGCAGCGGTAGACGCAGACATTCGTCGGATTGAGGTGCGTATTGATGTTGTAGTAGGCAACATCCCCATGTTTCCGCTCGCGAACAATAGTGGCGAGCTCGCCGAGTTCATGGAGGTCGATCGCGGGATCCCAGAGCGATTCGGCCTCAGCGGCCGTGAGCCGGTCGCCAGCTTCGATCTTTTCGCGGATCAATTCGAGCGATGGGGCGACGGCTCTGATCATGGGGCGGGACCGGCTGGGGGCGGGGGAACGGAATCGAACAGATTACTACCAGAACCGAAAGCGGCTAGAATCCGCAACACCCTAAAAAAACAAGCAGGTCTACCGCGTGCGGCAGGCTTGTCGCGCCTCCGCGGCCCCTTTGTGCCCTGCTGACCCGCGTTCCAGCACGTCCTCTGGCGCACAATGACCACCATCGGGTAGTTTTCACATCCCCATATAGCTGGCTCCGCCGCGCGCAGTGCCACCACCCCCCGCCTCGTCCCAGACGTCCGTTGAAGGGTATTCGATGATTCCGTCCCTGGCGATCCTCCTCCCGGTGCCCGTCTTTGCGATTCTTGGCCAGCAGTTCGAGTGGGGCGACATGGTGGTCGTCGGGATGCTGGTCCTGCTCGAAGGGGTCCTCTCGATCGACAACGCGCTGGTGCTCGGCCTCCTCGCCAAGCGACTGCCGCCGCACCTGCGACCGCTGGCGCTGTCCTACGGGCTCATCGGGGCTTTTGTGTTTCGCGTGATTGCCATTGCCACGGCAAGTTTTCTATTGCAATGGACGTTCGTGAAGCTGCTGGGCGGCGGATACTTGATCTTCATTGCGGTCAAGCACCTTTTCTTCGAGTCTCAGGACGAGGAGGAGGAACGAATCGAGCTCGATGCATCGGGGCAACCGATCCTGATCGATGTGGCCACCGGAGGCGAGTTGTCGCAAGCGCAAGAAGACATCGAAATCAGGCAACGTGTGCCCGTCGGCGCATCACTTGTGACAGGTGAGGCTGCTGCCGCAGTGGCTGAGGCGGGCCCAACCCGAGGGGCCAAACGCAAGCGGTACCCGTCGTTCTGGGGCACCGTTTTGGTAATCGAGCTCACTGACGTTGCGTTTGCCGTGGACTCGATTCTCGCGGCGATGGCGTTGGCTGGCAGTCGCCAGGAGAAGCTCTGGGTCGTGATCGCCGGGGGTATTCTCGGTGTCATCCTGATGCGATTCGCCGCCGCCGTGTTCGTCAAGCTTCTCGATCGGTTTCCGAGATTTGAGGAGTCGGCCTATCTGCTCGTGATCGTGATCGGCGTGAAGCTGGTTGCCGATTGGGGCCTCAACAGCGATTGGGATCCGCAGGCTGCCCAGCGAGCGGCCGGCGCCGGCCAGCCAGCCGGATGGTCACAGTCGTTTGAGAAACTAGAGGTAGGCCGACGGGCCGCCGCCGAACGCTACGAGCAGTGGCTCGACACCCGCTGGCCGCTCACCGC
This sequence comes from Planctomycetota bacterium, assembly GCA_031403195.1. Lineage (GTDB taxonomy): Bacteria > Planctomycetota > Planctomycetia > Pirellulales > UBA1268 > QWPN01. Next base: position 11,997 of record JANNSZ010000047.1, on the reverse strand, counting down.
CGGCACGATGCAGCACGCAGCGCAGGAGCATGGCGAGGACCAGCCAAAGGAAGAAAAGTCGCCCGTACCACATGTGCCGCACCTGCTCGATTTTCATGACCTCCGGCGTCCAGAATGCCTTGCCTTCTGGATCATAATGGCCGGCTGTTTCGGGCTCGGTTTCGTTCCTCGAAAGGAACACTCGGCGCCTGCCTGAGCCCTTTTCCCAGCGTTCACCAGAGATCGAGCGCAATCGCCGCGAAAAGAACAAGGCCGATCGTGGCATTGGCCGTGAAGAAGGCCTGGTTGACCCGCGACAGGTCATCGGGTTGGACGAGGCCGTGCTCCCAGGCCAAGAGCGCTGCGATGGCAGCCAGGGCAACCCAATAGATCCAGTCAAGCTCGGGGACCACGCTCGGAAGGCACGCCAGCACGACCAGCGTGAAAAGGTGGAGCCACTTGGCACGACGCAGGGCCGTGGGCACCCCCAGCCGAGCCGGGGCGCTATGGAGGCCGTGCTCGGAGTCGAAGGCAGCATCTTGGCAGGCGTAGATGATGTCGAAACCGGCAACCCACGTCGTCACCGCGAGGCCGAGTACGGCCGCAGGAAGAATGTCGAGCGGGTTCTGGATGACAATTTCGCCCCGCAGGGCGAACCATGCCGCGATGGGAGCGAGACCGAGCGCCGCGCCAAGCCACGCATGGGCAAACGCTGTGAATCGTTTCGCAAACGAATAGCCCAGGAGCCAAGCGAGTACTGGGATCGCGAGCACCAGAGGGAGCCAGTTGGGGAGGAAGACGAGGGTTGCCGCAATGAAGGCCGCCGAGGATGCGACCACCAGCCCAAGCACTTCGCCAGCGCCAACAGCGCCCCGCGGCAAATGCCGTGAGGCAGTGCGCGGATTCTCGGCGTCGATGGCTCGATCAACGAGTCGATTAAACGCCATCGCCGCCGTGCGAGCAGTCACCATGCAGGCAAGGATTCCAACCGCAGGCCGTATGAGCGACCACGGCTCGTCGATCGACCAGCGGCCGTCGCTTCCGGATCGCACGGCGATGAGAGCCGCAATGACGGCAAATGGTAGGGCAAAAATCGTGTGGCTAAACCGCACGAGCTCGAGGTAGGTCCGCAATCGCGATGGGGGGTGGGGCTTCCCATCATCGACAACCGGCGTGCCGGTCTGCGAGGGCGCAGCTGGCGATGAGGCCGTCATGCGTCGGTGCCCCAACGACGCATCAGTGAGTGGTCCACACTGAGCTGATCGCAGATTCGGGCGACCACAAAGTCGACGAGGTCGGCAACCGTCTCGGCGCCCGCGTAGAAACCTGGTGACGCAGGCAGTACGACCGCGCCAGCCTCATGAATCGCCTGCATGTTTTTGAGCTGCGGCAGCGACAATGGCGTTTCCCGAGGCACCACCACGAGCTTCCGTCGCTCCTTGAGGTGTACCTCCGCAGCCCGGTGGATGAGATTCTCGCCGATGGCATGGGCCACCGAGGCGAGCGTGGTGCCACTGCACGGGCAGATCACCATACCTGCGGTCAGAAACGACCCGCTGGCGATCGGCGCCATGAGATTCTTATGGTGGTGGTAGTGGAGCCGGCCGGTGGGCGGCGCGGGGCCTCCGAGGAGCGTAGGCAGGTCGAATCGCTCGAGGTCAACCCAGCGACAGAGCTCTTCTTTGATGACCGCCTGGCCCGACGTGCTGATGGAGAGATGGACAGTTGTGCCTGCAGCGAGGAGCACTTCCACCAACCGAACACCGTAGGCCGCGCCCGAGGCGCCGGTAATCGCAACGACGAGTGGGGCCGACTCAGCCATGCGAAGCCCCTTCAGCAGCGGCGGTTCGCGTGGCGATCGTGAGCGTCGCGATACCAAATGTGAGCGGCACCATCTCGATGCGTTCATACCCAGCCTGCCGCACAAGTGCAGCGAGCCGTTCACCCGACGGAAACTCTTCGACGCTCTTATTCAGATAGGTGTAGGCATCGGACCCGTTACGAGCTACCGCATTGCCGAGCCGCGGCAAGACGTTCCGGAAGTACCAGAGATAGCCCTGCCGGATGACAGTCGATCGCGGCAGCGAAAACTCGAGGATCGCAAGCCGCCCGTCGGGCTTCGTGACTCGTGCCATCTCGGCGAGCCCGCGAGATGTGTCGGCGATGTTCCGTAGTCCAAACGCCACCGTGACGAGATCGAACTCGGCGTCATCGAAGGGGAGCGCCATCGCATCTGCCTCGACCCACTCAATCGTGCGGCCGGCACGCATCGCCTTCTCCGCTCCCCGATCGAGCATCGGCCTACAAAAATCGCTTGCGACGATCCGCACGTCTGGCGGCGCCTTGGCCGCGTAGGTGAGTGCGAGATCTCCCGTCCCGCAGCAGACATCAAGGATCGCGCCAGCGGTCGGGGGAGGTGCACGACGCACAGTCGTCCGCCGCCACAGGATGTCGATACCTCCGGAGAGCAGACGGTTGGCAAGGTCGTATCGCGGCGCGATTTCGGCGAACATCCCACGGACGCGGTCGCCGCTCTTGTCGACGGTGGCCGGAGAATCTTCTATCGTGGCAATTCGGTCAGCGGTCACAGGCGCGAATCTCATCGGGTGTGGTGGTCGTGACGCCCATTTTTCAAGAGCCGCATGCGCTGGCACTGTCACAACGTCTTCCATCGTATGCCGCCGGGGTCCGCCGCGGGAGGGATCGCCGTCGTGATCGATGTCCTGCGGGCTTCGACCACGATGATCACCGCGCTGGCCCACGGGGCCGTCGCCGTCATGCCCCGCCGGTCAATCGAGGAGGCCCGCGCCGCGGCGGCAGCCTGCCCCGGAGCCGTTCTTGGCGGGGAACGAGGATGCGTACGGATCGAAGGGTTCGATGTTGGGAACTCGCCGCTGGAATACACACTCGCCCGTGTGGCCGGACGAACCGTCGTGATCACCACGACCAACGGCACGGCTGCCCTCGCAGCCTGCCACGAAGCCACGGAAGTGCTCGTGGGAGCGATGGTCAACCGCACCGCCGTCGCCGCGGCCGCCAAGCGTCTGGCCCTGGCGCAGGGCTTGAGCGCAGTCCATCTCGTCTGCGCCGGTACAGACGGCGAAGTCACACGTGAGGACGTGCTGACAGCCGGCGCAATCCTTGACGCTGCTGCTCACGACGATGATGCCACACACGACTCACTCGACGAACCTGCTCGTGTGGCACGAGAACAGTACCGCGAGCTAGTCAAGAACCACGTTTCGAATCTCTCCAACAGCATTGTCCACGCGTTTCGAGACAGCGCGGGAGGCAAGAATCTGGTCGCGCTCGGTATGGAATGCGATATCACTGCCGCCGCCACGATCGACTCTCTCCCCGTCGTCCCACGTCTTCGGACGCAACCAAATCGACTTGTGCTCTTGGAGCACCGGTGATGGAGCCGGGATCGGGGCGGCACCGTCCTGGCGGTTTCCGCGAGTGGACTACGCCCGCAAGCAACTTTCGGAATACACTTCGGCTCCGCTGCGATCCCCATCTCACTCCATGAAAATCCATGACCGCACCCACCGATCAGTCACGCATGGACAAAATCGTGTCACTTGCCAAGCGGCGAGGTTTCATCTTTCAGTCGAGTGAGATCTACGGGGGGCTCAACGGGTTTTGGGATTACGGGCCCCTCGGCGTGGCCCTCAAGCGCAACCTCAAGGACGCCTGGTGGCACGATATGGTTGCCGGGCACGACGAACTTGCGACGCCCGTTGGTGCGCCTGCCGCCTACGAAATGGCTGGCCTCGACTGCACGATCATCATGCACCCGCAGGTATGGAAGTGCTCGGGCCACTTCGATCTTTTTCATGACTGGATGATCGACTGCCGCGAGTCCAAAAAGCGGTATCGATATGACCATCTCCTGGGTCGGCAGGCGTCCTATCGCGACAAAGTCGCCTTTGTGACAACGGATGCGACAGGCGACGACGCTCCGATTGAGCTCACGGCTCGTGCCCAAAAGTATTTTGGCCTGCGTGCGAAGCAGGTCGGTGAGATCGAGTGGAGCGGCGAGATCGAGCCTCTCGCGACCGCGATCACGGCGGGCCGGTTGAGTCTGGCTGCTGCCCTCGGGCCAGATGCGGCTGCGCCGGGCACACTTACCGAGCCTCGCGAATTCAATCTCATGTTCGAGACGCGGATTGGGGCGCTCGCCAGCGGGAATGACGATGACCGGGCGTTTCTTCGGCCGGAGACAGCGCAGGGCATCTTCGTCAACTTCAAGAATGTCGTCGACACATCGCGGGTCCGCGTACCATTTGGGATCGCCCAGATCGGCAAGAGTTTCCGAAATGAGATCACACCGCGGAATTTCACGTTCCGGTCGCGTGAGTTCGAGCAGATGGAGATTGAGTTCTTTTGCCGCCCGGCCGACTCAGCCGAGTGGTACCGCTACTGGCGTGACCGCCGTTGGAAGTGGTATCTCGATCTGGGACTCACCGAGGGCAAGTTGCAGTTGCGTGAGCATGCAGCAGACGAGCTCTCGCACTACTCCGTCGGGACCGCCGACATTGAATACGCATTCCCATTCTTGGCCGAGGGAGAGTTTGGCGAGCTCGAGGGGATCGCCCACCGCGGCGACTTCGATCTCCGAAGCCATATGGAGGGAAAACTTGTTCGCAAGGATGGCGAACTGGTTGTCGAGACCGGCCCCGATGGTAAGCCTCGCCACCGAGGCAGCGGCAAGGATCTGTCGTACTTCGACGACATCAGCCGCGAACGCTATGTGCCACACGTGATCGAGCCGTCGGCCGGCGCCGACCGCGCTGTCCTAGCCTTCCTCTGCGATGCCTACCACGAGGATGAGGTGCCGGATGAAGACGGCAAGCCGCGAAGCCGGACTGTCATGAAGCTCCATCCCCGGCTTGCTCCAGTGAAGGCCGCGATCCTCCCGCTCGTGAAGAAAGACGGCATGCCAGAGGTGGCAACCGATCTCTACCGACGCCTCAAGCGGCACATGCCGTGTCAGTACGACGAGAAAGGCTCGGTGGGGCGACGCTACGCCCGGCAGGACGAGGCGGGCACGCCCTGGTGCCTGACGATCGACGGCCAGACGCTCTCCGACCAATCCGTGACGCTTCGCGACCGGGACTCGCTCGTTCAGGAGCGAGTCCCGGTCGACGAAGTCGTGGACCGGCTGCGGGACCGGCTGGCATGAGCGTTGCCATGCGGCCCTCGATTGCTACGGTGTGCTCCCTTGATGCGGCCTTGGAAAACATTCTCGCGGACTATGCCGCAGGGCATGTCGATGCGGTCGATCTCTGGCTCGGTCATGCCGATGCGTTCCTGAAGCAGCGGTCGGTGGCCGAGCTCAGTGAGGCCTTTTCGCAGCACGGCATCGCTCCGCTCGCGGCCAGTTTTCAGGGAGGGCTCTTGACGAGCCAGGGCGAGGCCCGCCGCGAACACTGGAAGACCTTTGATGCGAGGCTGACCCTGTGTCGCGACCTCAGCATCCCAGTGCTTGTAGTCAGTGGCGATGCCCACGGTCCACTCGGGCCGCAGGATTGTGGCCGCCTGTCGGCGAGCCTTGTCGAGGCGGCAAAGCGGGCGGGCGACATGGGAGTGCGGCTCGCGCTCGAGTTCGATGCGCGGGCGAGCTTTCCCAACAACCTCCAGTCGGCCGTGGCCCTCGTCGAGGATGTGGGGTTGGCGTCACTCGGCCTCTGTCTCGACTGGTTCCATTGGACGGTCGGGCCGAGCAAGCCGCTCGACATCTGGCTTCTCTCGACCGATAACCTCGCCCACGTCCAGCTCTCTGATGTCGCCGATGTACCCCGCGAGATGGCCACCGATGCCGATCGGATTCTGCCCGGTGAAGGCTCGTCGCCAGCCGACGATCTTGTGCGACGGCTCAGCGAGATCGGCTATGCCGGCGGCGTGGCGATTGAAATCCACGACCCGCGTATGTGGCGTGTGCCCCCGCGGCAGTTCGGCGAAATTGCAATGACGGCGCTGCGGAAGCTGCTGGGTCAGGCAGCGATGGGTTAATCGCCCGATGCGCGCCACAGCGTCACTCGTGCTCACTCATGCGGCTGCTCTGCTGCTCGATCTCGTCGATGAGTCGGAGATCGTTCTCGGCGTCGGGGGGCACAATCGGGAAATGCCGAGCCATGGTGAGAACGTCGACGAGCTCCTGGCAGATCGATTGTGGGTGGGTCACCCAGAGCGACGGGTCGTACTTCCGAAGGTCCACTGACACTGAATAGGTGCGAAGCGTCTTGCGGCGGCCCTTCACATACTGCGGAAAGAACGAAAGCGACAGTTCTCGCAGGGAACGGTAGATCGGGTCGCGGTAGCGGAGCAGGGGGCTGTTGCTCTTTGAGATCGCCCCCCAGTGGCCGCGGCGGCGGAAAAGGGCCACCACGTGATCGACGTCGCCGCGGGCGGCACCCATATCCATCAAAAGGGGGGGGTGGCCAGCAGTCGCCAGGGCCGCTGCAGCCACGACTGCGCCTTCGATGCAGTGGGCTGCGTTGTGCTCGAGGACGCCTATGACCGAGCGGGCCGTGTGGCCATCTGGCTCGGTGTTCCAGGGGATGCGGTTGATGAAACTCTGAATCCGCTCGGGCCTGCGGAGCCGCCGGAGTTGATTCTCGGCCTGTTCGGGAAGCCCGAGGTCGATGCCTTCCAGGACCGTGTGCGACATGGGTGACCTCCTTCGCTGGGTGTCTCCAACGAAACCGATGGAGTCGACGGTCCAAAGGATAGCGAATCTGGCCAGTTTCGTGTGGAGTCTGTGAGGCCGCGGCGATCGTCCCGCCCAATCATGGCTGGCGCAACGGAACTTGCGTACGATGGTTGGCGTCCGGAGGACGAGAAAGGCTCAGGGAAGCGGCCGCATGGCACAGCGAATTCGATTGTTCTTCACGCCGTGTCTCGCTGCGTGCTTGGTCCTGATGATCATCGCGTCAGCGGTGGCCCAAGAACGCTGTAGAGACTTCGCCTATGGCAACGCTGGCTTTGCGGGGGGCTACAGCATGGCCGTCACGCGAGGCTATCCCTTCGGAAGCCGATGGGCAAGCGGCTATGACTGTCCGCCTCGCCCCATATGCCGCCCGCCGCTGTACCCACCTTGTTATCCATGCCATCCATGCTCCCCATGGATACCACCCCAATGTGGTGGCTTCGGTTCGTCATGGTACTCGGGCGTGGAGTCGGTCTATTTCGTGAACCCTGGCAGCGGCGTCATGTTCTTCTCCGGTGGACTGATGCCGTGGCCCGTGCCCTACGCAGTCCCTGTGCCATACGCCGTACCGGTTCCTTGGCTTGGAACGGCGCGACGGCCAACGAGCCCTCGCGCGGCGGCGTCGCCATCGCATGCCACCGCCAGCGTGGCGAGTCCACCGGCGGCCCGCTCTCGTGCTGCGAGGCTCGTGGCCAAAGGCGATCGTCAGCTTGTTGCGTCACGCGGTGAGCGCGACGGGCTCGCGGCGGCGGCATCGGCGTACCGCCAAGCCGCGGTGGCCGCAAAGGACGACCCTGACATCCATCTGCGTCACGCCATCACGCTGACAGCGCTCGGTCGAGGCAAAGAGGCCGACGAAGCCACGGGGCGTGCCGTCCGCCTCGATGGCCGGCTTGCGGCTCAGCACCGTGGAGTCGATCCGGCTGCGACGGCTCCGGCCGTAGCGAGAGGCATGGCGATCCTCCGCGAGATTGCTGCCACCGCCGCCGACGATGACGAGGTCATCACCGCGACCATCGGCATGCTCGCCGACCGCTGGACGGGGCAACCAAAAGGCCCGCTGGCGGCGATTGTCGCCGGTGGTTCGAGCCCGCGTTAAATCTCGCCGCTCGCCGCCTCGGCCGGGCCGAGTATCCTTGGGCACTATGATGTCGACCTTGACACCCGGTGCGCGGATTGATCTTTCGGAGCCTGACGGCCGCCGTCGGCTCGATGCTTTGCGGCACAAACTTGCCTCGCAGGGGGATGTCATCAGCCCGGCAAGTCGCCAGCGGACAATCGATGTTTTCGGTGAACCGCTCTCACCACGGCAGGTCGTGGAGCGAATCTGTGAGGACGTGCGTGCGCGAGGGCTCGAGGCGCTCCTCGACTACTCCCGGCGGATCGACCGGGGCGATGTCGCGACCGAGACGCTCTTCGTAGGCTCCGAGGAGCTTGCACGGGCTCATGCGGCGGCTGATCCTAAATTTTTGGCGGCCGTTCGACGAATCCGTGACCGAGTGTGCCGCTTTCAGGAGGCACTGCTCGCCCGTGACGTGACGGTGCCACTGGCCGGTGGAGGCTCACTCCGCCAGCGGTACGTGCCGCTCGGTCGCGTGGGCGTGTGCGTGCCCGGCGGAGCAGCAGCCTATCCATCCACGCTCCTGATGACAGTCGTGCCGGCTCGTGTGGCTGGCGTGGACGAGATCGTTGTGGTCGCCCCCCCCACGCCGTTTGGCGCCGACCACCCGCTCGTACGGGCCGTATGTCATGAGCTTGGCGTCTCAACCGTCGTGCGAGCCGGCGGTGCCCAGGCCGTGGCAGCGCTCGCATATGGTGTCGAGGGGCTGCCCCGCGTGGACAAAATCGTGGGCCCCGGCAACCTGTTCGTGGCCCTTGCCAAGGAGTATGTCTTCGGTGATGTCGCCATTGATTCGATTGCCGGTCCGAGTGAGATCGTCATCGTGGCCGACGATGCGGCACGGCCGGAATTCGTGGCGGCCGACATGCTCGCGCAGGCCGAGCACTCGCCCGGCTCCGCGATCCTTCTCACAGCCAGCCGCCGGCTCGCCGACGCGGTCGCCACGGCGCTGGCGAGTCAGCTTGCCGTGCTCGAGCGTGCTGAGCTCACGCGAGACAGCCTCGAACGTTTCGCTGGAATCATCGTGACTTCGAGCGACGAGGAATCAGCGGCAATCGCGCATGAAATGGCCCCCGAGCATCTCTCGATCGACACCTGCGATCCGGAGGCCACGCTCGCCCGCATCCGTCATGTGGGTGCGGCCTTTCTTGGCCCCTTCAGCCCAGTCGCTGCCGGCGACTACGCAGCCGGACCGTCGCACGTTCTGCCCACAGGCGGCACAGCACGGTTCACGGCTGGACTTTCCGCGAACGAGTTCCTCCGTGGCAGCAGCGTGATCGCGCTCGAAAAGGCCGACCTCGCCGACCTTGCGGCCGACATCCAGACCCTTGCCGACGTCGAGGGTCTGACGGCCCATCGCCGCAGCGTCCAGGTCCGGCTCGGCTGATCATGACGGTCGTGTCGCCTCGGCGGATGAACGCCGCACGTGAGCTACACTTAACTGTTCGTGGAAAAAGCCATCCTCGGCCTTTTTCCACTTTGGCCGACCGATGGAAAAGCCAAGGTTTTCCATGGCCGGCGACCGCCGCATCCTGCGGCGGCGTTGTTGGCTAGTCCCAAAGACGCTTCCATGACCCCGCCAGCCACGGCATCCGCTGCCCAAAGCCTTGTTCGACCTGCGATCACGAAGATCGACGGGTATGTGCCCGGTGAGCAGCCGCAGGCTGGCAAGTGGATCAAGCTTAATACCAACGAGAATCCCTACCCGCCGTCACCGGCTGTCGCGCGGGCGATTGCTGCCACGGCCGAGGGACGCACGCTCGCGAAGTATCCCGATCCTCTGGCGACTGTCTTTCGGATGCGGGCAGCTGAGGTGCTCGGCGTCGACCCCGACTGGATTCTGTGCGGAAACGGCTCCGACGACATCCTTACGATTCTTGTTCGCACGTTTGTCGGTGAAGGGGAGTGGCTGCGAATCGCCTACCCGACCTACATCCTCTATCGCACACTCGCCGGTTTGCAGGGGGCGCACTGCGAGGAGGTGATGTATGAGCAGGACTTTTCCCTGGCCGATGCGTTTGCCGCGCCGCGGGACGGTCTACGGCTGGCATTCCTCGCGAACCCCAACAGCCCGTCGGGAACGATCATTGCGCCTGAGCGCGTTTTGGAGCTTTCCGAGAGGCTGCCCTGTCCACTGGTCGTGGACGAAGCCTACGGCGACTATGCCGATACGAACTGCCTGTCCCTCGTGAAGCAAAGCGAGCGGGTGATCGTGACGCGGTCGTTCTCCAAGTCGTATGCCCTCGCCGGCTTGCGGTTCGGCTTCGCTGTGGCTCGGCCCGAGATCATTGCCGAGCTTCGGAAGGTCAAAGACTCGTACAACTGCGATGCCCTCTCGATAGCCGCCGCGACCGCGGCCATCGATGATCAGGCGTGGCTTGCCGTCAACCGGGCAAAAATCATCGCCACCAGGCAGCGGCTCACCCAAGCCATGCGGGCCCTTGGCTATGACGCTGTTGAAAGCCAGGCCAACTTCGTGTGGTGCACGCACCCCGAGCGGCCTCACAAGCCGGTCTATGAGGCCCTCAAGTCACGTCAAATCCTGGTCCGGTTCATGCAGTACGCAGGCTGGGGCGACGGCCTGCGGATCACCGTGGGTGCCGATGACGAAATCGATGCCTTTCTCGCCATCATGAAGACCCTGTGATCGTCAGCAACCGTTGCGTTTGAAACATCAGTTTGGCTTGGACCCCCCCTGGTTTCCCATCTCATGCCCCGCGCCGCCACTGTGACCCGTATGACCCAGGAAACCGACATTCGGCTCATGCTCGATCTCGACGGCACGGGCCGTGCCGAGATAGCCACGGGCGTCGGCTTCTTCGATCACATGCTCACGCTCCTGGCAGGACACGCCCTCTTTGACCTGACGGTGACCTGTAAGGGTGACACCCATGTCGACGGTCACCACACGGTCGAGGATGTGGGGCGGGCTCTCGGGTGCGCTGTCGCTGAAGCGCTCGGTGACCGCCGTGGCATCCGCCGCTACGGCCACTGTGTGCTGCCCATGGATGAATCGCTCGTCACCACTGCAGTGGACCTCGGTGGCCGATCAGCCTGCGTCCTTGCCGTTGAGTTCCCCGTGCCCACAATCGGTATGTTTGATGCCCAGCTCGTCGAGGTTTTTTGGGAGAGCTTTGCTGCCACAGCCGGCGCGAATGTCCACGCCGTGCTGCACCACGGCCGCAATGGCCACCACATCGCCGAGGCCGTCTTCAAGGGCCTTGCCCGTTCTCTCCGTATGGCGGTCGAAACCGATCCCCGTCAGCCCGGGATTCCGAGCACGAAAGGCACGCTCACGCAGTCGTGAGGCGTGCCGTGGATCGCACGAAGCGATCCACATCGGCCTAGGGAACCCTTGGCGTTCCCCAGGGCCGATCACGCCAGCAAAGGCCAGGATGGCTTTGCTGGCGTGCATCTAGCGGGCACGCTCACGCAGTCGTGAGGCGTGCCGTGGATCGCACGAAGCGATCCACATCGGCCTAGGGAACCCTTGGCGTTGCTCGCCGGCCGACCATGGTCAACCTCGGCTTGGCCGACGCTACTCGTTGACGTAGGTCTCGAGGAAGCGGGCAAGCCGATGAAAATCGCTGCCACGTTCGACGTACCGCACGACCGTCACAAGAGTCTCAGGGTTTACGAGCTCCGCGAACGACACGTAGTTCAAGTCAAGCTGCCCTGACACGCTCACCATCACGCCGTCGAGTCCCCGCTCCGCGAGTGCCCGGTAGGCGCCCACGCCCAACTGGCTGCCCAGCATCACGTCGAAGGCGTGCGGTTTCGCGCAGCGGGATTCGTATCCCAATTGCAGGCCGGTCACTTTCCGTGAGCGACCGGTGCGCGTCTTGTAGGCGTCCATGACGAGCTGGGCGAAGCGCTGGCCGAGATTCACCTGCGAAATCGCGATGTGCTCGTGCTCGTCGCGTTTCACCCCTTTCAGATATTCCGCCGGTAGGAATTCCGCGAGACCTTCGGCCAGGATGATCACCCCGAACTCCTTCTTCTCCTTTTCGCGAACCACCATCATGTCCACGACCCGGGCCACCACTCGCTCGATGTTCATGAACGGTTTGGTCTTCGTCTTTCCAGTCTTGGGATCGGTCGAGGTCTCTTCCTCGCGCAAGTCGCCGATGATGTCCTCGACGCTCAAGACCAGGCTCGCCTCACCTGCGATGGCGACGCCATAAGC
>JANNSZ010000046.1:0-37250 GCA_031403195.1 Planctomycetota bacterium | reverse complement strand
GTCATTTAATCTTACGGTGACGTCGCTCGAAATGCTCATGTGCTGGGTGAAGCCTTCGAACGTGACGACGGCAATTGAGTTGCCGTAAACGTCCCGCAGCCAACGCACGGAGGCGGGGGGCGCGATGTCGACTTGGCCGGCCTCGATCTTAACGTCGTGACCTTCACGCGGACGCATCATGGCGCGATGAGGGCCGATTCGGACGGGCTCCCGATAGTGGTATTCCGTGTGATGGATGATGCGAATGCGCTTCATGGCAGCCCCGCCGTTGGGCGGCGTCCCAAGAGATCATGTGTGCTGAACGGAGAAAGGGAACACAGGATGGCGGCCATTTTAGCAGCGGCTGGTCCTGGACGAGCGTTGCGCATAAAAAAACCCGGCACTGGGATGGCTCATCCCAGGCCGGGTTCTCAATAAATTCGGTGAGTATGCTCGCGTAAGGCGAACCTGGGTTGAGGGCCCTGGTTCACATAAGCGAGCTGACCACTTTGCCTTCGCAAGATCGCCCCATTCTATCCCTCACGTTATCGCTAACGATGAGGTTTCTAAGAAATCCTTAGAAAGGAGGTGATCCAGCCGCAGGTTCCCCTACGGCTACCTTGTTACGACTTAGTCCCAATCACGGAGTTGACTCTAGACGCCTGCTTCCCTTGCGGGTTGGCACGGCGGCTTTAAGCCCCCCCCACTTTCGTGGCTTGACGGGCGGTGTGTACAAGGCTCAGGAACACATTCACCGCGGTATGCTGACCCGCGATTACTAGCGATTCCAGCTTCATGCAGGCGAGTTGCAGCCTGCAATCCGAACTAGGGAGCGATTTTTGGGATTTGCTCGGCCTCGCGGCATTGCTTCCCTTTGTGCGCTCCATTGTAGGACGTGTGCAGCCCTAGTCATAAGGGCCATGAGGACTTGACGTCATCCCCACCTTCCTCCGGCTTAACGCCGGCGGTCTCTCTAGAGTCCCCGGCTTTACCCGCTGGCAACTAGAGACAAGGGTTTCGCTCGTTAAGCGACTTAACGCGACATCTCACGACACGAGCTGACGACAGCCATGCAGCACCTGTGCACGTTGTACCCGAAGGCCTGGCTCGGCTTTCACCGAGTTAATCCGTGCATGTCAAGACTAGGATAAGGTTCTTCGCGTAGCCTCGAATTAAGCCACATCCTCCACCGCTTGTGTGAGCCCCCGTCAATTTCTTTGAGTTTCAGCCTTGCGACCATACTCCCCAGGCGGAGCACTTAACACTTTCGCTACGACCGGAAGGCTATGGAGGACCCTCCGATCAAGTGCTCATCGTTTACAGCTAAGACTACCGGGGTATCTAATCCCGTTTGCTACCTTAGCTTTCGTGCCTCAGCGTCAGAAGAGATCCAGTAAGCCGCCTTCGCCACCGGTGTTCCTCAAGATATCAACGCATTTCACCGCTCCACCTTGAGTTCCGCTTACCTCTATCTCCCTCGAGCACGGTAGTTTTGAATGCAATTCCCCGGTTGAGCCGAGGGATTTCACACCCAACTTTCCGCGCAGCCTACGCACCCTTTAAGCCCAGTAATTCCGAGTAACGTTTGGACGGTTCGTCTTACCGCGGCTGCTGGCACGAACTTAGCCCGTCCTTCCTCCTAGAATAGGTCAAACAGAGGGGAGAACCCCCCTGCACTTCCTCCTCTACGACAGCGGTTTACAACCCGAAGGCCTTCATCCCGCACGCGGCGTCGCTCGGTCAGGGTTTCCCCCATTGCCGAAGATTCTCGACTGCAGCCACCCGTAGGTGTCTGGGCAGTGTCTCAGTCCCAATGACGCGGGTCGTGCTCTCACACCCGCTACCCATCGTTGCCTTGGTGGGCCGTTACCCCGCCAACAAGCTAATAGGATGCAGGCCCCTCCCCGGGCGGAATCACACCTTTGATCCGGAGATGTTATCCGGTATTACCTGCAGTTTCCCGCAGCTATCCCGGACCCGAGGGTAGGTACCTACATATTACTGTCCCTTTCGCCGCTGTCCCCGTATTGCTACGGTTCTCGCTCGACTCGCATGCCTAATCCACGCCGCCAACGTTCACTCTGAGCCAGAATCAAACCCTTCAATTGATTGGATCGTCACGCCGCCTGCCAGCCGGTTTCCCAGTTTCCCAGGAATGGCGGCCGCGGCATTTGTTCCGAACCCTTAAAAGGTTCTTCTGTCTGTTGAATTCATGGTTCCCGAGAGAAGCATCCGCCAGCGGTGGTGCCGAAGCCCCACGCTGAAAGACGATCATCCTCTCGGTTGCCGGTCACGATCGCGTGCCGGCCGAAACCAAAAGAGATCGAACTGCCGAATTGCCAAAGATCATTCACGAGCGCCTGGTTAGAAAACCATTTGCTCGAGCCCCCTAGCTTAGCAGCACGCCAACCGTGGTCAACTGCCCTCTCAAAAAATTTGAGAGGGGGTCGGCTGCCTCCGGCCATACCCTAGGGTGGCCAGCGGGGCTTTGCCTGATTACGCGGCCCGGCCTGAGTGGGTTCACCGCAGACGGAAATTTCTGGCTACCGGCCGTCCGGATCTTTTTCGGCGGCCAACACGACCGTGACATCAAGTTCGAAGCCCTCGCGACGGACCTTCATCAGCACGCTTTCGCCCGGATTTCGCGATTCCACGGCCGACAGGAAGTCGTCGGCCGTTCGCACGGGCATGCCACCGACGGCCACGATCACGTCGGCGCCGCTGCGATCGACACGCTCGACTTCGGCCACAAAAGGCCCCTGCCGCCGCCGCTCGCGGACCACCCGAAATCCTCGAATTCCGGCCCTTTCGGCCGGGCCATCGGGCACGACTGCGGCCACCATGAGGCCCGTCTCTGACTGGAAAACGCGGCTGATCCCAGCGTCTGGCCTCACCACTCGCCCCCGTTCGATGAGTTGCGGCACGAGCCTGTTGATGGTGCCAACCGGAATCGCGAAGCCGACGCCGGAGCTCTGGCCTGTCCGGCTGGCAATGGCGGTGGTCATGCCGATCAGCGTTCCTCCGCTGTCCAGAAGCGGGCCGCCGGAATTCCCAGGATTGATCGCGGCATCTGTTTGGATAATTGACTTGATCGTTCTTCCGGTCTTGGTGGGAAGTGAGCGATTGAGGCTCGAAATGATGCCGGTTGTGAGCGTCCGCTCGAGGCCGAACGGGTTGCCAATGGCGAACACACGCTGGCCAACCCGCAGGTCGTGGGATGTGCCGAAGGTGACGGGATGGAGGGCTTCCGCCTGGGCATCGACCTTGAGAACCGCGACGTCCGTCGCCGGATCGATACCCACCACCTGGGCAACGTGCGAGGAACCGTCACAGAGCACTACCTGGATTTCCTGAGCCCCGTCGACGACGTGAAAGTTGGTCAGGATGTGCCCCCGCCGGTCGAGCACAATCCCTGAGCCGGCCCCCTCCGAAGGCACCTCGAGGAGAAACAGCCCGGCCGCGACCGTCGCCTTCGTATTGATGTTGACGACACTCCGATTGCCGCCGTCATAGACCGCAATATTGACCTGCTCCTCGGGAGAAAAAGCCCGATTGCGGGCCGGCGCCTGGGCCTCGACAGGAGCCGCGGCCAGCAGGCAGCAGGCGGCGGTAAGGCGCACCAGGGAGCGGCTTGTGAAGCGCCGATGCGGGGTGCGAGCCATGGATGGGTCCTGAAAGCATTGTGGTGCGACCCCGATTATTCCGGAATGCGATGGCTGGCGTTAGCCCGAAAACTTCCTACCTAGGCCCGTTCGGGCTCGCAGAGCCGTTCCGGGCAGTCGTCGAAAATTGCGCGCCACACGGCCAGATCGGCGTTGGCGGGTTGGAGGGTCTCCAAATATGATTGGTTCTCATGGCCTCGGGTTTCCCCTGGTTGCCACTCTGGAGTGTCTACGATGCGCCCCGTCCGATCGCTGCTGCCTGCCTTCTTGATAGGCTGCCTCGCGGCAGCGTCTTGCCCCCACGCCCACGCCCACGCACCGACTGCGCGGGTGACGTTTACGGAAGCAGCTCCCGCGACTGGAGATCAGCAGCTGGTGACCGCCGTCGGCCTGCGGGCAGAAGCGGGCCCTGCCGCACCTGCAGAGGTTGTCATTCTGATTGACACATCTGCCACTCAGAACGGGATCTACCGCCAACGCAGCTTCGATGCCGTCGCTGGCATCCTCAAAGCTGCGCGTCCTGATGATCGTTTCACGCTGACGGCTGTCGACGTGACCTCGGTGCCGCTCTGCGATGGTTTCCATAAAGCTGGCGCCGAGGCGCTTCGAGACGCGGTCCGTAAACTCGATGCGCGAACACCGCTCGGCGCGACCGACATCGTCGCCGCGATCGAAGACGCCGTCGCTCGGTTCGATGCCAAGGGCCCGCGGGCCATCATCTATATAGGAAACGGCCCTGGGCTCGGCGGCGTGGATCCTGGCGAATTTGCGCGGGCGGTCGACACCCTTCGGGCTCATCATGTAGCCGTCTCAGGGCTCGGTATTGGCCCGCAGGTCAATTGGCAGTACCTGGCCGCGGTGGCCTCGACCTCGGGCGGTGTTCTTTCGCTCCTCGACAATGCAGCGAGTGCCAAAGACGCCGGCGCCGCCCTTGGCGAGAAGGCAGTGCAGCCGGTCGTCTGGCCGGGGGATATGGCTCTCGAAAGCCGGGCTCCCGAAGGCGGCCTTCGAATGCTGCCGACACGCCTGCCGCCTCTGCGGGCTGATCGCGACTCGATCGTGTTAATCGAGGGAGGGCTTCGCGACGCGAAGATCGAGCTTTCACTTGGTGAGTCTGGTCCTCGCGTGACGCTCCCGATTCCGTCTGCTGATCCCAAGCCCGAAAATTCCTACCTTCACGAGCTCGTGCGGAATTCCCGCGACAGCGACGGCCTTTTTCTCCCGCTGGTTGACCGTGAGAGCCTTCTCGTTGCAGAGCGGATCGTTCGGGGTGAAGCCGCATCGCTTGCCGCGCTCGCGGTGCAAGCCCGAGCCGCTGGGTCACAAGGATCGGCAGTCCGGCTCGCCGAGGCTTCGCTTCGCCGCGATCCCGACAACCAGGATGCGGCACTGATTCAAGAAGCATCCCGCCGCCAGCCAGGCGCGGCGGATCTTCCGGAGCCGCTTCCGGCGGCCGGCGGCGATGAAGAGCTGTTGGAAATCGACCGGCAGCGACGCATCCGTGGCCAGCTTGAGGAGCGGGATGCCGCCGTCCGGATTCGGGCCGCCCGCGAGTTGCTCACGAGCGATCCCGACAAGGCCCGCGAAGACTTGAAGTCGCTTCAGCAAGAGCTCCGAGGCTCGGACGACCTCGACCCTTCCGCCCGCGCACGGCTTTTGGCAGATGTCGAGATGCGGGTTCGCGAGGCGATCGTGCGGGCTCGGGAGAAGACCGAGCGCGATCTCGCGGCGGAGCGTCAGGCGGCCATCGGCCGTCAGCAGAGGCAGCTCGTAGACGACCTGACACGCCATGAGGACAAGATCAAACAGCATTCCGAGAAATACAACGCTCTCGTGGAGGAAGGCATCAAGTATGGGTATGCCCAGGCTGAGAACTACCCGGCGGTCATCAATGGAGAGTCCACCATCGGCAGCGATCCTCCAACCACGGCGTTCGTGGAGGCCACTCGCGGGCCAGCAGAGGAGATCGCCCACATGGCACCGAGGCTCTATGGAGCCTCGGTTGCTCCGATGACGGCTCGGGAGATCGGTGTGACGGGCCCACTCGTCGCCACCATGCTCGATTATGACTCCAAGAACTACCGCACCCGTCGCGATCAGCAGCGGGGCTTCATGGATGTGTTCCACCTTGCGGATGTAGCGGCAATTCCCTTTCCCGACGAGCCGCCGATCATCTATCCGAGCCCTGATCGGTGGATCAAGGTGACCGAGCTCCGTAAGAAGTACCGGTCGGTCGACCTCGCCAAACAGGGAGACACCGAGAAAAAGATCTACGAAGCTCTCGACAGGCCGGTCACCCGTTGGGAGTTCAATGAGTCGCCGCTTCGAGATGTCCGGCAAGTGATCGCTGATGAATTCGGCATCCCGGTCAACATCGACACCCGAGCGCTCGAAGATGCCGGGCTCGACCTTGATACACCTGTCACGCAAAACACCTCTAATGTTCGCCTGCGCTCAGCCCTCCGGCGGCTCCTTGACACCGTCGAACTCGCCTACATCGTGGACGAAGACGTGCTGCTGATTACCACGAAGGAGAAGGCCGACGCGAACCTTGAAGTCAAGGTATATCCGGTGGCTGACCTCGTGCTGCCGGTCGACCCTGGTTCGGGACTCAATCCCTTTCAGTCGGGCGGTGGTCTGGGCGGCCAGAACTCGATCAACAGCGGACA
This sequence comes from Planctomycetota bacterium, assembly GCA_031403195.1. Lineage (GTDB taxonomy): Bacteria > Planctomycetota > Planctomycetia > Pirellulales > UBA1268 > QWPN01. The sequence continues at coordinate 30,940 of JANNSZ010000046.1, read as the reverse complement.
GAACCAGGGTGGTGGCATGGGTGGTGCGGCCGGCGGTGGTGGCATGGGTGCCATGGGCGGTGGCGGCTTCTGCTGGGTCGCGCGGGAAGTCTATGGCGTTCACGATCCTCGCTGGCTCCTCTTTCGCAGTTGGCTCACGACCGAGGCTCCGGATTGGCTCTTCCATCTTTATGCGTCGCATGGCGAGGCTTTTGCAGAATGGATTCGTCCAAGGCCAGCGGCCAAGCAAATGCTTCGGGTCGCGATGGACCTCGCAATTGCAGGACGGCACGCCCCCCAGGTCGGGACGGCTTTCCAGGTAACCGGCGCACGAGCCATCCTGGCTGATCGCTCCCTGCCGACTGTGGTGCCTACGGCTGCCACGATTGACGCCGAACAAGGCCCCTCGCCTGTCGCAGCGACCAAGCCCCAGGCCGGACTCCCGGCTGAGGTACTCGGGGCTGCCGATCTCCGCGCAGCCGTTGTGGCCTACCTGCCGCCAGCGATTCCGAAGGAATCGCTCTCGAAAGCGGCCGCACTCGAGACCATTGATCGGCTTGCGAGACTGCGGGCATCGGCGGCGGCGCTGGGCGAGGCGAAGGACTACGGGCGTGCGGCCGAGCTCCTTTCGGCGGCGATTTCCTGCGGCCACGCCGAGCCATGGATGTACGAGGCGATTGCCCTCGCGCTCGAATCATCGGGCGCGCCGCGATCGGAGGTCGAACGGGCCCTGCTCTCGGCAGCCGCCTTTGCCACGAGCCCCACGGAGCTGATGCAGCTCGTCCACTACCTCGCGCAATTTGGTGCGGACGAGCAGGCAGTGCGGATCTGCCGACGCATCACCCGAGCCGACCCCACCAACCGCGAGGCCTATGCGCTGGCGATGTCGCTGGCAGACCGCGCGGACGATCTTGAGTCGCTTCGTTGGGCGTGCTCAGGCGTCCTCTCGCACGACTGGCCGGCCAGCCAGCAAGCCATCGCGACGCGCGCGGCCCGTCTGGCGAAATCGACGATCGATCGCCTGCGGCAGGAAGGCCTCGAGAGTGCAGCGAGCGCCTTCCAAGCTGATGTCGATGCGGCCCTCGTCCGTGATATCGTGATCGATCTGGCGTGGACCGGCGATGCCGACATCGACATGGCTGTGATGGAGCCGTCGGGCAGCCTCTGCTCGGTTTCGGCTAGCCGATCGGCTGCCGGTGGCGCTCTCTTCGCCGATGGTGAAGCGGGTGGGGACGGCACGACCCATCGTGAGCGGTATGTCGCTTCGAAGGCATTTCCGGGCGACTACCGGGTACTCGTCCGACGAGCATGGGGCAAAGTGGCGGCTGATACCGTCACGGCTGAAGTGACTGTCCACAAGGGGACGAGCCTTCAGAAGTCGCTCCGTACACAGATTCGTCTGGGCGCGGACGAGCACGTCCTCGCCATTTCGCTTCCTGATGGACGACGGCGCGACGCCCTGCTCGACGCTCAGATTGCCCAGGATGTCGTAGCGCATCGATCCCTGGGGCGGTCCGTGCTCGCCCAGCAGCTTGCTTTGATCAACGACCCGGAGGCGTACGAGTCGCTCGGGGAGAGTCGAAGCGGAAGTCCACCGGTCGGGCCGGGGCCTGGCCTGCCCTTTGGTCGCCGAGGGGCCGTCGGATACCAGCCGGTCGTCACGACGCTCCCCGAGGGCGTGAACCTGTTCGCCCGAGCTGTTATCTCAGCCGATCGGCGGTATGTGCGGATCACGTCTGTGCCGCTCTTCTCCGGCGTGGGCCAGGTGACAACGTTCAATTTTGCGTCGGGCCAAGGCGGGATTTCACCGGGTAGTGGTGGTGCTGGTGGCGCAGCGGGTGGTGCTGGTGGCGCAGCGGGTGGTGCTGGTGGCGCAGCGGGTGGTGCTGGTGGCGCAGCGGGTGGTGCTGGCGCGGCTGGCGGCGCGGGTGGTGCTGGCGCGGCTGGCGGCGCGGGTGGTGCTGGCGCGGCTGGTGGTGCTGGTGGCGCTGGCGGCTTTTGCTGGGTCGCTCGCGAAGTTTACGGCGAGCACGATCCCCGCTGGCTCCTGTTCCGAGATTGGCTCACGACCGATGCCCCCGCATGGCTGCTCGATGCGTACGTCATGCACGGCGAAAACGTTGCAGCATGGGTTCACGACCGCCCCACGGCCAAGGCGATTCTGCGGGTTGCCATGGATCGGGCGATCGCAGGCCGACTGGCTCCGGCCGGTCGCTGACGTCATGGCACGGTTTGGAGTGATCCTCGTTGCGGCCGGCCGGAGCAGCCGCTTTCAGGATGCCAACTACAAGAAGCCGTTTGCCCCGTTGGCAGGACGGCCCGTGTGGATGCACGCAGCCGAGAAATTCACCGACCGTGACGATGTCAAGCAGGTCGTCATCGTCGTCGCGCCGGAGGACCGCGAGGCGTTCCTCGAAAAGTTCGGCGCGAACCTCGCCTTCATGGGGATCACCCTGGCCGAAGGGGGCGAGGAGCGGGCCGACTCGGTGAAGGCGGGGCTCGAAAAACTTGGCCCCGAGATCGATCACGTGGCAGTCCACGACGTCGCTCGCCCCTGCCTGGCAACCGAGTGGATCGATCGCGTGTTCGCAGCCGGCATGAAGACCGGTGCTGCCATTCTCGCCACGCCGGCCGTGAGCACGCTCAAGCGAGTTGGCCAGGATCAGGTCATCACCGCCACCGTCGATCGCACGGGGCTCTGGGAGGCCCAGACACCCCAGGTCTTCCTGCGCTCACTTCTCGAACAGGCCTTTGCCGCCGCTGGGAGTGAAACACCTGCCACCGACGAGGCCGCGCTGGTGGAGGCGACTGGCCATCCGGTCACCGTCGTCGCTGGCTCGCCGATCAATCTCAAGATCACCACCCGCGATGATCTCCGTTTGGCGGAGCAGGCCCTCAAAGCGCTGCCCAAACCAAAACTCACGGGCCCGGCCCATCCCTTCGCGGGTGATGATGTGTGGAGATGACCGTGCCTGCTGATCTGCTATCCGACTTCGAGGCCCGCGGCCTCGTCCATCAGTCCACCGACGCTGGGGCCCTGCGGCAGTGGCTCACCACCCCAGGCCGCCGTGTCTACGCCGGTTTTGATCCCACGGCCGATAGTCTCCACGTGGGTCACCTTGTGGCGCTCATGCTCCTGCGTCGCGTGGCGGCGGCGGGTCACGAGCCCGTCGCCGTGCTCGGCGGAGCGACCGGCATGATTGGCGACCCGAGCGGCCGCAGTGAGGAGCGAAACCTCCTCTCGCCCGATGAACTTGCCGCCAACATCGAGGGCGTCGGCCGGCAAATCCGTGCTGTGCTCTCCGCTCGAAATCCATCCGGGCCGCTCGATGCGACGGTGAACGTCGTCAACAACGCCGACTGGATGCAAGGCGTTGGATACCTCGGCTTCCTCCGCGATGTCGGCAAGCATGTGCCGCTCGCGCAGATGCTCGCCAAGGACTCGGTGAAGAGCCGACTCGAGCGAGACGGTGGCCTTTCCTACACCGAATTCAGCTACATGCTTCTCCAATCGTGGGACTTCGTCCACCTCTCCGATGCCCTCGACTGCCGTGTGCAGATTGGGGGCAGCGATCAGTGGGGCAACATCACAGCCGGCATCGAGCTTGGCCGACGCCTCCGGAGCCGCGAGCTGCATGGCATCACCTGCCCGCTGCTCACGAAATCCGATGGCACGAAGATGGGGAAGACGGCTGCCGGCGCGATCTGGCTCGACCCCCGCCGCACGAGTCCCTATCGCTTCTACCAGTATTGGATCAATCTCGACGATGACGATGCAGGCCGCTGCCTCCTGCGGCTCACTGAGCTCCCCCTCGACGACATCCGAGCCCTCGATGCAGCGCGGGCTGAAAACCCAGCGGCCCGAGAATCGCAACGGCGACTGGCTGCCGAGGTGACGCAGCTGATCCACGGCGAGGATGGTCTCCGGGCAGCACGCCAGGCGACCGATGTTTTCTTTGGCGCCGAAATTGAAAGCCTCGACGACGATGCCCTGACCGAAATTTTTGCCGACGTTCCCAGCAGCAACTTCCCTCGTTCAAGCCTCGACGGTGATGGACTGCCCCTCGTCGACGCCATGATCGCCACGGGCCTCGCAGCCAGCAAGGGGGCCGCCCGGCGCACGATCGAGCAGGGGGGCGCCTACGTCAACAACCGCCGCGTCAGCGACGCGACCTGCAGACTCACCCCAGGCGACCTGGCTGGCTCATCAACACTGGTACTGCGGTCCGGCAGAAGGTCGTACGCGATCGCCAAATTCCAATAATCGCGCACGGCAAGGGGTGGCCTGTGCCAGGGAGCGGGCGTTGTTGGCACGCGCAGCCAGGATGGCGAAGCTCGGTTTCCGTCGAGTGAGCGGAGGCCACGAGGGCCGACACCGGGCGGAGGCCCGGCAAGGCCGCCGGGGGCAGGGATGTCCCGCCGGCCGTGAAGCAGATGGCCGCAGCGAACGTCCGGCGACATGGCACAGGCCACCCCTCGCCACGCAGGATGGATTGTTCACAGCGAGCGACGGTTCGCGGCGGCGCGGTCGGTGCCGGGTCGCACGTCAAGCTCGAGCCCGTCGTCGTCGCCGCGCTCGATCCGCTCCCAAGCGATGGCCCCCATCGCAGCGTTGTCGGTGCAGAGCGCCTTCGGTGGCACGAGCACGGTGAGGCCTCGCTGTTCGCCGAGCAGCGCGAGCGCATCGCGCAGCGCCGTGTTGGCTGCGACCCCGCCACCGATGGCCACCACGCGTGCGCCCGTCTTATCCACCGCGAGCGCCACCTTGGCGATGATCGAATCGACCACAGCCTGCTGGAAAGACGCGGCGAGGTCGGCCCGCGCCTGCCCCACGGGGGGAGGCGTGTCCGCTGCCGCCCCAGGCGGCCTGACCAGATATCGTAGTGCCGTCTTGAGGCCACTAAAGCTCATGTCGAGCCGGTCGCGATCGGACCGCAGGGGTCGCGGCAGACGGTGGGCACGTGGGTCACCGCCGACGGCGGCCCGTTCAATCTCGGGCCCACCCGGGTATCCCAGTCCGAGGAGCGATGCCGCCTTGTCGAATGCTTCCCCTGCCGCGTCATCAATCGTGCCCCCGAGCCGATCGAGGTCGAGGGGACCAAGGACATGAAAGAGCGAGGTGTGCCCTCCGCTGGCGACGAGTCCGACACACGGATACTGCATCGCATCACCGTGCGCGAGCCGACACGCGTAAAGATGGGCGGCGATGTGGTTGTAGCCGACGAGGGGCACGCCGAGCGTGGCGGCAATGCCCTTCGCTGCGGCAAGGCCCACGAGCAAAGACCCGACGAGCCCTGGCATGACGGCCACGGCCACGGCCTCGATGTCACTGCGGGCGATGCCGGAGCGATCGATGGCCTCGTCGATGACGGGAATGATCCGCTCAACATGGGCCCGCGACGCCAATTCCGGCACGACCCCGCGCCACCTCGCATGAAGCGCCTCCTGGCTCGCGACAACGCTCGAAAGCACACGGCGATCCCGGGTCACGACCGCCGCGGCCGTCTCGTCACATGTTGTCTCGATCGCCAAAAGCGGCATGCGACGCCTGCTGAAAGAACTGTCGCCACTGCTTGGCGGGGGTCAGGGCAGTGCAATCCTCAAGGACGCGGCCGACCGAACACCTGCGACGCTGGAGACGTCGCCACTTCCGCGAGGAAGCCCGGCAAGACGGCGGGGGGAGGGAACGCAACGCTCGAGTGGGTGACATGCCGAACACCTGCGACGCTGGAGGCGTCGCAGGTGCCGGGCGGAGGCCCGGCAAGGCGGCGGGGGCCATGGATGGCCCCGCCGCCGTACATCTAGAAGTCATACCACATACCAATGCCGGCTCGGTTTTGAATCGCGAACGGAAACTCGTACTGTGGATCGGAGCCGTAGAGATACTCGAACCCAAGCCTGAAGAGTTTTTCGCTCTGGCCGCCACGCCAGGCCCAGCCGGTCTGCACGCAGACATTGCCCCCGAAATCGAGCTCTTGGCGGCTCATCCCGTTGACGGCGAGGAAGGGCGCCCCGTTTCGCCCCGTGGGTCGGGCCTGAATGAGCTCGACGCCGTACTGAAACTCCCACGGCTGTGAGCCACCGCCGTTGAAGAAGGACCAGCCCACTTCTCCGTAGAGCCGCATCCAGTCATACGCATACCATGAGTTGCCCCACACAATCACGTCGCGGACGTAGTTCACCCGCGGATAGTTCGGGTGCTTCACCATCGCCTCATCGCCGAGGTGCGCGCTATTGTGGTAGTAGGCCAGCTTTGTCTGCCAGCGGCCCACGCCGTAAACTAGCGGAATGCCAAATCGAAAGTCGCTCGATCGCAGGTCGCGGTCTTGCCCGGGATCGAGCCGCACAAACGCGGCACCCTCGATCTGAACCTCGAAGCCCTGCGGATGGATGTTTGGGTCGGACCCGTACCGCAGGATCGAGGCCCGCCCACCGAGCGTGCTATCCCAGAGCCAGCCGTTGTCGGTCGAGGGGTCGAACGGATCGCGACCCTTGTCGTCGTACCAGGCGGTGGCAAACCGCGGCTCCTTGGGCCCCGCCAGGTAGCTCGTGTAGATCAGGTTGTTCGGAAGGAGGTGCCATGACCACGGGCGGGCTGCCCAGAGGTCGTCAAACGCACCGCGATATGGCCTTTCGGAAATCTCCTCGCCATAGTCGCCCGCAACATAGGGACCGTCGAGCACAACCGGCCCTTGTGGTTGCGACGATTGCCAGAGATCGATCTCGCCATCCGGGGGCGGCTCGATCATCCCGTATTCCTGCGCTGCAGCGGGCATCGCGAAAAGCGATGCAACGACGACGAGCATCGTGGCGAGCTCAGCAATCATGGGAGTGGGCACCGGCAACGGGCGAGACGACGACACGGGCAGCCGCGAACGCCTCGGGGTTGCGACCGAGGCTCACTTGCCGCCAGACTCTAGAGGCGCTACCGCCCCTAGCCACAGACGGATTGATCGGCGGGTGGTCGCCGAAGCCCACACACCCGACACCGGTGCCGTCCTCACATTTCCGCGACGCGGTAGAGTCCCCAGCATCCGACATGCCCCTCCTTGCCGATGTTTCGAGTCCTCCGCCGCCCACCCGTACCCCCGAGCCGATCCTGTCCATGAGCCCAGCACCTGTGCCACCTCCGAAAGACGCCGACTCCGCACACCCTCACGTCGCCGCTTCGCTCGGCCGGATTCCGAGCGGACTGTTCGTCATCACGTGGCGTGCAGGCGAGGCCGACCGCGCGATGCTGGCAAGCTGGGTGATGCAGGCTGGATTCGAGCCGCCGCTCGTGTCGCTGGCGATCGGCACGTCGCGGGATCTTCTGGCGGCAGTCCGTGGCGGCGCGAGCTTTGTTGTGAATGTTTTGGCCGAGTCACAGCGGAGCCTTCTCGCGCGGTTTGGCAAGCCCATCGCTGATGGTGACGACCCCTTCGCGGGCCTCGCGGTAGAACGAACCACGGGAGGCGTTGCGACGCTGACGGATGCGCCAGCCTGGCTGGCCTGCCACATGGTGGGAGAGACGAGCGTCGCTGACGCCGATCATGTCGTGGTGCTGGCTCGCGTCGATGCCGCCCGCGGAACGCCAGACGCGCCCCCGCTCATCCACCTCCGCCGGAACGGTTTCAAGTACTGACCGCGCTGCCAGACCGAACCGAAGCCCGCCCTCGTCGGGCGGCCTGCCGAGGACGATGAGGAATCGCACCATAGCGAGGGTCGGAAGACCATGACCTACTCGATGCGCCGCAGCACGGGCTTCTCGGTCGATGTCTCGATCTTCGCGATTGCCTCGCGGACCATGGCTGCCTTCTCGAGGCTCAGTGACTTGGGGAAATCGGGCTCTCCTGATTCAAAGATGCCGAAGTGCCTCCCGCAGTCGGGCCGAGATTCCAGTCGTGGTTGGCCCCCGTGGGGAGCGTGTCTCCCTTTGTGAAATCGGGAATCACGTGGCGACTCTTCTTGCTCGCCGCCGCGCCCACTGTGGCACTTCCCACGATGACGGGAGCAAGGAAGGATTTGAGGGTCTTGCCAAGAATGGAACACGAACACGCCACAAATGGATCTCCTCGTCTTGGGGGTGAGCAAGAGCTGGAACGGAGGGGGCAGCGTCGGCATGGCTGACGAGGCCCGTCAAGCGTTGCGTTCGACAGCAGCCTACTCGGCCCCGCTGCGATTCGACAGCACCGCAAGTGATCCCAAGCCTGAAGCTTTCCGTTGTCTCAACGCGCAGCTCTTGGAGCGGCTCGTCGAGGCGGTTCTTCGGGCAGCCCGCGCCTCAGAGATACCGCGCGACGATCGCGCGGCCCCGGGCTTCATCCCGGGTTCCATCCACGATCGCGCGGCCGTCGGCGAACACGGAGAGGCGAATGCCGGGCTCCACATCGGCTCTCAAGATCCAATCATTGGCGGTCACCGCAGCGACCGGAGAAAGCTTCTCTGCAAGCGAGAGGAGATCCACGCGGCCGTTGGTCGTGGAAGCCATGACTTGCACGGCTTCGCGGCCGCAGAGCGCCGTGGCCGCGCCCCCCAGCCGCCCCTCAAGCCAAGGAAAATCACCGTCGCGGCACGTCGGACAGCCGGTTCTCGATAACGGCGAGAGATCGATCGACCGCCATTGCCCCGTCCAGAGATCGCAGGCGAGCATTTTTCCAGCGGTGTCGTCGGCAGCACCCAGAAGGAGTTTCATCGCCTCCGTGGCCTGCACGGCCCCGACGACCATGGCGGCTGGCCCGATGATCCCGGCGGTGTCGCACGTCGGAAGCGTGCCCGGCGGCGGCAGCTCGGGCACGAGACACCGCAAGCAGGCAGTCCTGCCCGGGATGACGGTAAGCACGCGGCCTTCGGCGCCGATCGCGCCGCCATGCACCCATGGGATTCGATCGCGGCAGGCGACCTCATTGATGAGGTAGCGGGCTTCGAGATTGTCGGTGCCGTCGATGATCACGTCGACGCCGCTCAGCAGGCTCGTGGCATTGGCAGACGTGATGTCGGCTACCACCGGCTCGATCGTGACGGCCGAGTTGATGCGAGCGAGCTGCCTGGCCCCCGCGACAGCCTTGGGAAGGCCTGCGGCGACATCTGCCTCGTCGAAGAGGACCTGCCGCGGCAGGTTCGACGCCTCAGGGATATCGCGGTCGATGAGTCGCACGAACCCCACGCCGGCTCGCACGAGTGGCATCGCCACAGCGCCTCCGATCGCTCCACACCCCAGGATCGCGATGCGACCGCTGGCAAGCCTCGCCTGCCCTTCAGGCCCGAGGGGCGAAAACCGAATCTGGCGAGAATATCGAGCGGCATCTACCATACAAGAGGGCTTTCACTCTATCAGTCAGCCGCAAAATAGCCGGCCCAGTCATAGGTGACGGGCTCGTGGTCAACGCCGGTGGCCCATGCGGCAAGCGCGGCCTGAAGGGCGTCGCAGGGTCGGCGGGTCGGCGCCGCAAACGTCGCAGGTGACGTCACCCGCCGTGCGAGGAGTGGCACAGTGACGGGTGCCCGGCGCCATGCCTCGTGCGGAACCGCATCGCCGGCAAGAGCAACCACGAGGGCATCCACACCGTCGATCCGTGCGGGTGGTGGTCGGCTGCCATCGACCTCCTGGGCCACCAGCAAGGTGCCTCGCCGACTTCGAGTCTCGGCGGCAAGGTGTCCGGCAGTACCGTCCGCTGCATCCACAGGCACGACAGCCATGAAGACCGACGGATGCCAGGCCCAACGTGCGACACACTCTGCAGCCGCCTGCGATTCACGTGGCTCGCCATTCTCCGACGCCAGCATTCCCACGACGGCAATGCCTTGGGCATCACAGGCTTGGAGCAGGTCGTCTGATGGATCCGCGACGACCGCTGCGACTGCGGCATCGTGGAACTGGTCGATATCGACGGAACCTTGAGACACCACGAGGCCACGAGGCACGTACCGCCTGCCATCGAGCCAGAGGGACCGGCCCCGGATACCGAGTCGCCTGAGGCCCACAGCCCGCGACCAGGATGCCACCTCTGTGCCGGCGACCATAAGCTGGGCGTCAAGCTGGTAGGTGCTCGGCAACTCGGGCGTCCAGAAGGACGGTTCCGTCAGGACGGCTCTCGTGACGATCGTCTGCGCCGGGACAGTCGCCAGCCCCGGCGGCACCGTTGAAAACGTTGCGGTCACCGGTAGCGTGATCGCCCAACGGCACGCAGGGCCTGTGAGGGTGGCTGCAAGGTGCACGGTGCTGGCATCGATGCCCGGCGGAAACGCTGCCCGTAGGAACACCTCGGACCGCAGCGTGTCGCACCGCCCCAGGATCCATTCGAGCGTCACATCGCCTCCGTGAACCGCTCGCGGGCGAGCTCACCCAGTCGCCGCAGGTCGAGTTTTCCCGTTCCGAGCACAGGCATCTCCGGGATCTCTGCAAAGGCGTCGGCACCTGGAATCCAAAGGTTTGGCATGCCGCGGCCGCGAAGCGCGGTCACCACGCTCGTGATGTCACGATCCGTGGGCAGGTGGAAGACGACGAGTCGCTCTCCCTTCGCCTTGTCGGGCACCGCGGTCACGACTGCGACCAGGTCGCCATCCGCGGCGCCAAGCGCCTCGTTGAGAGCCTCCTCCACAGAGAGATGCGGCACCATCTCTCCACCAATCTTGGAGAACCGGCTCTCGCGGCCGGTAATCGTGATGAACCCCTCGCGATCGAGACGAGCAATGTCGCCGGTGCAATACCAGCCGTCCTTGATCACTTTCTCCGTGAGGTCAGGACGGTTGAGGTAGCCCTGCATCACGTTGGGCCCAGCGATCCAAAGGAGGCCATCTTCTCCCGCCGGAAGCTCGTAGTGTCCTTCGCGGTCGGTGATCCGTGCGCGGCAGCCGGCGATCGGCTGACCTACCGTGCCCTCGCGAGCATCCACAGGCCGACCTGGCACATGCCGCGTGGGCGGCACATTGGCCGCGACGAGCGGCGAGAGCTCCGTCGCGCCATAGGCCTCGACCGGTCGGATATGAAACTTCTGTTCGAAGGCGTCGCACACCTCCTTCGGGAGTTTCTCAGCCGCACCAAACACAGCCTCGAGCGTCGAAAAATCCTCGGCCGGCGTGCGTCGGAGATAGATCCGCAGAAAGGTCGGCGTGGCCATGAGAATCGTGGCGTGATACTCCCGGGCGAGTCGGCCGACGACCTGGGCATCCCGCGGGTCAGCGTGGTAGACGACAGACGGATCGAGGACGAGGGGCGTCCAGAGCGTCGTCGTGTAGCCGTAGGAATGAAAGAAGGGCAGCACGCCGAGGGCCACATCGGCCGGAGAGAGGTGCAGCAACTGGTCGATCGCCCGAATCTGCGAACCGACATTTTCTTCGCTGAGCACCACACCCTTGGGATCGCCCGTGGAGCCTGAGGTAAAAATCACGGTGAGCACGTCGTCGGGCCGGAGCCGGTGCAGGCCGAGCATCGACTCGAGGAGCGAGAGTGGCACAACGGTGGCCTGAAGGTAGCCGATGAGTTTGTCTGTACCCGTGGCGAGCTTCTTGAGATCTCCCGCGTCGAGCAGGCGTTCGCCCACCGAAAGCTTCACACGAGCGAGAAAGATCGGGCTCGAGATGACATGCTTCAGACCGGCCCGTTCGATGCACACATCGAGGATCGGCTGGGACGATGTGTAGTTGAGGTTCACCGCAACGCGGCCCGAGAGCGCGAGCGCCGCGTTCACAATCGCCGCTCCTGCCGTCGGGGGAAGCAGGACACCAACGTGCTTTTCGTCGGCTCCAAGGACGCGGTCAAGCACCCGCTTGGCCACGAGGATTCGCGTGAGGAGCTCCCGGCCGGTGAGCTTCATACCGAGCGAGTCGGCCATCTTGAGGCGTCCCGCAGCAGCTCGGCAGGCCCGCAGCATGCGCCGCTGAAGCACGAGCTTCACAGCGGGCGCGGAAGCAACCTCAGGCGGCATGGGTCAGTGTCTCTCCGGCAGCCGAAACACGGGCCTCACGTTGCCCGATTTTCCTGGGCCATTAGAATCGCTCACAGCGGGTCGGAACAGTCGAATCCTGCTCACGCCCCCTCGCGCTGCTCCTCCCGGACGCCACGGATGCCCCGCTACCAACCCTCGCGGATCGAGCCCAAGTGGCAGGCGTGGTGGGAGGCTCATGACACGTTCGCCACACCGCGGCTGCCCGCGGCTGGTGCAACCAAGACCTACGTCCTCGACATGTTCCCGTATCCCAGTGGCGATGGCCTCCACGTCGGCCACCCTGAGGGTTACACCGCCACCGACATCGTGGCACGCTTCGAGCGCATGCGGGGCGCCTGCGTCATGCACCCGATGGGGTTTGACGCATTTGGGCTCCCGGCTGAGGAGCACGCGATTCGCACCGGTACACCCCCGGCTGAGAGCACCACTCGCAACATCAACACCTTCCGCCGTCAGCTCAAGATGCTGGGCTTCAGCTACGACTGGAGCCGAGAGATCGCCACCACCGATCCGGAGTACGTCCGCTGGACCCAGTGGATTTTTCTGGTGCTCCACGACACGTGGTTTGACCGTGAGGCGCAGCGCGGCCGTCCGATCGCGGAGCTTTCTGTTCCCCCAGCCATAGTGTCGGCGGGCGCGGTTGCGGTGGCAAAGTATCGCGACACCTGGCGACTCGCCTACCAATCCGAAGCACCCGTAAACTGGTGCCCGGCCCTGGGCACGGTCCTTGCAAATGAAGAAGTCATCGGGGGCGCGAGTGAACGGGGCGGCCATCCAGTCGTCCGTATCCCGCTGCGGCAGTGGATGCTGCGGATCACGTCATACGCCGATCGGCTCGAAACCGAGCTCGACGGGCTCGCGTGGCCCGAGAGCATCAAGAAACTCCAGCGAGACTGGATCGGGCGAAGCACTGGGGCCGAGGTCGATTTCTTCGTGCCACCCACGGGTGATGATGCCGGGGCAGCATTTGATACATGGAAGAAGACTCGTTCCAGCACGGGCTTTCCCGAAACGTCCGGCGACGACGCGCTACGGATTTACACGACGCGGCCCGACACGCTCTACGGGGTGACCTACATGGTCGTGGCCCCGGAGCACGGCCTCGTCGACCGCCTGACGACGCCCTCGCAGCGGGAGGCGATCGCGGCCTATCGCGAAGCCGTCGCCCGCAAGAGTGACCTCGATCGCACCGACCTGGCACGGGAAAAGACGGGCGTCTTCACCGGGTCGTATGTGACTCATCCGCTGACGGGCCAGCGGGTGCCTGTGTGGGCGGCCGACTATGTCCTCGCGACGTACGGCACCGGGGCCATCATGGCCGTCCCGGCCCACGACGACCGTGACTTCGAATGTGCGAAGACTTTCGGCCTCGATGTCGTGCACGTGGTCGAGCCCGCGAATGGCTCCGCAGCAGACGACACTCTCTTTACGGGCCACGGCCGAGCCATTGCCTCCGGCCCGTACACGGGCCTCGCGACTGCCGACTTCATGACCGCGGTGTCGCGCGACCTGGCCGCAGCCGGCCTGGGCCGCGCTGCCGTCAACTACAAGTTGCGTGACTGGCTCTTTAGCCGGCAGCGGTTCTGGGGTGAACCGTTTCCAATCCTCCACGAGCTCGATGCCGCCGGGAACCCCACGGGTGTGGTGTGTGCCGTGAATGAGGCGGAGCTTCCGGTCAACCTCCCGCCGCTCGCCGACTTCAAGCCTGGCGACACCCCCGATCCGCCCCTTTCTCGAGCAGGCCACGACTGGCTCTTCGTGGAGCGGGATGGCAAGCGGTATCGTCGCGAAACCAACACGATGCCGCAATGGGCCGGATCGTGCTGGTACTTTCTGCGGTTTCTCGATCCACACAACACCGAGCGGTTTATCGATCCGGCGGTGGAACGAGCCTGGATGCCAGTCGACCTCTACGTTGGCGGGGCGGAGCATGCTGTGCTCCACCTTCTCTACTCTCGGTTCTGGCATAAGGTGCTCTTCGACCGCGGCCATGTCTCCTGCGCCGAGCCGTTTGGGAAGCTCGTCAACCAGGGAATGATCCTGGGCGAGATGGAATTCACCGGCTACCGAGCTGCGGCCGGTGGCTGGGTGTCGGCGGAGAAGCGCAGCGAGACCGATATCCCCGCACGGCTCGCGGCCGAGCACGTCGAAAAACAGGGAGAGCATTTCGTCCTTCGCGACATGCCGAAGGTCCGCGTCGAAAGCCGGGCCTACAAGATGTCGAAGAGCCGCGGCAACGTGGTGAACCCCGATCAGGTCGTGAAAGACTTCGGGGCCGACTCACTGCGGCTGTATGAGATGTTCATGGGGCCTCTCGAAGCAACAAAGCCCTGGAGCACGGCTGGGGTCGGCGGCGTGAAGGGTTTCCTCGACCGCTGTTGGCGGCTCGTGGTGGACGAGCGGGCCGACGACATCGCATTGGCCCCGCAGGTGGTGGACGAGCCACCCACCGACGACCAGCTCCGCGAACTTCACCGGATGATCGACAAGGTCACTAAAGACATCCAGGACCTGTCGTTCAACACGGCGATCGCCCGCATGATGGAGTTTGTGAATTTCGCCACCCCGCTCGACCGGCGGCCACGGGCGATCCTGGAGCCATTCGTGACCGTCCTTGCACCCTTCGCCCCGCATCTGGCCGAGGAACTCTGGGAACTGCTCGGAAAGGGCGCCCCTGTATCACTCGCCAACTGGCCTGCGACCGAATCGCGTTGGCTCCGCGACGAGACGGTCGAGATCCCCGTTCAGGTGCAGGGTAGACTCCGCGGTCGGATCGTGGTGCCGTCTGAGGCCGATGCGCAGGCGCTCGAAGCGGCAGCCGTGGCCGATCCACGAATCGCGGAACTGCTCGCCGGTCAGACGATCGCCAAGGTCGTGGCCGTACCGGGCCGGATGATCAACTTTGTCCTTGCCACCCCTGGGAGTCGGCCATGAACGTTCGCCGCGTCCTCGCGCTTGTCCTCGGCGGTGGCCGAGGCACTCGCCTGTACCCGCTCACCCGTGACCGCTCAAAGCCTGCCGTGCCACTCGGCGGCAAATACCGGATCATCGACGTGCCGCTCTCGAACTGCATCAATTCGGGAGTGCAGCGGATCTACGTGCTCACGCAATTCAACTCAGTCAGTCTCCACCGCCATATCCGTCGCACATACACGTTTGATCCATTCAGTGGTGGGTTTGTCGAAATCCTGGCCGCCCAGCAGACGCTCGACGACGGCGGAGGCTGGTATCAGGGCACGGCCGACGCGGTTCGGCAAAACATTCGCTACCTCCAGCAGCACGACATTCAGCACGTGCTCATCCTCTCGGGCGACCAGCTGTACCGGATGAACTACGCCGACATGCTGGCGACGCACATGAAATCCAATGCTGACGTCACAATTGCCGGCATTCCCGTGCATGACGACGCCGCATCGGCACTCGGTATCATGCGGCTCTCGGGCAACGGCCGTGTGCAAGGGTTCCTCGAAAAGCCACAGACTGCTGCCGAACTGACCGACCTCCGCACCGATCCGGCCTGGATCGAGTCGTGTGGAATTCCGGCAGCTGGCCGGACGCTCATGGCGAGCATGGGGATCTACCTCTTCAACCGCGATTGCCTTCTCGATCTGCTCACGAAGACCGACTACCGCGATTTCGGCCGCGAGGTCTTTCCGACGGCGATTCGCGCGAAGCACGTGCAGCTTCATGCGTTCGACGGCTACTGGGAAGACATCGGCACGATCCGGTCGTACTACCAGTGCAACCTCGACCTCGCACGGGCAGCGGTGCCCTTCGAGTTCGCGAGCGCAGACGCCCCGATCTACTCCCGAGCGCGCTTCTTACCGCCGTCCAGAATCGAAGGAGCCACGGTGCGGGAGAGTCTCATTTCCGATGGCTGCGTCATCGAGCGCGGGGCCGTGATTGAAAACAGCGTGATCGGCCTCCGGTGTCGGATCGGCCGGGATGTCGTGATTCGCAACTCCGTGATCCTCGGCAATGACTTCTACGAGTCGCCGTCATCGAAGGCGGCCGATGCTTCAGGAGGGGTGCCGCCCCTGGGCATCGGTGCCGGCTCCGTCATCGAAGGGGCGATCATCGACAAGAACGTCCACATCGGAACACAGACGCGAATCGTCAACGACCAGGGCCTGGTCGATACGGCCGACTGTCCACGGTTCACGGTTCGCGACGGCGTGGCCGTGGTGCCCAAGGATGCGGTCGTGCCCGATGGTTGGGCACCCGATACGAAGCAGATGAAGCCAGCCTAGCGCACCCGTCGGCCTGTCATTCGGTGACAGGATCGATGTGCCTGGCTTCGGATTGGCCTGAGATCTGCACGACGCCATCGTCGTGGTGAGGCTCCGTGGCGAGTGTGGGCTCGTCAGCCTCCCGCTGCACGAGCGGTGGCCACGGCTTTGGCGATCCGCCGATCGGAATGATCCCGTTGCTTCGCGCCCGAAAGTCATTCTGCGGAGCCGAGCCGTTGGGGACGGGCCCCGAGTAGTCGAACGGGCTCGGGCACATCGTGCAGCCTGTGAAGAGCATGGCGGCAACCGCCATGACGCGACGGAGACCCTGGCATTCTTTTGTCACGAAGCGCGATCCCTTCTAGACACGACCGGACCGTTGTGGGATCGGTCCGAGGATCGATCCCACAACGGGTCCCAGCGGGTCCGCGGCTGTTCCCCCCCCAAGCCACACACCGAACTATTCGATCGGACCGTCAGGGTCCGAATCTTCAGCAAATCCGGACCATGCGGGGGCCGGACCGACGGCGTCTACGACGTTCGGCTCCGAGGATACGGTCGTTTTGACCGACCGTCGAGGGCGTGGAGGGCCCCGCGAGCCAGTCGCACAGCGGCCGGCCTACACCTCGACGCCCATACGAGCCATGAGGATCTTCATGTCGTCCCAGACATCCCGCTTGGCAGACGGGTTTCGCAGGAGATAGGACGGGTGGTAGGTGCAGATCACCGCGGCAGAGCCATGGGAGAACCAGCGGCCGCGGAGCTTCCCAATCGTCTCCTCGGTGCGGAGGAGAGCCCTGGCCGCCGACGTGCCCAAGCAGCAGATGAACTCCGGGCAGATGATTTCGAGCTGACGCTCGAAGAACGGGCGACAGGCAGCCACTTCGTCTGGCACTGGTGGCCGATTGCCGGGTGGGCGGCACTTGAGCACATTCATGATGTAGACATCATCGCGCGAGAGCGTGCAGGCCTCGATGATCTTCGTGAGCAACTGTCCGGCTCGGCCCACGAACGGAATGCCACTCGCATCCTCGTCGGCACCGGGCGCTTCACCAAAGAAGACGAGCCTGGCGTCTGGTCGGCCAACGCCAAACACAGTCTGCGTGCGGCCCGACGCAAGCTCGGCGCACCGACGACAACCGGCAACCTCCTCCCGCAGCACGGCCAGGAGCTCGCTGCCATCGGCTGCGCCGCGCGGCTGTGAGACCTTGATCACCGGTGTTGGCACTACCGCAGACGGCCGTGAGGAAGTCGCGGTTGCTGGAGCCGCCGACGTGCCACGGGACTTCGGCAGATGGGTCACTCCGGCTCTCGCCACACTCTCGAGTCGGTGCCGCACCTGCCTGCCCTCGTGCCCCTCGCGCGTCATGCCACAGTTGTCCTCACGGTGATGAGTCTGCCGCAGGAAGCGGCGGACGCCGACCTGGGAAAACCTTGGCTTGTCCGAGGTCTGACACGTGGGCGCCGGCCATGGAGGGCTCTGCCCACGGAAAACTACAACGCTCGTCGATGACGCTTTGGCCCGCGGCCCTTCCCAAGAAGCGACGGCTTGGGCGGTGGTGGCGGCGGAGCATCCGGTGGAGTCTCGCCGGCCTGCGTATTCGCGCCGCGGCCAAAACCACCGGTGGGTACTCGCTCCACCGGCGCGGGCGCCGGACGGCGGTCAAACGCCTCAAAGCCGGCGAGCTCGTCCCGGTGAAGAAGCCGTTCGATGCGAACCTCAATCCGCGTCAACTGCGGCCCTTCTTCGGGGCTCACGAACGTAAAGGCGATGCCCTCGCGTCCCATGCGGCCGGTGCGGCCCACGCGGTGGACGTAGTCGTCGCAGAACTCGGGAATGTCGTAGTTGATGATGTGGGATACGCTCGACACGTCGATCCCGCGACCAACCACATCGGTGGCAACGAGGATCTTGACCGTTCCATCGCGGAACTGCCGCATCACGCGGTCGCGCACGTTCTGGGCCAGGTCGCCATGGATGCAGGCCACGTCGACCGCTCCGTTTTCGCCGCCACTCCGGCGGGCCCGTCGGCGGGAAAGCCTCTCGAAAATCTTGTCGGTACCCCGCTTGGTTCGGCAAAACACGATGACCTGACGCGGGTCTTCCCGGTCGAGCAACTTCTCGAGCAGATCGAACTTCCTGGTCGGGTCGACCGTGAAGTAACGCTGCTCGATCGTCTCCACGGCCAGCTCGTTCGTGGAGAAGTCCATGATTTCTGGGTCTCGCATGTAGCGAGTCGCCAGCTTTTGGACCGGTGGTGGCACGGTGGCCGAAAGGAGAAGCGTTTGACGGCTGTCCGGACACCGCCTGAGAATCTTCTCGATATCGGGCCGAAACCCGATGTCGAGCATTCGGTCAGCCTCGTCGAGGGTGACAATCTCGACATCATCGAGACGAAGGGAACCCCGGCTCAGGAGATCGAGCACACGTCCAGGAGTGCCCACGACCACCGCCGGTCGCTTGGCGAGTTTGTCGATCTGCCCCTTGAGTGGCTTGCCTCCATAGAGGGCAACGCAGTGAATACCTGAGCCGTGGGCGAGCTTTTCAAACTCGTCCTTCACCTGCACGGCCAATTCCCGGGTGGGCACGAGGGCGATCGCCCGCGGGCCAGTGCCCCGCCCTGGCTTGGATACTGCCTCCAGGATCGGAAGGACAAACGCTGCCGTCTTCCCGGTGCCGGTCCTGGCCTGCCCGAGGACATCGACCCCAGCCAGCGCGCGTGGGATCAAGCCAGCCTGAACGGGAGTGGGCACCTCGTAGCCGGCTTTGGCGACCGCAGCAAGGGTTGCCTCCGAAAGCCCGAGCGACCGAAAGTCACCCTCGGCAATGTCGGCCTGACGGCGAATCGCCGGCCTTTCACCGTCTGCCTCGGACTTGGGCAGGCGGTCTGTGGCGGCTCGACCCGAATCCTCCGGGCGGCCGCGCCTGTCTTCCATCAACACTCGTGATCCTCTCGTCTGATGCGGTCTCGAGCTCCTCGAGGGAGCCCCCCGGGCATCCTGTGCCAGCCAGGGCCGCGAAATAGGTGAAGCAGCCCGCAGAGGACCGCCCTTGAATGCCTGAACACTACCACGCCGCAGGCAGACTGGGCAAATCGGAGCACACTCGGCAGCAGCTATCGGTCGAAGAATCGCTTGAAAACCCAGACGGTGGCGGCCCGGCCGGCCCGCGCGATCGATCTGGTCAGCGGGATCTTCTTGGGGCAGACAGCCACGCAGTTCTGGGCATTGCCACACATCTGAATGCCACCTAGCCCGGTGAGGGCCGCGAGCCGCTCATCCGCGATCATCCCGCCGACCGGGTGCGAATTGAAGAGCATCGCCTGGCTGATCGCGTGGGCACCGACGAACGCGGCATCGAACGCCTTGCCCCGCCGAGCCTCAAAGTCTCCTTCGGATTCACCCTCCCGACGCGTCACCTCGATCTTGTTGAACTGGGGACAGGCCTCCAAGCAGCAGCCGCAGGAGATGCACTCGGAGAGTGGGTAGGCGTCTTGTTGCTGCGCGGGCGAGACGCGTGGGCCCGCACCGTGGTCGAAGGAGTCATCTACCGGCACCCAGGCCTGCACCCGTTCGAGCGACCGGAAGAGACGCTGTCTGTCAACCACCAGGTCACGGACGACCGGAAACTTTGTCATCGGCTGGAGCGTGATTTCACCGCCGTCTTCAACGAGCAGGTTATCGACGAGGGCCGAGCACGCCATCCGCGTGCGGCCATTAATGAGCATCGTGCAGGAGCCACAGACCTCTTCGAGGCAGGCACAGTCCCATGCCACGGGAGCCACACGACGACCGTCCGCTGTGCGGGCCTGCGCAGCGACCTTTTGCAGCACGCTGATGACATTCATATTGGGCTCGTGGGGAACATCGAACCGCTCCCAATAGCTTTCCCCGCCCGCCATGTCCTGACGAAGCACCTTCACACGGACATGCTGAGTCGATGAAACAGGAGCGTGGTCCACATGCCCGTTGGTGTTGACCGCCTTGATCATGGATCACCTCCTCGAAGATTTACCGCGAGCCCGCAGCAGCGGGCGTTTTCGTGGCGGAGGCCCCGCCACCAGCAGCGCACTCGGCCTGCCGTACGTTCCAGACTTCCTCGATCGTCTCTGCGCCAACAAGCCCGTAGAGGCGCGGCCTGGGCGTGATGAGCGACGTGTCGACGTCCTGATATGTGATCTCGGGACTGCCATCAGGCCTGCAGGCCGCAATCGTGGTCTTGAGCCAGCGGGCGGTGTTCTCGTCGAATCGATCGCACCACTGCTCGGCCTCCCGCCGCTTGCCTGCCGGATCGGTCGCCGCGATACCCGGCATGGAGAACTGCGGCTTAAAGTGGGCGCCGCGGCATTCGTCCCGCAGGAGGGCTCCCTTAAGGATCAACTTGGCCACGGGGAACATGTCACCGAGCGACTTCGTAAACACAACGTTTTGGTTTGTCCAACTCCCCGTGTCCGACACGGCACATCGCTGCCATCGCTCCTCGAGTTGACACACTTCGTCGTATGCCTCGGCGAGCTGGTCGTTGCGACGCACGACCGTGGCCGCGCGGGTCATGACATTCCCAAGTTCCTGGTGGAGCCCGTAGGGGTTCTCGTCACCGACCGTGCGCGCGAGCAACTCGCGGTGCCGCTCCTCTTGACGCCGGAACTCGGCCTCGAGGAGGCCGCTCGTGTCACCCCCACCAGTCACCTCATGGGCTGCCGCAAGGGTCGGCGCCACAAACAGACCGCTGAAAATACACGAGAGCAGGGAGTTGGCGCCGAGGCGGTTGGCCCCGTGGTATTGATAGTCGCACTCACCGATGGCATAGAGGCCAGGGATGTTGGTCTGCTGGTTGCGAGGCGAACCCTCGACCATGCCTCCACTGGAACTTCGCTCGTAATCCACCCAGAGGCCGCCCATTGAGTAGTGGACCGCCGGAAAGATCTTCATGGGCACTGACCGCGGATCGACCCCCTGGAACTTTTCGTAGATCTCCAGGATGCCGCCGAGCTTGCGGTCGAGCGTCTCGCGGGGGATGTGGGTGAGATCGAGGTAGACGCAGAGTCTGTCTTTCTCGACCGACAGGCCGTCGGTCGTGCAGATATCGAAAATCTCCCGGGTGGCGATGTCTCGCGGGACGAGGTTGCCGTACTTCGGATACCGCTCTTCGAGAAAGTAGGAGCGATCAGACTCCGGAATGTCGCGGGGATCACGCGAATCCTGCGGCGTGCGCGGAACCCACACCCGCCCCCCTTCCCCACGGGCGCTCTCGCTCATGAGCCGCAGCTTGTCGGCCCCCGGGATAGCGGTTGGGTGCACCTGAATGAACTCCCCATTGCCATACCAGGCGCCTGCCCGATAGGCCCGGCTGACGGCGCTGCCGGTGCACACCATCGACATCGTGCTGCGGCCGAAGATCAGCCCATTGCCACCTGTGGCCAGGACCACGGCATCCGCGGGGAACGCCCGAAACTCCATCGTCACGAGATCCTGGCAGATGGCGCCGCGGCAGCGGCCGGTCTCGTCGAGCACAGGGGCGAGGAAGTCCCAAAACTCCCACTTCTTGACGAGCCCTTCGACCTCGCGGCGCCGGACCTGCTCATCGAGCGCATAGAGCAATTGCTGGCCTGTCGTGGCACCGGCAAACGCCGTTCGTTTGTAGAGCGTGCCGCCGAACCGTCGCTGGTCACGAAACCCTTCCGTGGTGCGATTGAACGGCACACCAAGACGGTCCATCAAATCGATGATCTTCGGGCCCCATTCGGTCATCTCCTTGACCGGTGGTTGGTGCTGGAGGAAATCGCCGCCGTAGACCGTATCGTCAAGGTGCTTCCACTCATTGTCGCCCTGCTGCCGGGTCAGCGCATTGACACTGTTGATGCCGCCCTGGGCGCAGACGCTATGCGACCGCTTGACGGGCACGAGGCTGACGAGATCCACATGGACCCCTGACTCCGCCAGTCGCATTGTGCACGCAAGTCCGGCAAGCCCTCCACCGACGACCAGAATTCGTGGCTTCGCCATCGCGCTATTCTCCCTGGTGGCCCGTGGAGTGGACCGTCTCGCTGCCCGGCGTGCCGTGACCTTTGGACTCGATTGCACGAGCCTCATCAATGTCGGTCCGATAGAAACCACCGAGCGAACCGAGGCCCGCTGCCGCGAGGGCAAGCCCCACGACAATGCTGATCACGTTGGCCCGTTGCATGGCCGCGGGGCTCGTCCATATGCCCCAGGTGATGCCAATGGTCCAGAGGCCGTTCGCAAAATGAAACACGGCCGACAGCATGCCGATTGCGTAGAGCGCCGTCACCCACGTTGGCCGTAGGGCCGCAGCCGCGGTGCTCGTGGCATAGTGCGGGTCAAACTGCCCGCCTCCCAGGGGCGCGCCGAGCCAGTGCAGATGAATGACGTGCCACACGATGAAGACAAACGCGATCATCCCGGTGGCGCGCTGGAGCGTGTACCGCACATTGCCGACGTAGGGATAGGAACCCACGTTTGGCATCCCATTGGCAATGATCACGAAGCCCACTGCTGCATGGAACAGTATCGGCAGGAAGATGAACACCACCTCGATCGGGATCAGGAGGGGACCCAGCGAGTGGATCATGTCCACCCTCGCTTGGAACGAGGCTGCCCCGCCCAGGACCGACGAGTTGGTCAGGAGGTGGACGGCCAGGAATGCCCCTACTGGAATGAGCCCGGCCAACGAAAACAGCCGGTAGATCAGGAACTGGTGCCGTTCCAAAAAGGAGGGTGTGTCGCTCACAGGCGTCTCTCAGCGGAAATTCGATCGGCCAAACCAGGCCGAGATCCCGGGGGAGTATAGATGGCACTGCAGGATGCGGCGACTGCCCAACGGAGGAAATCCGGGCTTTCCTCCAGCGCCCAAGGCACAGGAGGCCAGGGATCGCTTCTGCCACGAAAAGCCAGCCTCCGGCGCTGCCGGTTTGTGGTCGGGGGGATCGCGATTTTATACTGATGCCTCACGGTGATCCTCGGAAGCTGTGGAGGCCGGTTGGTGGCGGAGCCTGCGGAAGCAACGGACGACGACCCGTCGTCATGCGGTGATCGCGACATCGTCGCGCATCTCCCAGACGGGGTGGCAGTGCTCGCCAGGGATGGCCGGGTCCTGTGGAGCAACGCCCAGTTCGAGGCATGGTGCGGCCGCTGCCCACGTGGCTGTGACCTCATCGCGGCGTTCGATCTTCCGGATCAACACCTCGGCGAATTTCGCGCCGCCCTTGCGGCCGGCCTGGCCGCAGCCGCGACGGTCCGAACGACCGACAACCGCTACTACGACATGGCCGCTTCGGCGGCCTTTTTTGTTTCGGCAGAGAGCGATCCCGGCGCCTCACGCCAAGTGATCACGGTGCGTGACGTGACCCATGCGATCCTGGAGCAGCAGAAGCGGGCCGCCATCCACGCTGCGGGGCAAAACCTCGCCGATCTCTCGCCGATCGAATTGGCTGACATGACAGTGGACGAGCGAATTGAGCTTCTTAAGAGCAACATCATCCACTTCTCGAAAGACCTCCTCCAGTTTGACGTTGTGGAGATCCGCCTGCTCGACAAGCAGACAGGCAAGCTCGAGCCACTCCTGGCCGAGGGCATGCAGCCCGAAGCAGAAACTCGCGTGCTCTATGCCAAGCCCGAGGGCAATGGCGTCACGGGCCATGTGGCCGCCACGGGCCGAAGCTACCTCTGCGACGATACGACCCGCGACCGGCGCTACCTGGAGGGCTGCAAGGGGGCCCGAAGTTCGATGACGGTGCCCCTGCTGCAGCATGACGAGGTGATTGGCACGTTCAACGTCGAGAGCCCCGAGCCAGGAGGATTCTCGCCGACAGACCTCCAGTTTCTCGAAATCTTCTCCCGTGACGTCGCAGCTGCCCTCAACACGCTCGAGCTTCTGGTGGCGGAAAAGGCATCCACGGCCGCTGAGAGCATTGAGGCCATTCATGGTGCAGTGGCGCTGCCCGTCGATGACATTCTCAACGATGCCGTCGCCGTGATGGAACGGTACATCGGTCATGACGCCGATGTCGTCGAGCGTCTCCAGCGAATCCTGCGAAACGTCCGCGATATCAAGCAGGTGATCCAGCGGGTAGGTGAGCAGCTGGCTCCCAGTTCGGCCCATACGCACCGCCGGCAGTCCGGTCATCGGCTGGCCCTCGAAGGACGCCGCATCCTCGTGGTCGATTCCGATGAACAAGTTCGCGCCGCCGCCCACGCCCTCCTCGAACGATCTGGCTGTACCGTCGAGACCGCCCGGGACGGCGGTGAGGCCGTGTCGATGGTGAAAGCCGTAGGAAGCGAAGGCTATGACGCCATCATTGCCGACATCCGCCTCCCGGACATGAGCGGCCATCAGCTGCTGCTGAGGCTCAAGGAATTTCTCGATCAGGTCCCGCTCATCCTGATGACTGGCTTTGGCTACGACCCAGGCCACTCGATTGTCAAAGCTCGGCAGGCGGGCATCGATCTCGTTCTCTTCAAGCCTTTCCGTGTCGACCAACTCCTCGACACCGTCGAAAAAGCAATTGCGCGTCACGAAGCGCCGGCTGGCTGAACCGCGTCATGGCCCGCTGGCTCACAGGTGCCGTAGCCCGCTGGGCATCCCTTGCCCAAAGCACTTTCGGCGGTCCGCCAGTCGTTCCAGGGTTTGCCTAGCTTGCCGACCTTGAGGCGCCAGCATGCACTGGGCTTGTGGGCTTGACCCGTAGTGATGGGGGCCAGTACTTCTCCTGCCCTGATTCATTTCCGCCCAGGAATTCCCGAGCATGCTCTGCACCCGCGTAACGATCTTCGGTGGCCGCATCGGCGGCTGGCTCATCGTTCTGGCTGGCTTGCTGCCCATGGCCTGGCCCGCAGCGGCAATCGCCGAGGAACTGCCGGCACCTGCGCCTCAGGCAACGGCCGCAGACGCTCGTCGTGTGATCCAGGAAGCCATTGACCGGACAGCCACGGAAGGCCGCGCGGCCGCGCCGCTTCCGGCACCGGCGCAGGGTGAGCCCGAAGGACTCCTGGTCGCGCGGCTTTCGGCGGAGGTTGCCGCCCGTCAGCTCGAGGCCAAGCGGCGCGCCCAAAAATCGCCTGCTGAGGCGATGGCGATGCTTGACGAGCTGGCGAAGGGACTCGAGGACCAGGCAATCCCGGAGGATGCTCGGACGCAACTCCTTCGCCGAATCGAACGGACGAGGCTCGACATCGAGGAAGTGACGGGCAAACGCCGCGCCGAGCTCGCCCTTGAGCAGCGAAATGCGAAGATCGAAGGCGACATCGATCAGGAGCGGACGAAGAAGGTCGAAGTCGATCAGCGGATTGCCATGCTCGTCGACGAATACAACACGCTCGTGAGCGAACGGCGTTTTGCTGAGGCTGAGGCAGTTGCCAAGAAGGCCGGCCAGCTGTCCCCCGACACCGTGGTCGTCCGCCAGATGATCCTCCAGAGCAAGACCATCCGCCAACTCGACGTCCAGCGTTCGATCGTGGAGGACGAGCAGGCCGGCGTGCTGGGCGCGCTGGTCGATGTGGAGCAGTCGGGGGCGCCATTTGCCGGGGAGATCAAGTTTCCCGATGCCAAGACCTGGGCAGCAATGTCGAAGGGCCGTGGGGAGCTGCGGGCCGAAGGGCGAAATCGCATCACGGCCGCCGAAGTGGCAATCCAGAAGCGGCTCGAGGTGAAGGTGAAGCCTGCCTTCCGGGAGCAGCCTCTCGCGGCGGTCCTCGAGGCGCTCGGGAAAGAAGCCGGTGTATCGATCCACCTCGACATGGTCGGCCTCAATCAGGAGGCCGTTCGCAGCGACACGCCGGTCACCCTTTCGCTCGACCAGCCGATCTCGCTCAAGAGCGCCCTCAAACTCATGCTCGAACCGCTTCATCTCAGCTATGTGGTGCGGGACGAGGTGCTCAAGGTGACGAGTCCACAACTCGTTCAGGGTGAGGTGTATGCCGTGACCTACCCCGTGGCTGACCTCGTGCTGCCGATTCCGAATTTTTCTTCCGAAGGCCTGGGTATTTCCGGGGCGTTGAAGGAAGGCTATGAGCAGGCGGCCGCTCGCAACTCGCTGGCCGTCCAGGTGGGGCCAGCTCCCGCGGGGATCCCCGCGGCAGCGGCCGGTGGTGCACCGCTCGCCGCCGGCTCGCTCGCCCAGATCCAAGGCAGTGGGCGGACCACTTCGGGCTCGATCCCGTCGATCCCCTTTGGCCCGCCGTCGATTGGTGGTGGCGCATCGAACTTCCAGCCCCTCATCGACCTCATCCAAAGCACGGTGTCGCCTGAAACCTGGGACGCCGTCGGTGGTTCTGGGGCGATTCGCCCATTCGACACGAATCTCAGTCTCGTCGTAAGCCAGACGCAGGCGGTGCATGATGAGATCGCCGACTTGCTCGACCAGTTGCGGCGGCTCCAAGACCTCCAGGTGACCATTGAAGTGCGGTTCATCTCGCTCAACGACACGTTCTTCGAGCGGATCGGCGTGGACTTCGACTTCAACATCCAGACGGGCGTGAACGCGCCGCTCAACATGACGGCTGTCCCGCAGTCGAATAACACCTCGCAAAACCCGGCAGCGTTTGGCATCACGGCCTCGCCGGGGAGTCGATCGCAGACGATCGGCCTCGACAACTCGGGCAATCCGGGCGTGCAACTCGCGCCCACGGCCGCCGCGCCCGGTGGGGCCCAGAACTTCTTCTCGATTCCATTCCGCCAGGGGAGCTTTAGCGCCGCGACCGTGCCGCAGCTTCCGGGCCTCCCCGACCCCGCTGCTTCTGCGGCCAACTTCGGCTTCGCGATTCTCTCCGATATCGAAGCCTATTTCCTGATCCAGGCGGCCCAGGGCAACACGCGCTCAAACATCATGCAGGCGCCCAAGGTCACGCTCTTCAACGGCCAACAGGCGTTTGTGTCGGACACGCGGCAGCGGCCCTTCGTGACGGCCGTGGTTCCCGTTGTGGGTGATTTTTCGGCCGCCCAACAGCCGGTCATCACGGTGCTCAACGAGGGCACCGCCGTGAACGTGCAGGCCGTCGTCTCGAATGACCGCCGCTTCGTGCGGCTCACGCTCGTGCCGTTCTTCTCGCAAATCGGCAAGGTCGAGGAGTTCCAGTTCGAGGGCTCGCGGTCGAGCAGTTCGAAGAGCTCCGACGAGAAGTCTGGCACCGA
Organism: Planctomycetota bacterium; assembly: GCA_031403195.1. Taxonomy (GTDB): domain Bacteria; phylum Planctomycetota; class Planctomycetia; order Pirellulales; family UBA1268; genus QWPN01. Next base: position 3,656 of record JANNSZ010000046.1, on the reverse strand, counting down.
GCTCGAGATCCCAGGCATGGAGGATGTGGCGGGGCTGGCGAGCGGCCAGGGGGCCACCCGTGAGCTCGATCTCCAATCAAACGGCACCACGATCCAGCTGCCTGAGTTTCTCTTTACGACCGTCACCACGACCGTGAGCGTGCCCGACGGCGGCACTGTGCTGCTCGGTGGCATCAAGCGGCTCCGCGAAGGTCGCAACGAGTTCGGTGTGCCAATCCTCTCAAAGATTCCCTACGTCAATCGTCTCTTCAAGAACGTCGGTCTCGGCCGCACGACCGACAGCCTGATGCTGATGGTCACGCCGCGGATCATCATTCAGGAAGAGGAAGAGGCCAGGCTGCTCGGGACCGCGCAGCCGTGACGCACTCCGTGGCGGGCCGGTTCGCGCTCGTCGCGGGCGCTTTGGCAGGCGGGCTCGCCGTGGCCGCCGGTGCATTTGGCGCCCATAGCCTGAAGGCCACGCTGACGGCCACTGGACAGGCCGACAACTGGGAAACGGCCTGCCGCTACGCGCTGTTCCACGCTCTGGCCATCGTTGCCACAGGCCTTCTCGCCCGACTGCCAAAGCCGCCGCCCCAGGGTCTCCTGCGGGCTGCGACCGTAAGCCTGCTGGTCGGCATCCTCATCTTTTCAGGATGTCTCGCCGTACTGGCCGTCACGGGGATCACAATTCTCGGAGCGATCGTCCCCATCGGGGGCGTGCTCCTGATCGCCGGCTGGATCATGCTGGCCAGCGCAGCGCTGCAGCTTCGTGACGACTGACCGCGTGCGGCCTCACTCGAAAATCGCGTCGCCTGGCGCGTCGGCCGGCGGCGGATCATTGCCAGGTGCGGGCGCTTCGGCCGGCGGGGCGGGCTCGCGTTCGGCGGCCGGTGGTTCAGTCGCGCCGTCAGCCTTGAAAGGATCCTCTGCAGCGGGTTCTTCCGCTGGCGCCACGCCCGGTTCTTCGGCCGGAGGCGGCGGGGGCACCGCTTCCACGGGCCGGCCTGCAGGAAGCTGCTCGGGGGTTTCAGCCTCTGGGGTGCCGAAGGCAGCGGCGTCGTTGCGGATGACATCCTCGGGGCGACGGCGACGGAGGTATGTATCCTGCACCGATTCGATGTCGGAGTACCGACGCGAAGCGGCGTTCTTCTGCGCCTGAAGCACCTCGATCCGGCTTCGAACGCGGTGCCGCTCGATGGCTAGGCGATCCTGCCCCTGGACCCGCTCGAGCGTCCGCGAGACCGGCCAGTCGCCGAGGGCATCAGCCTCGATCCTGGCGGCCGATGAAAAATCGGCCTCAGCCTCGTCGATGCGGCCCATTCTTCGTGCGGCGAGACCACGGAAATAGTGGGCCCGCGGATCCTTACTCCCTGCCGCAATCGCACCGGTCAGATCGTCGTAGGCCCGCTGGTAATCGCCACCAAAGAAGGCGTGAACACCGTTCCCGAACGCCCTCGCGATCGCCGCGTCCTCACCCAGCGGCAACGATGTCGCATCGACCGCCTGCGCTCGTTCGCCTGACCCGCAGGCCAAAACGAGGGCTACCAGCCGCCAGCCAAAACCGTTCGACAAAATCCGCTGCATCACGGTCGGTATCTCCGAGGCCGAGCGCGAAACTGCCGCGCGGCGGCTTACAGGCTGCTATCGGTCAATCATACCGGGGTGGTCCCCGGTAGTCCCGTTCGGCCCTCAGAATCGTCATCACCCGCCGTCCGGCCCGGCCGCAGGGTTTCCGCAGCCGTGGCGACCGGACCGGCCGCTCACGCCGCCGCGACGACACTTCGGACCCACGCCGCGTAGGCCTCAGTCGCCTCGACCGGCACAATGACCACTTGCGGGACAGCATAGGAATGGCCCCCCACGATCGCCGCCGCGCACGCCCCCGCAGCCTCCCGGGTGGTCTTGCACGTCCATCGCCACTCCTCAGCCTGCTCGACGGCCCCCTGCCACGAGTACGTACTCGTGATTGGCCCATCGACCTGCACGCAAGCGGCCAGCCGAGCCCGCACGAGCCGGTCGGCGCAGGCCATCGCCTGATCGCGAGCGTCGAACGTCGTGTGGATTTCGACGAGCCCGGCGACCAGTGGCTCGCCCTGGGATGAGGTCACCATCATTGTGTTCCCTGCGGAGTCCCGGGCATCATGCCGCTTCCACGATCATCGAGCCAGCGACGGCGCCGATCGACACCACGCTGGGCCCCGCAGCTGCATGTCCCAACGCTTCAACCGAGCCTGGGCCGTCATCGCGACTGAAAACTGCCAGCAAGGGCGAGCCGGAACCGGGCAACGCGACCGAGGCGGAGGACTCGGGCCCATGGCCCAGAACCGTGATCCCGCCTGGGCTACGAGGCACTGAGGAGCCCAGCCGGGCGATGGCCGGAGGCACGGTCGCATCGACATCGTGGCCAGCGGTATCGAGCCAGGCCGCCACGGCGTCGAGGAGGTCATGTTCGGCCTCGCACACGGGTGGCTCACGACGGGCCCTGGCCGTCCAGTCCTCGACACTGTGCCGCCAGACGTTCCGGAGCCTCCGGGAAACTGCAGTCGCTGGATCCCCAACGCCGAGGAGCTTTGCGACCGCGCGAGGCAACTCCGCCAGCGGCGCAGCGGCCAGCATCCTCATCCGTGCCCGCACGAGCGACCAGCCAGCCGGCTCGGAACGAACCGCCATCGCGAACGGCACGAGCAGGTCAACGGTCAGGCTTTCGGCAAGCGTCGGGGCACGGCCGATCACGCCGGGAGCCACCATCGCTGCATGGCACAGCGGGTCGAGATCGTGGCCGTGACGGATACTCACTCGCCCGTCCGACCATGACTCACCGACCAGCACACCCACGCGACCAGTGGTGCTCCGGGCCGCATTCATCGATTCACCGACCCACGCATCGCGATCGCCCGCCAGAATGACCACGCGGAGCGGCGCATACCACAACGCCCCCGCGGACGGACGACCACGGGCGTCGGCCCTTGGCAGTGGCACACCCCGCCGAATCCACCGGCGCAGCGCCGCCACCACAGGCCTGACCTCCCGCAGGGTTGCCGTCGCGACCGCGGCTCGGGCGGCCATTCCCCGCCTCCCACCATGCCACGGCCTGTCTCGGCCGCTCCATGCGTCACTGAGCAGCCAGTCGAATGTGTCGCCCGCAAAGACGAGGCAGATCGACTCGACCGGCCGATAGCGACCGTCTCGTCTGAATCCGGCTCGTACCACCGCCTGCCGGACGGCGTTCAGCCAGTCCTCCGCCAGAGCCGACCGGGACGGCGTGAGCGTGCCATCCGTGAGCGTCCAGTTAGCCGTGACCGCGAGCATGCCCGTCCCTCCCGTGGCTTCATCGGCGGTCCCCAGCCGTGGCCTCCGGGAGCAGGTGCATTACACGGAATGTAGCTTCACACTGGGACAACCCTGCGGACCGTACCGCTATGGAGCCGCAACGCGGCTCCATGCTGATTCTGCCGGGGCAGCCATGCCCCCGGCAGAATCATGCTCGGCGGGTGGCTTCCGCGAGGGGTTGCCCGTGCCACGGAACCGGCGTTGTTAGCCCAAGTTACGCACCTGGGCGTATAAAGCCCGGGATTTTTGACGATCCCGCTCGAAAGTCTTCACTACATTTGCGCGACTCCGTTGATGCGTTTGAGTCGCCGCGGGGGCGTCAGCCCCAGCCGGTGAAGCAGTGT
>JANNSZ010000045.1:0-52086 GCA_031403195.1 Planctomycetota bacterium | reverse complement strand
TCCGCGCTCGCTGTACCAGTAGGGGACACATGTGTGGCCCCACGGCTGAGCGAGCTCGACCGTGGTTGCGATCTGCCACCCAGCGGCACGTTTTCCGAGGCCGGCGCGGCCATCCACGCCGCACCGGCAGCCGGAGCAGTATCAGCGCCGCCGACGTCCGGAGAAGACGTCGCTCTCCAAGATCATCGCCCGCCACCTCGAGACTTGGCTTGCCGAGCGAAGCCACGGTGAGCACCCCGTGGCGACACACGTCGAAGACGAATTGCGCACGTATCTCCGCTGCGGCATCCTCAGCTTTGGGTTTGCCAGGGCCCGCTGCGGCACCTGTGGCCACGATTTTCTGGTGGCGTTCTCGTGCAAGGGGCGGGGCGTGTGCCCATCGTGCAACGGCCGGCGCATGGCGCAGACGGCCGTTGCACAAAAGTCGATCGCGTCATCCCACCAGCGCCCAAGCGGAGGCGGTCTGGCTAGCGGCAGTGGGTGATCTCAGTGCCGAAGCGGCTGCGGTGGTTCCTCGGCGAACGGTCCGCAGCCGTCGCCGCCTGACAGTGCGATCGCGCCGTGCCGCTGCTGCCTAATCGGAGGTCGCCAGTGTGCCTCTCAGTGCAGAAGCATCGCCGAACCAGAAACAACCTCGAGCTTCGCACCCAGGATTTCGAGCGGGCACTCCTTGTCGACGTGAATCCCGATGGCCCCAGGCCAGGGTGTGCTCGCGCCGTGCTCCAAGTCCGACACGGCGCCGCTCCACTGCACGCTCGGCTTTCCGTCAAGCTGAGAAGAGATCGTCACATCGTCGCCACGGAACGTCACGCGGACGACGAGCGTCGATGGCCGGCCATCCACGAGGTACTTTCCCATGAGGCGTGTCGGATTGCCGGCGTCATGCATCTGCATTCCTTTGACACGGCTCAGCCCCGACGCCTGTCCCCCGCCAAAGTCGATGCACAAATTGACCCCCCTCCGCTTCACCGGCAGCGACACCTGCACTTCTTTGCCTCCCCCCAACCGCTTGAAGTTCAGCGAGAGCTGATAGTCGCCGTAAGGAATCACCGGGAGCATCAGGCCAGAAGCAGACAGCCGCGGGTCATTCACGAGTGAAGCCTTGACGCGCTGCCAATTTCTCGACATCACATCGAGCGCGGGATCGATCAACGGCATCAGATCAACAGTCGCGGGAGCGTTCATCATCCGCTGGTCGATCGGCCGGATCTTGACGCGCTCGATCGCAACGGCCCCGATGGCTTGGACAGGCTGCTTGCCATCGATACGAATGTCGCATTTGTCCTCCAACTTTCCAGCCAGGCGTGGCCAGATGATCTCGGATTTGTCCTCGACCCACTGCCCCGACCCAACCCCACCCATCCAGTCGATTGATTTTTGCCAATACTTCTTCTGGTCGGGCTCCCCTGGCCAGGGGTAGCCGTCATAGATGACCTCGAACCCGCTTTGGGTTTCGTCGAAAAATCTCACTTTCACAAACACTCGCTCGTCAGTCTCTTTTGGCAGATCAAAGGCAAAGGCGTCTTCGACATTGAAGTAGTAGTGCATGGACGACAACACGGCGGCCTTTCCATCGAATTTCTCCTGCGTGTAACGGGACACATTGCGAGGAATCCAGGCGAGGCCCCGCGGCTTGTCGGGGGCAGTCCACCACGCTGCTGCGGCAGCCTTGCTACCGGGCCCGATCGCTCGCGGAGTGGATGCCGCACGTGCTTCGGCCGATCGCTCCACCTGCTCGATCCGCTTTTCGGCACGCGCCTTGGCGAGGCCGGTCAAACTCTCGCCCGCCTTCCGATACCAATCCACCGCATGCGCGAGAATCTGCTCGCGACAGGTTCCTTGCTCCTTGTCCCCAACGTTCCACCAACCATCGGCCACCAGCTCGGCCTTGGCATCGGGCGACGTCTCTAGTTTGGCCAGTCCCGCGAGAATCGCATCGGCGCCTGCCGCGAGGTGCTTGAGCCCTGCCTCCCAATCGCCTTGCACGAAACAAAGATATTTCCCGGCTGCCAGGTGGGCCTCGGCATCATCCGGAGTTTCTTCGAGCGTGGTTTGGGCGGCGGCAAAGGCCTTCGCAAATTGCTCCGACCGACGCAGATCGGTAAGCCGGACCGTCAGGCTGGCCGCTAGGTCCGCCTCTTTGTTTCGAACGGCGAGCAAGTGGGCCTGGGTGACAAAGGTCTTGGCCAATTCATGCCGGTTGTCTGCCGTGGCTTGATCGCCGAAAGCCAGGAGATTCTCGATCACCGGGGCCGCATCGCCATCCCGCGGAAACACTTTGAGCAGTCGCGGCAACGATTTGATCGTGACCGCATCGGCATCGCCCGGAAACTGGGAAGTCAACTGCGAAAGGGCCAAGAGTCCTGTCGGAACATCGGCGGCCTCGATGGCGAGATCCTTGGCCATCGAGAGCAACGCATGGCAATCCGCCGGACCAGTTCCTTCCCTCGCGGCGGATTCGAGAAGCTTCTTCGCGAGCTCCGATTTCTGCGAGTGGTTTCGCGCGAGCGCAAAGTCTTCCTTGAAAAGCTGCTTGACGGCTGCTGCCGACGCCTTGAGATCGGCTTCAGGCGGCATCTCCTGGGCTACGACTGCCGCTTCGGCGCCTACAGTAGCATCTGCACCAAATTCGGGCGCCGCGGCCCCAAGAAACAGGAGGGCAAGGGCCACCCAAATCCGAGGAGAATACATGGTTCAAGGGTACCAGAAGACCAGGACTGTCGATCGTTCTTCCCCTACGTGGGGACGGAAGCTAATCGAGTCGCCAGTATAGTGCGTCTGAGCATCGCATCAAAACACTGAAATACGGCACCTTGCGGACCTCGTGCCACCACCGCAAAAACACCGGCACAGGTATCACGGCGGGTTCGCGCCGAATTATCCTCTGCGCGCACTCGTGACAGCGCTGGCGAGCGGGAATGCCAGCAAGGCGGTGGGCAAGGGATGCGGCGAGCCAGTCCGAGCAGTACGCCCGCCGGGCCGTCCGACACCGAGACGCAGAAGCGTTCCCGCGACACCTCCCGGATCGCGTGGGCCAAGCTGCTCTCGCGGATTGCGGAGAAGTTTCCGATGGTGTGCCCGGCAGGGCCGGTGACCGTCCTATCCTTTTTATCCTTTTATGGTGCCGCTGAACGTGCTTCAGTGCGCCACCGCTCTACGATTTCCAAGTTGCATTGAGCATTCAGGTAGTCGGGCTTGAGTTCCACGGCGCGTCGGTAGTGACGTACCGCGTCCTCAAGCTGACCCCGCCGAGCCAGGCAATTGGCCAAGTTGTTGTGGGCTTCTGCATGGTAGGGATCGTGGTGCAAGGCCAATCGGAAATGTCGCTCCGCCAGATGAGGCTCCTTGCTCATCACAATCGCCCCGAGATTGATATGCGCCTCCGAGGATGATGGCCTGGCCCGCAAAGCCAAGCGGAGATGCTTCGCGGCCCTCTCGGGATCTACTTTTCGAAGGAGCCTTCCAAGGTCAATGTGCGCGTCCGGATAGTCGGCATCGAGTGTGAGTGCGCGCAGATAGTAGGCCATGGCCCGGTCCGCCTGGCCTAGCTTTTCAGCTGCCCTTCCGGCCATACAAGAGACCTGCGTCCAGCTCGGACTCAGTCTGGTTGCCTCCTGGAAGCAATACATGGCCTCCTCGAAGCGTCCAGCGTTGTAATGAACCGTGCCGAGATTGGAGAACGCACGGGAATTCTCTGGCCGCTTGGTTACCACATCCGTCCACACCGTCAGGGGGCTCGCGTACACGCGATTGCGATTGAAACTGGCAGTGCCCAGGATCACTGCGACGCACACGATCGGTGCCAACAGAAGCCACCACGCAGCTGGCGATAGCTTCACGGTGTTGACGAGACAGCCTACAGCGGCGAATACCGTGGCGACCACGACGGATGCCAGAGGCAGGTACATGCGGTGCTCAACGGCCAGATCGGCAATCGGCAAAATGCTGGATGTCGGAGCGAGGATTAGGAAGAACCACGCGCCAAGAAAGCCCCAGCGGGGGTGCTGGACCGTGGCCCACAGCGTTGCTCCACCCAGAGCAGCAATGGCGATTGCCTGGGGCACAATCTCTGCGGCCGAGCGGGCGACGGGCCAGGCATAGTCCAGGCACTGCCCAGTTGGCCAGAAGCTCAAGCGCAGGTAGTGGAGAATCACTCCCGGTTGGCTCAGAGCGTACTCATACCACGTGGTTCCAGTTTGATCTCCCGCCCAGGGCTTGGGTGGTGTGAACTGTTGCCACACAACAAACAGGCTCCAGGCAACTGCGAGCCCGAGATACAGCCAACGACGCTGGTCGAGAGCCTTGTGAAACGAGCCCGCCAAGAACGCCCTGTCATACAGGAGGACGACAAGCGGAAGGGAAACGGCGACTTCCTTTGATCCAAGGGCCACGACACAGCACGCCACGCTTGCGATGATCCAAGGTCGGGGCCGCGTCGACGTGGCTGCGCGGATGGTACTGTAGAGCGTCAGCAGGTAGAACAAGCCCATCATTATTTCATAACGCTGGGCGACGGACGTGACCCCCTGCGTATGCAAAGGATGCAGTGCCCACAGCAATGCAATCCCCAGGGCCAGGGGCGTTGCCACGTGGGCGAAGCGATCCATTCCCGGCAGCAGCAGAGTCCGCCGCACGATGCCCAGCAGAGCCAACGACGCAGCCATGTGGATCGCCAGGTTCACCACGTGATAGGCAAACGGCTCCAACCCGCTGACGGCGTAATTCAGCGCGAAAGAGAGGAACACCGCAGGCCGATTGTGCACGCCGCTCACTTCTTCCGTGTTCACCAGGAACACTGGCCAGATTGGCCAGAGGCTGCGAATCGACCTATTCTCGCCGACATTGGTCAGGTCGTCGAAAAAGAACGGCACAGACAACGTGTTCGAGTAGGCCAAGCCCACGGCCGCCAGAATCACCAGAGCTGCCGGCAGACAGGATCGGAACCGCTCTAGAGAACCGAAGACACGTTGACCGATTGATGTGGGCAAACCGGAGTCTGTTGCGACTCCAGCAGGCTGAGTTGTCGCGGCGCATCGGAAGCTTCCGCAGCGAGCCTCGCGGTGTGGACTATTGCCGTCCCATGAATTCGCAAATGGCTGCATTGACCTACTCGGGTATTCGCCCGGAGAGCCCAGGTTCCACACGGTTCAAAAACATCGGGGCCGCGACAGCACTGAAGTGTGGAAACTCACCAACGATGCTGAGCGGCTGCTGTGGTAAACGATAGGACGTCCAGCGGCACGTCAGCAACCGGTAGATGTCTGACGGCCATCGGCGGATCGTAGCCGATTCGGTGTGGGGGTGTCTTTTGGCGCGACGGACGGCCTACCGCTCCCTGGCGATCGCACTGTGTCGGGGCGAGCCAGCGCGAGTTGCGGAAGGGCCCGTGGCGGACCTATCCTGCTCCTCATCTCCATTGATCGATGCGCCGTCAGCCTGGTTTGCACAGGCTCGAGGAGTCGGTGATGTTCGGCTCAGATGAGTTTGAAGGCGGCGTTTTCAGTGACCAGATCGACGGCGGCCGCGCCAGCGCCGCCCTCACAATCACGGCCAGCGGCGTGAAGGCCGTCACCTCCAGCGGGCAGGACTTCTTCGTCCGCTTCCGGGACTGTGTGCTCGACATGGGCGGCGCTTCCGGCCGCATGGTGTTTGTCCGCACCCCTGATCGGAAGCTGACCGTCTTCTGTGAGGACCGGCGGTTTCCAGCCGCGATCGAACTCGATGGGGGGCTGCTGGTTGCCGACCAACTCGCAAAGGTGCGCGGGATCCGCCGGGGCGAACAGGCGACCTGGCGGATGTGGCTGTCGGTCGCGGCGATCGTCAGTGGGGTGTGCTTGGTGGGCGGCTACTACGCCGCGCTCGCTGGGGCGAAGGCAGCGATCCACGCGGTGCCAGTGAGCGTTGACAACAAGATCGGCGACCTCGCACTGGAGTCGATGGACCTGGAGGGCACCCCGGTTGACGACAAGGTGATCGTCGGGGCCGTCCAGGAGATGCTCGCCCGGTTGGAGCCGCACTCCGAATTGAAGGGGCTCGCTTTTGAGGTGCGCGTGGTCGATGCGCCGGCCGTCAACGCCTTCTGCCTTCCAGGTGGGAAGATCGTCGTCTACACCGGCCTGCTGCGGAAAGCCACATCGGCTGAGCAGGTGGCCGGCGTGCTGAGTCACGAAATGGCACACGCCATCAAGCGGCATGGCTTGCAACAGCTCACCAAATCACTCGGGGTCGTCGTGGCGATCGAGGTCATGGTTGGGGATGTCGGCGGGCTCGTCGCCATGGGGGTCGAGTTTGCGAAGTCGGCCGCACTGACGAGTTACAGCCGCGAAAGCGAAACAGAAGCCGATCTCGTGGGGGTGGGCATGTTGCATGCGGCCGCCATCGATCCGCAGGCGCTCGCTGATTTTTTTGCCATGCTCGAAGAGGAAGGCCACGACGCGCCAGATGCGATTGCCTGGCTCAGCACGCACCCCCAGCACGGCGTTCGCATTGCGGCGATTCGTGATCAGGTCGCGAACTTGGGCGGGCAGCAGTACCGGCCTCTTGCCGTTGATTGGGACGATGTGCAACAACATTTGGAACAGTTGAACGACGAGCAGGTGGAAGTTCAGTGAGCTCGCAGGGCACCTGCATCAGCACGTTGTCACCGTCAGCCCATTTTTGCCAGGGATCATTCATGGAAGCCATCACGCGGAACCGTCCGGCGTTCGCCAACGTTCTCGTCCGATTGAACCCGGGTGAGAAAATTATCGCAGAGGCCGACGCCATGGCCAGCATGAGCGCGTCGATGGAGATGCGCACCCGCTGGAGCGGCGGCCCCATCAAGGCCATTCTCAAAAGGATCTTCGGCGGCGAATCGCTCTTTGTAAACGAGTTTTCGTCGGCAGTGCCCGCCGAGCTCGTCCTGACACAAGGCATGCCGGGCGACATCGAGTGCATCGAACTCAAGGGTACGACGCTCTTCCTGCAACCCGGCGCGTTTCTGGCATGCGAGCCGAGCATCAGGCTCGGGCTCGGCTGGGCCGGGTGGGCCAGCTTCATGGGCGGCGAAGGATTGTTTCGTCTCAAAGTGAGCGGGACAGGCCGTGTCTGGTTTTCGGCCTACGGAGGCATCTTCACCCGCGAGGTCACCGACGAATACATCGTGGATACGGGCCATCTCGTGGGCTATGAACCAACGATCCACATCCGAGTCGGCTTGGCCGGAGGCATCTTTTCGAGCTTCTTCGGAGGCGAGGGGTTGGTCACGAAGGTGCGCGGCCCCGGCCGAATCTATATGCAGTCTCGTAACTTCAGCGGTCTGACCGCCTGGATGAACGCCCACATTTAGGCTCCTTCCCGTCCCAACGGCACTTTCAGAGGGTTCCCCATGCGCTATGAAATCCTGGCACGCCCCGCAGCGTCGGTCGCCAAGCTGACGCTCGATGCGAATGAATCGATCACGTGCGAAGTGGGCGCCATGATTGCGATGTCGACGGGCATTTCGGTGGAGACCACCTCCGGCAAGAAGGGTGGTGGTGGAGGTTTCCTCAAGGGGATGAAGCGGATGTTTGCGGGAGAGAATTTCTTTCTCAACCATTTCACCGCCACGCAGCCTGACCAGACGCTGATCCTTGGCCCGACGATGCTTGGGGATGTCGTGCATCACCACCTGCGGGGCGGCACGCTGGTCATCCAGGGCTCGGGCTGGCTGGCGAGTGACACTGGCGTCACCATCGACGCGACATGGCAGGGCTTCGGCAAAGCGATCTTCAGTGGCGAAGGATTGTTTTGGGTGAAGGCGACCGGGCAGGGCTCGATCTTCTTGAGCAGCTTCGGGGCCATCTACGAGGTGGATGTCAACGGCGAGTACGTCGTAGACACCGGGCATATCGTGGCGTTTGAAGACACGCTCGAGTTCAAGCTCAAGAAAGCGGGGAAGAGCCTCATCGGCAGCTTTCTCGGTGGTGAAGGTTTGGTCTGCCGCTTCAATGGAACCGGAAAGCTGTATTGCCAGAGCCACAATCCTCCGAGCTTCGGCAAGCTTCTCGGGCCGAAACTCAAGCCCCGTTAGTGAAACCAATCATGCCCGCGGAAGGTCACCATGAGTGAGCTCGATTTTACAATCTCGCAGCGCCCTGAATTTGCGATCGTCTCGGTGCGCATGCAGCCTGGCCAGAAGATCTATTCCGAGCCGGCGGCCATGGCGTCGATGACTCCCTCGCTCACCATGAAGGCTGGGCTGAAGGGTGGCTGGAAGAAGGCATTGGGCCGGATGTTCGCCGGCGAAAGCCTCGTGGTGAATACCTTCTCGGCTGCGACCGCACCGGGCGAAGTCACGTTTGCCCCGGGAATCCCAGGCGACATGCTGCACTACCGGCTCGACAACAGCTCGATCTATCTCCAGCGAGGGTCGTTTCTTGCGCACTCGGAAGGAGTCGAGCTGTCGGCCAAGTGGCAGGGTGCCAAGGGGTTTTTTAGTGGCGAAGGGCTTGTCTTGCTCAAGGCCCACGGGACTGGCGACCTGTTTTTCAATTCGTTCGGCGCGATCTTGGAGATCGACGTAGCCGAGGAGTATGTCGTCGATACGGGCTACATCGTGGCCTTTGAAGACACGCTCGACTACAAGGTGGTCGTGCTTCCGGGCGCACGACCGAGCAAGACCATCAAGAATTTTCTGTTCGGTGGGGAAGGGTTTGTCTGCCGCTTCTCAGGGCAAGGGAAAATTTGGATTCAGACTCGCTACGTCCACTCCTTGCTGTCGTGGGTCTTTCCATTTCGACCCAGTAGCTCGAAGAGCTGACGAACGCGACCGATCCGTTCATGCCTCAACGACGGGAATCACCTTGACCACCCAGCAACGCATCGTACGACGCCCCCGGAGTCACGTGAGCATGAGCAGGTTCGCCTTGTCGCTTGCGTGGCTGGGGATCACGGCCGCGGTCGTGCAGGCCGCCTCGCCGATTCCACTCGAGCTGCCGCGGCCCGATGGTCAGCCGGGCAATCCGAAGAAGCCGGTCAAGGTCTACATCCTCGCCGGCCAGTCCAACATGGTCGGCATGGGCGACCTCACCGGTGCGAGGCCCGAGTTTCCGACGATTTTTTATTCAGCCGACCCCGCAATCATCCCAAGTGCAACGCCTGTCGGAGCCAACGAACGCGGCCAGCCGTTTGCCTGGATCGCCGCCGAGCGGCACGGCGTCTACGACGCGCAGGCCGCGGTCTCCCCAGGCACAGACACCGCCGCGGGGCCGGTGAGCACGACACCTGTGGCGCTCGGTACAGCCACGCTAAACCTGCCCGCCATCAAGGGCTCGCAGCGTCTTGTGGTGACGGCCGAGATCGACGTGCCCGTCACGGGCACGTATCTGGTGCGTGCCGGGTTTGAAGACAGCGCCTTCAACGTCGTCACGCTCGACGGCAAGGAGGTTTCCCGTCGAGACGAGGCCGCGAAGCCGGTACTGACCAAGGTCGTCCTCGAGCAGGGAAAGCGGTACCCGATCAAGATCATGTACGCCAAGTCTGGGTCGGCCGCGTTCTGGGTCGAGCGCGTGGACATGGTGGGCCAAGGGGATCTCGTCACGCTCACGACAAAGGACAAAAAGTTTCCGTACCTCATCGACGATGCCGGCAACTGGACGGTTCGCCAGGATGTCTATTTTCAGGAGGCGCGGCTCGTCGAGGGGGGAAAAGGCGCTCCGATGAGTGCCGAATCAAACAAGAAGTGCCTTCCCAAGTGCAACGCCATCGGCCCAGAGGTGGGGTTTGGATACGTGCTGGGAACGTTTCTTGACGAGCAGGTGCTGCTCATCAAGACGGCGCAGGGGAATCGCTCGCTGAAGTTCGATTTCCGGCCCCCGTCGAGCGGCCGAACGGAGCCGACAAGCGAGTATGAGGGATATGAGTATCGCGCGATGGTGAAGGGGGTGCGTGAGACGCTCGAGAAGATCGACACGATCGTGCCCGGCTATCAGGGACAGGGCTACGAGATCGCGGGCTTCGGCTGGTTTCAGGGCCACAAAGACTCAGGTGCGACCAAGGAGGAGTACGAAACGAATCTCGTCAACCTGATCCAGGATCTGCGCAAGGAATTCAATGCGCCAGCCATGAAGGCAGTGGTCGCGACGGTGGGATTTGAGGGCTACCGGATCGTCAAAGGCCCCTGGTATGGAATCTGGCAGGCTCAGATGGCCGTGGGCGATCCCAAGCAGCATCCAGAGTTTGTGGGGAACGTGGCATCGGTGGACACGCGGGATTTGTGGCGCGAAGTGAACGAGTCGCCTCGGAGCCAGGGCTATCACTACCATCGCAACGCCGAGACCTACATGCTCGTGGGCGAAGCGATGGGCCGCGCGATGGTGCGGCTGCACGGAGGCGAGGCCGCGGCGCTCCCGAAATCTGATCGCGAGGCGAAGGTACTCGCCGAGGTTGCCGCAGAGGCCGCGAGGCCTGAGCCGACCGATGAACAGCAGGCGGCTCACCGTGCGGCAATCAGGCCGATGATTCTCGAAAGCGCGCTTGAATCATTCGTGGGCGACACGAGGAACCAAGCTGCGATCAAGGCGGCATTCGCTGGCCAGAAGCCGGCCAAGCCATCGCCGTTTCTCGCCGATGTCGTGGACGACGCCGTCGAGTTTTATCAAGCCGCCGGCGTCAAGGATTACGATTGGCATCCGTTCGGCGCCGATGTGCGAACTACCGCCTGGGAGTATCACGGATTCGATCTGCCCGGCCGGCCGAGCACGTTCAACTTCAGCGTCGCTGACGATGGGAGCGGCCCCGCCGCGGCGAAGCCGCCCGAAGCCGTCCCGGTCGAGCTTGTTTTTCCAGCGGGCTTGGAAACCTGGTTCGCGACTGATTTCGACGCGGCGAAAGTGGGTTGGAAGAGTGGGGTCGGGCCATTCGGTGAAAGCGCCGAGAAGATGATTCTCCCCGACTGGGCCGTGAAGCGGATCCCGAAACGCGTGCCGAAAACACTCATCGCCAACGATGTGCTCTTGCTGCGTCAGTCGGTGGAGATCCCGCCGTTCAAGGAGGGGCACCGCTATCGCATCCGGCTTGTCGGCAGCGCGCACAACAACATGGGTGAGGGCTACGCGATCTACGCCAACGGGAAGCTCTTGGCTGAGCATCACGAAGGCGTCTTGGCATGGCGTCGCCAAGGGGCCACTCCGCGCGGCGTGTTTGTGTTCCCCGAATTTCGCGAGATCTTCAAAGACGGGAAAGTGATGCTCGCTGTCAGTAACTTTCCGATGGGCAACTGGTCGGCAGGCCAATTTGTTCCACCCGGCTTACCGCTTGCCATCTGGATCGAGGAACAAAAGCTCCCGCCAATCGCGGAGTGAATGGCCTCGCCTATACTGAGTTGTCTCAGTCCCTGGTTTTCTATTTGCGGGTCAAGCGATGCTCGCGTGGCTTCAGAGTGGTTTGTGCAGACGCAGGGCCGGGAGGACAACATCCTCCGTGTGGGCCGCTGTAGGCTTCCTCGCGATGGTTGGCAGGGCGGGATCCGGGGTCGCGGCGGAGCTTCCCGAGCCCGACTTCAATCGGGAGATCAGGCCGCTCCTTTCGAGGAACTGCTTTGCCTGCCACGGACCGGACGAGCACGACCGGCAGGGGGGGCTGCGGCTCGATGATCGCAAGGCGGCCACCAGCGAGCTCGAGAGTGGGGCGACGGCGATCGTGCCCGGCAAGCCCGCCGAGAGCGAATTCATCGGGCGGATCATGGCCGACGATCCCGACCTCGTGATGCCGCCGCCGAGCAGTAACCATTCCCTCACCCCCGACCAGAAAAAGCTTCTCGAGCGATGGATCGCCGCCGGGGCGGCATACCAGGCGCACTGGGCCTATGTGCCGCCGGTCAAGCATGCCGAGCCAGTGGTGAAGAACGGCGCGTGGGGCAAGAACTGGATCGACCGGTTTGTGCTGGCGCGGCTCGAAGCTCAGGGGCTCGCACCCGCGGCCGATGCCGACGACATCACGCTCGTCCGTCGCGTGACGTTTGATCTCACCGGCCTCCCGCCAACGCCAGCCGAGGTAGACGCGTACCTCGCCGACACGTCGCCGGACCGCTATGCCAAACTCGTAGACCGGCTCTTGGCGTCGCCGCGGTATGGCGAGCGCATGGCCCAGTGGTGGCTCGACCTCGTGCGGTATGCCGACACGGTCGGTTACCACGGCGACCAAGACCACGCGTCGTCGCCGTATCGCGATTGGGTGATCGAGGCCTTCTTGAACAACGTGCCCTTTAACCGGTTCACGATTCTCCAGCTCGCCGGCGACCTGGTCGAGCCGATCAAAGGAGAGCATCCCGACGATCGGATTCTCGCGAGCGCCTACAACCGCATGCTCCAGACCACGCATGAGGGCGGCCTGCAAGTGAAGGAGTATCGGGCCATCTATCAGGCCGACCGGATTCGCAATGTGTCGGGCGCCTGGATGGGTGCCACGCTGGGCTGTTGCCAGTGCCACGACCACAAGTTTGATCCGTACACGATGCGAGACTTCTATTCGCTCGGTGCGTTCTTTGCCGACATCGACGACGAGAAGCACATGGGCGTGGCGGGCTTCGGTGGCGCCCCCAACACGGTCCCCACGACCCGCCTTCCCGAACTGCCGATAGTTGGCCCGTTTGATCGCGAGCGCGCGACCACCCTCGACGCTGAGATTCGCGCTCTCAAGAAGAGCCTGCCCCCACTGCCAGCCGCCCCCGAGAAAACCCCGGCGAAAGCCGTCGCCGCCGGTCCGGAGGACGGGAAGGAAGTTGCCACAGGAAAGAAGGCGGGATCGAAGGATTCCGGGAAGTCAACCAAGAACGCCGCACAGGAGAAGAAGGCCCCGAAGGAGAAGGACTCCGCCGAGTCCGCCGCGCCGGCGGAGTCGCCCGACATCGTGGCGAAGCGAAAGCAGCTTGCCCAGCTCGAGGCACAGCGAAAGAAGCTCGCTCGGTTACTCATGGTCACCGAGATGCTCAAAGAGCCGCGCACAGTGCGAATCCTCGGACGCGGCAACTGGATGAATGAATCGGGCGAGATCGTGGAGCCAGCGATCCCCTTGTTTCTCGGGCGTCTCGACAAGGATGGCCGAGCCACGCGGGCCGATCTGGCGCGGTGGCTTGTGAGGCCGGCCGCCGAGGGTGGCGTGGGCGAGCTCACGGCGCGCGTGGCCGTGAATCGGATCTGGGCGATCTTCTTGGGTGCAGGCCTCTGCCGAAGTGCCGGGGATTTTGGTGGGCAGGGCGAGACGCCCGATCATCCCGAGCTTCTCGACAGGCTGGCGCTCGAATTTCTCGAAGGCTGGGATGTTCGCAGGCTTGTTCGCGAGATCGTCATGAGCCGCGCCTACAGGCAGACTTCTGATCCCCCCGCCGACCTCCTCGCGAGCGACCCCGACAACCGACTGCTGGCCCGTCAGGGGCGATGGCGATATCCGGCCGAAGGTGTCCGCGATGCGGTGCTCTTTGCCAGTGGCCTGTTGGTGGAGCAATTGGGCGGGGCGAGTGCGCATCCCTATCAGCCAGCCGGGTACTACCAGCACCTCAACTTCCCGAAACGGGAATACAAGGCCGACACCGACGAGCAGCAGTGGCGACGGGGGCTCTATGTCCACTGGCAGCGGATGTTTCTTCATCCGCAACTCCTGGCGTTCGACGCGCCGACGCGCGAGGAATGCACGGCCGCGCGGATGCGATCCAATACCCCTAAGGCGGCGCTCGTGCTGCTCAACGACCCCACGTTCGTCGAGGCGGCGCGGGCCTTGGCCGAGCGGGTGCTGAAGGAAGCCGGCGACGATGCCGCAAGGATGGATGCGCTCTGGCGGCATGCAGTCTCGCGGCGGCCCGACTCGAAGGAACGCGACCTGATCGAAGCCCTGCTGGCCCGGCGGCGGGCCGAGTTTGCCGACGACCATGCCGCAGCGCGGGCGCTGCTCGGTGTGGGCGTCGCCCCCCGCGATACGTCGCTCGATGATGTCGAACTCGCGGCGTGGACCGCCACCGCCCGCGCGGTGCTCAATCTTCACGAAGCGATTGGGAGGTATTGAACCGTGTCATCATTCTCACTGCCTGTTCACCGGCGCACGTTCCTCGCCCGCGCCGGCCTGTCGCTCGGCGGTGCTGCTCTCAGCACGCTCCTCGCACGCGACGGCCTCGCGGCTGGCTCAGGCACGACCGGCCGCGGGATGATCTGGCCGTTGCACAGGCCCGCCAAGGCAAAGTCGGTGATTTTCTTGTGTCTCGCAGGTGGGCCGAGCCATCTCGAAACCTTCGATCGCAAGCCGCTCCTCGAAAAACTCAATGGCGAGCCGATGCCCGAGAGCGTCACGGCGGGCCAGCCGATCGCCCAGCTCCAGGGCAAGGAGCTCCGTGTCTTGGGGCCGATTCGGGGCTTTCAAAAGTACGGCGAGTGTGGCGCCGAGGTCAGCGACTATTTTCCCAAGCTCGGTACCCTGGCCGACAAGTACGCGATTGTTCGCAGCATGGTTACCGAACAGATCAACCATGATCCCGCCCACACGTTCATGAACTGCGGCACGGCGCTGTCGGGACGGCCGAGCATGGGAGCGTGGGTCACGTATGGCCTCGGCAGCGAAGCCGACGACCTTCCGGGGTTTGTCGTGATGACGAGCAAGATGGGCCGCGGGGCACAGCCGATTGCGGCCCGTCAGTGGCACTCGGGATTTCTGCCGGGTCAGTTTCAGGGCGTGGAGATGGCGACGTCGGGCGATCCGGTCCACTATGTCGCCAATCCGCCGGGCGTTTCGCGTGCCCATCAGCGAGACATCATCGATACGGTGGGGGCACTCGAGCACCATCGGCTTTCGCAGCTTTCCGACCCCGAGGTGGCGACGCGAATCAAGCAATATGAACTGGCCTTTCGGATGCAGTCGAGCGTTCCGGCGCTCGCTGATCTTTCAGACGAGTCGCCCGAGACGCTCGCGCTCTACGGCGCAGAGCCCGGCAAGGCCACGGTTGGCACCAACTGCCTGATGGCTCGGCGGCTCGTGGAGCGAGGGGTGCGATTCGTGCACCTCTACCACAGTGACTGGGACCATCACGGCGACATCAAAAAGCACATGGACCAGATCTGCCCACCGACCGATCAGGCGGCCTCCGCGCTCCTGCTCGATCTGAAACGCCGCGGCCTGCTGGACGAGACACTTGTCGTCATCGGCGGTGAGTTTGGCCGCACCCCGATGAGCCAGGAAAACAAGGGTGGAATCGGTCGAGATCACCACATCAAGGGCTTTAGTATGGTCCTGGCTGGTGGCGGTATCAAAGGCGGCATCACCCACGGCGAGACCGACGAGTTTGGCTACCACGCCGTGAAAGACATCGTGCACGTTCGCGACCTGCACGCCACGATGCTCCATCTCCTGGGCATCGATCACAGCCGGTTTACGTTTGAGTTTCAGGGCCTCGACTCCAAGCTCACAGGTGTCGAACCGGCCGCGCCAGTCAAGGCTCTGCTGGCGTGAGCAAGGAGTAAAGGCATGGCCGACGAGTGGTACTACAGCGTCGGCGACAAGCGGTCGGGGCCTGTTTCACCAGCCGAGCTCAAGCGGGTTGCCGACGCGGGCCGCTTGCAACCCACAGACCTCGTCTGGAAAGACGGCATGGCGCAATGGGTTCAGGCACGTGCCGTGAAGGGGCTCTTCGCGAATGCCCTCCCCGTTGGGGCTGCCGCGACGGTTGCCGCTCCCATCATGGTGAGCGAGTCCCCTCCCAGTCGTCGATGGCCCGGCAGGAAGCCTGGGAACCACGACTGGCATCCGTTCGATCTCGTCGTCGATGCGGCCCGCAAGGGCTGCCCGGTCGAGCTCGCAGACACGATCGCTGCAACGACAGGTGCCGCGGGTGTGTATGGGCTCTATAGCTCCGCGGCGCTGGTGCTCTTCGGCGGAGTGCTCCTCGCGGTGCGAACGAACATGTTGGGGGTCATGCTCTTCGCCCTCGGTGCGAGCATCGGTGTGCTCGTGGGGCAGTATGTTGCCAATCGGCTCCTGGGCGCTCTTCGCGGGGCCATCGCCGCCAACAAGATTGTTCTTGGATCGCTTGCGATTCCAGATTCGGTGTTCGTGATCGCGTCGGTCGCGACAATTGGGCACGGAGCGCGGTGCCTCTACGAGGCGATTCAAACCCGGATGATTGCGTCGGTCGTCGAGGCTGTGGCCATCCTGGTTGTTGGGGCCTTCACGGCGCTCGTGGCGATCACGCCGCGCGGGCTCGGTGTCGAGGTCGATCCAAAATGCCGTGCTGGCCAAGAGGCAGTCGGTGTTTTGGCGTTTCTTTTCAAGCTGGCCTTGCGATGCACGCCGCTCGTCTTCGCGGCGGGCGTCATCTACGTCACCTACCAACTGGTGACGCTCACGTACGCGATCATCACGTCTGATGTGGCAGGCTTGGACGCGATCATGGGCCGTGTGGCCATCCAACTCCTGGAATTGTTCACCGTGCTGGCCCTGCCGCTGGTTGCCTACATGCTGATGCTTGTCTATTACCTACTGCTCGATGTCATCATGGCCATCGTGTCATTGCCGGGCCGAGTCGACGCCCTGGCAACGCGGCTGACCGATCAACAGGATCGCTGAGGTATTCGGGCGGGCTTCTATCGGCTTGCTGGCTCGTGGAGGTAGCCCGGCGTGGGCTTCCCGTTGTCGTCGAGATGGCCGGTGGTCCAGAGAATGCCACGGCAGAGGAGATCGAGGTAGCGGCCGTCAGCCACGGTGTCGTTGTTGTGACCGAGTGACGTGCAGAAGATGCGGGTCTTTTTCGGGCCGTACTCGTTGGTCCAGGCCACGACCGCGTCGGACACCGTGGGCTTGGCATCTGGTGCATCCTTCTTGCCCTTCACTGCCTGCTTGCCGGAAGCGATGGACTTGGCTGTGGGGAGAATCTGGATGTTGTTGTAAAGCTCCTCGTTGATCGTGGTCCAATCTCCGAGCGTCTTCGTGATGGGGTGTTCCTTGTCGTAGGCCACATCGATGGGGAACTGCGGGCCGTGGCCGGTCGACTGAAGCCCGCAAAACTCGTACCAGCGGCCGTTGTCGGCGCCGGCAGCCACCGGCTTTTGGATGTCGCCCCACCGGTAGGAATGCATCGCGCAGTGAATGTTGACGGCGGGCGTGCCGTTTTCGTGGGCCTTCAGGATACGGCCGATGTAGGCCTTATCGTTGACCTTCGCCGAGCACTCATCGTGGATGACCACGTCGTAACCGGCTGCCCAATCGTGCTTCTCGTAGATCTCAAACGTGGCCGAGGTCGTCTTGTCGGGTGAGTAGGCGATGGTGACATGGGCGTGGAGCCGTTCCTCGATCCCTTCCTTGAGGATGCGAGTCTGGGCTGCGTAGTCATGGCAGCAGCCACCGGCTACGAGGAGCACCTCGAGGGGCTCGGCTTGATCCGCTGCGCGAGTAGCACACGCAGCCAGGACAACGGACAGTGAAAGAACGAGGCGGCACGCAAACGTCATCGGCAAAATCCTCCTAGGGTTGAAAAAAAGAATACCACGGACGCGGCATCGCGGAGAGGAGCCCGGGGCCCCGAAGCCGTGACAGACTCGTTACACCGGAATGGTTGACGCCCTCTGGCCGCTTGGCCTAGGCTCCAGGCATGATCCTCCGCCGCCTGCTGCAAGTGCTCGCCGCCGCGATTTCCCTCACGTTGGGCGGGGGTTTTGTCTATGTGAAGGCGGGCGGCGTGATCCGGGGTTTGCCCTTCAATCAGGCCGCGGAACCCAGGGTTCTCCCCAGCTTGAAAAGCATGTCCCTGGCGTCGCCCGAGTTTTTGTCGGGAGCGAAGTCATTCGCGGAAACGGCGACGGTCGACGGCGCCACGCTGGAGCCGTCAGGCACCCCACTCGTGCCACCGCCGCCGAGCGAGGGGGATCTACTTTCCGGATCAAAGTCAATCATTTTGCCGATCATTCCCGACAGGGTGACGCCGCCAGCCGACGTCCTGCCAGGCTTCAAGTCGACCGTCATTGCCCCATCGGCGTCGCTCGTGGCCCCGCCGTCTGAGTCTCCGAGCACCGCGCCCCCGCGCGTTTCCGATGAGCCTTGATGCCACGACCATCGTGTACGCCGTCGTCGCGACAGGTGCGAGTCTTCTCTTTCTGGCGGTGGTGTTCTATCCGCTCGAGCGAGCGTTTCCCGCGAAGCCGGATCAAAAATTCTTTCGCCCGGCCTGGCTGACCGACGCCGCATTTTTCTTCGGGCAGTATCTGCTCTGGAACGGGCTCGTGGTGTGGGGGCTCCTCGGGCTGCGTGCCTGGCTGGGGGATGTCGTTCCGGCATCGTTCCGCGAGAGCGTGGCTGCGCAGCCGTGGTGGCTCCAATTCATCGAGGTCATCGTGCTCAGCGACTTCTTCGTGTACTGGGGGCACCGGCTCCAGCACCGAGTCCCGTTGCTCTGGCGGTTTCACTCGATCCATCACACTGCCGAATATCTCGACTGGCTGGCCGCCCATCGCGAGCATCCGCTCGACACGATCTATACGATGAGCCTCATCAATCTCCCGCCGTTTCTCCTCGGCTTCCCGCTTTCGACGATCGCCGGCTTCATCGCCTTCCGCGGCATCTGGGCGATCTACATCCATTCCAATGTGCGGCTGCCACTCGGGCCGCTGCGGATGCTGATCGGCGCCCCGGAACTGCACCACTGGCACCACGACAAAGACCGCGACGCCGGCAACTACGCGAATATCTCGCCGCTCATGGACATTCTGTGTGGCACCTACCGCTGCCCCGACCACGAGCCCGAGAGTTTTGGCGTGCGGGAGCCGGTGCCCCAGAGCTACTGGCGGCAACTCCTCTGGCCGTTTCTGCCGAAGCGGCTTCGCACCGGCGGCTAACCGCCCCGTTCTGGATCGGCTACGCTCTGGATTCGGCCAGCCGTTGTCGCCACGCTGCGGAGCGCCGGTTGCCCGTCCTACTCCTGGGGGAGCATCCATGACTTTTCGCCGCCGACTTCGATCCTTCATGCCCATCGCCATGGCGCTCGGACTGCTGGCATTGCCTGCCTCTGCGGCCGAGGTTCCCGCACCACGGCCCCGTCCGTCTGGCCAAAAAGCGGACGGGGCCAAGAGACCCCTTAAGGTTTTCATTCTGGCTGGGCAGTCGAACATGGAAGGCCCGGCGAACATCGGCACCTTTGATTACATCGGCGACGATCCGGCCACCGCGCCGCTGCTTCAGATGATGCGGGGGGCCGACGGTAAGCCAGCCGTGAGCGAAGGTGCGTGGATCTCGTATCTGACAGGTGCGAACGACAAGGACTTTGTGCTCGCAGGCCAACTCACTGCGGGCTACGGATCGATGTGGGGGCAGGACCGCTCCAAGCCTGGCAACAACATCGGGCCGGAATTCACGTTCGGCCTCACCATGGACGCAGCCCTGGATGAACCGGTGCTCCTCATCAAGGCGGCATGGGGCGGCAAGAGCCTGCATACCGATTTCCGCTCGCCAAGCGCCGGCCCGTATCAACTCAGCTCGTTCCAGCGGGAGAACTACCCCAAGCAGACGGGGCATGGCATCCCGGCGAACTTCGAGGAGTGGAAGGCCGAAAAGGCCAAGGCCACCGGCCACTATTACCGCCTGATGATCGAGCATGTGAAAAAAGTGCTCGCCGACCCGAAATCGGGCTATGCGCAGTACGATCCCGCGCAGGGTTTCGAGGTTGCGGGGTTTGTCTGGCTCCAAGGCTGGAACGACATGGTCGATAGCCACGTCTATCCGAACCACAATGCACCCGATCGGTTTGCCCTGTACTCCGAGTTGTTCGCACACTTCATCCGTGACGTGCGCAAGGATTTGGCGGTTCCGAACTTGCCATTCGTGATCGGTGTGATGGGAGTCGGTGGCCTCAAGGACCAGTCGACGCATATGGTGGCTTTCCGGCGAGCGATGGCAGCGCCTGCCGAGATGCCGGAGTTCAAGAGAACGGTGACAGCGGTGCAAACGGCACCGTTCTGGTCCGACGAGCTCGCCGCTATCGACGGCAAGTACGCTCAGGTCAGGCAGATGCACTTCTTTCTCGATTCCAAGCACAAGGACCATGCCAACGCCGATGGCAAGATGACTGACTTGCAAAAACAGGAGTATCTGAAGAAATTCGAGGCCGACCTCATCAGCCCGGCTGATGTCGCCCTGTGGAAACGTGGCGCCTCCAACGCCGGCTACCATTACCTCGGCTGCGCCAAGACCTTCGCGCTCATGGGCACGAACTTCGCCGCAGCCAACCTTTCCATGATGAAGCGATAGCAAGGACACCCATGATGAAGTCGCAGACTGGCAGTCAGGCTTGGCTGGCGTTGCTCGCGTTGACGCTGCTCATCGGTCACTCCGTTTCTGGTGGCGAATCCCCGCCCGACTTGATCCGAGGCGAAGCGCAGGGCGTGGATCGGAAACAGACCTACAACCTGGGCCCCACGGGCCTTCGCGGGTGGATCTACGGCAAGCCAGCAACGCACTTGGACGGACTTCAGGGACGAACGACGGCGGCGAGCCGGCAGATTCTGGTCACGCACGTTGGCGTCACGTCGCCGGCCGACGGCGTGATCCAGGTTGACGACGTGATTCTCGGTGTCGGCGGCGAGCCCTTTCGTGGCGATGCCCGCAAGAGCATTGCCATGGCCATCCAGGAGGCCGAGAAAGAATCGAACGCCGGTGTCCTGAAACTCACCCGCTGGCGGGCAGGAAAAACCGACGAGGTCCAGATCACGCTGCGTGTGATGGGCACATACAGCGAGACGGCGCCCTACGACTGCCCCAAGTCGAAGAAGATCTTTGAAGAGGCCTGCAAAGCCCTTGAGAAGGAGCCGCTGGATGAAAACTGGCATGGCGCCATCAGCGGGCTTGCGCTGGTGGCGACCGGCAAGCCCGAATACCTTCCCCGACTTCAGGAATTCGCTCGGAAGATCGGGCCGAAGGACCTGAAGCTCCAACTGAAGCCCGGGATGTCCACGTGGGATTGGGGTTACAAGGCCCTCTTTCTGAGCGAGTACTACCTCGTCACTGGCGACCAGGATGTGCTGCCCGCCGTGACCGAGTACACGGTCACGCTCGCCAAAGGCCAGAGTCTCTACGGAACGTTCGGGCATGGCGTTACGCGGCCGAGCCCTGATGGCAAGCTCCACGGTTCGGTGGAGCCATACGGTCCGGTGAACATGGCCGGATTACCAGCCAACCTTGCCATCGTGATCGGCAAGAAGTGCGGCCTCAATCATCCAGAGATCGATCCCGCGATCGCGCGGGCCATGGGGTTCTTTGGCTACTATGTTGACAAGGGGGCCATACCGTACGGCGAGCACGAGCCGTGGCCCTACCACGAAAACAATGGCAAGAACTCGCTCTGTGCCGTGATGTTCGCGATCCAACCGGAGCAGGTGAAGGCGGCGCAGTTTTTCGCGAAGATGGCCACGGCTGGGTACCGAAACCGGGAATGTGGCCACACGGGCCAGGGTTTCAGCTACCTGTGGAGCGCGCTGGGCACCAACGCGGGGGGCCCGGCCGCAGTTGCAGCGTTCGTCAAGAAAGCCTCCTGGCACCTTGACCTCGTGCGACGTTGCGACGGGTCGTTTACCTATGACGGTGCCGAGCAGTACGGCCCTGGCAAGACGGAGGACGACACGTACGACGGCAAGAGCAGCTACAACGGCCTGAGCCCGAACGCCACGTATGTCCTCACCTATGCGCTGCCGCTCAAGAAAATCTTCATCACGGGCCGGGACGCCAACACGGCGAATTGGCTGAGCCAGAAGCAGGTGGATGAAGCGATCGCATCGGGACGCTTCGACATGGACCGTCTCAGAAAGAAGCCGGAGGAGCTCGTCGCTGCGTTCAGCGACTGGTCGCCGGTCGTTCGCAGTTGGGCGGCCGAGGAATTCGCCAAACGCCCTGAGGCGACGGCGATGGTGCCTCAACTGATCGCGATGACGGAAGGCACGGATGTGCATGTTATTCAGGGTGCCTGCGAGACGCTGGGGCACCTTCGGAGCGTGGACGCGCTGGGCGCCCTGGTCCGGCTGCTTTCGCACGACGACCGCTGGGTGCGCTACAAAGCGGCGGAGGCCATCCGGAAGATGGGGGCTGCGGCCAAGCCGGGCTTGCCTGACATCTTGCAGGCGCTGGCCCAGACGGCGGAGCCGTTCCTGCCCATCAACTGGGCCGATCCGATCCAGATTGCCCATGGCCAGTTAGCCGCCGCCGTTTTCCAAGGGCCGCTCAAAGACTCGCTCCAAGAGGCCGATCGGAAGCTCCTCTACGCGGCCATCCGTGCAGTCGCCGACAACCCGGATGGCATGGCCCGCGCGACCTTGCGAGACGTTCTCGAGAATCGTCTGACGGCGGATGACGTGCAGGCGATCGCGCCGCAGGTCCTTGCCGCTGTCACGACCCGCTGCCCTGCCGACACGATGTTTGGCAACGAAATCCGCATGGGTGGTTTCAAGGCGCTCACCAAGTATCACTACCAAGAGGGAATCGAAGCCGGCGTGATCTTCGCCAAGACGCAAGGTGGCCACGGCAGCGAAAACCGGACCGGCGAGATCATGCAGGCTTTGGTGACGTATGGCTCGGCCGCACGCGACGCGATCCCAGGGCTGAAGGAGCTGATCGCGGACTTCAATGCCCAGGTCGAGCGGAGGGAGTTTCCTGGCGGCGACCTCAACAACCGGCGGGTCAACGCCGTGGAGGAGGCCATCAAGGCCATTGAAAACGCCAAGGATCAGCCCCAGCTTCGCAGCATTGAATCGCCCGCTCCGAAGGGGAGTTCAAGCGAGTAGCTGTGCCAAGAACCATCAGCTCGTGGAGCCGTTTTTTGGTCATGGGCGGTTGCGGCGATACAGCACTCACTGCGGCCGCGCTCGGGAATCGACCAACCGCAGTTCCTGCGCTGCGGATGTGCCGCTGGCCGTCCGATCTTTACTTTCCTGATTCAACCACGCGTTTCATCACGAAAAGCGGAGCTCGCCAGTCTTTGCCCGCTTGTGCATTGAACCCACCGGCTTCGAGGAAGAGGTAGTCGGCGCCGTCAATCTGCTTGGGCGCCATCTTCAGCGCTTCGAACCTTTCCAGTCCCATGAGCGTGTCGCCGGTCCAGATCCAGAGCGGATTCGCGGTCCGGCCGTTCTCGCGGAACGCGAGACTCTGCAGCGGCCAGCCTTTGTTGCTTTTGATCGGCGCGCCGGGCTTGAACTCATCAATCGTCGCCACTTGTCCGAGTTGGGTCCACTCACCCATCACTGCCTTGTTCGGCGACGATGTGCCGTCCCAGCGGAACGTGCCTGCCTCGGGGTCGCGCTCGGCGTCTTCCGGATCCTGGAGCGCCTGCCAGGCGGCGCACAGCATGGGCTTGGAGGTGGCCGCCTTCAGAACCACCGCCTGATCCAAGGGCGGCATCTTCATCTCCTCAAACCAGAGGGCCATGAAGTTGCCCTTGTTCTTGCTGCGCAGGTGCACGTGGAGGAAACCCGTCGCGGCAACGGTCACCGTGCCGCTTTGGAACTCGGCCAGACGGTTCTGGTCGATGGAGTAACAGATGGGATGGCCACCTTCGCGCTTCTTGAATTCCCGCTCGCGTTCGAGGACTTGCTTCCCGTTGACGTACACCCGCACCCCGTCGCCGTTGTTCATGTGCGACAGGCCGCCGACCACCAGCCGGTAGCGGTGCCCCTCCTTGAGCGGCGGAATGGTGACAGTGCTCCGGATCAGCAGGACCTCCTTGTCCCAGAATGTCTGCATCGGCTCGCAGCAACGGCAGTACGTGGCCGTGCAGGGGGCTTGCTGACTGGGCGGCCGGTCCACCAACTGATCGTAGAAGGGTTTGGGCTCCGTACGCAGCTTGCCGTTTTCCTGACCGAAGGGCTGCACGCCGGTCTTCCAACCCGCCTTCTTCGCGTCAAAGTCGGTCGCGAACCAGTTCTCCATGCCGGCCGGATACGTCACTTTGCGATACCGGGTTTGCCCCGGACTCCACGGCATCGCCTCGGGCGGGTCGAAGCTGAAATAGTCCCACTGCATCTCATTCCAGACTGGACCGAAGCCGTGCCAGTCGTAGTCGTGCACCTCCATCTTGTCGTAGAGCGCAACCAACTCCTCCACCTTGGCGAACTGCTTGGGATCGGCCACCACCGGCTCCGGTCGGACCTCGGCCAGGAGTGGAGCGCAGTTGTTGGCGACATACTCCGGTATCAACTCGTCGCGGATGACCGCATACACCGCGTTTTTCAACGCTGGTCCCAACGTGGTACCGCCGGCATTGAAGAACAAGTCCTTGTGCGGCAGAGACTGGCTGGGATAGCGATTGCCGGCCAACGTAAGGAGATCGTCCAAGCCGCCCGGCTGCTTGGCCAACGTGGAGGCCAGGTTCTCAATCAAAAACGTTTCCGCGTTCGCCAGATCCAAGCCGCCCGGCGCCGCCAGTTTCGCAGGAAACTCCGCATACGCTTGGGCGAATGTTTCCGAGGCGAACGCCTGAATCGCCGGTGGCGCTGTACTCAGCTTGTTGCCAATGTCGGCTAGCGCCCAAGACATCGTGGCGTTTCGGTTATTGGCCATCACCTTGCCGATGAGCGGCAGGAGCTTCTTATAGAACCGCTCGTCGGCGACCAAGCCGCTCGCCGCCGCCAGCGCACCTTTGCGCAACCACCACTCGTCGTGCTCGAGCCAGTAGCAGAGCCTGTCGACGTGCGGCGCGAGCAACTCCGGCCGCGCAAGGCCAAGACTGTTCAGCGCCCCCTCGACCACCCACCACGACTCGTTTTTGTCGTTGACCATCCCGATCAGAAGGTAGGCCATCTCGTCGGTCAAAAGCTCGGCCTGCGGCAGTTCTCCCTTGGCCTTGGGTGCGGTTCGAGTGCTGATGGCCATGATCCCCGCCTGACGGACACGCGGATCCTGATCCTTGAGCAGCTCCAGGATGAGCTGTTCGTTTGCCTTCTTTCCGATCGTCTGGGCCGCCATCTGTCGCACGCCCTGGTCGGGATGCCGGGCGTAGAGACGCAACACGTCGTCAGTGACGTCGGGCGCGCTCAACCGGCGCGAAATCGGCCATGACGCATCCGTGGCGAGTCTCTCGTTGTCCCAATCATGCACCTTGCCGTCCTTGTCTGGTGCTGCGGCCAGCGACAAGAACGCCTCGTCTGCTTCCGTGCCCCACGGTCGTTTCGGCAATGGGTACGGCTTGGAGAACTTCGTCGCCGGCGCGCCGGTGATCCGCAGCGTCTTGCGCGGAATGGTGTAACTCATGGCCAACCCAATGCCCCAGCTCTTGGGATTGTCGTAGCCGCCTCCATTGCCGAAGGTGGCGCTGACGATCCCCAGCGAGCCGTCAAACCGCCGCGACAACTCGTAGAACCACTGCCGGTTGTCCATGAACTCGCGGTACTTCAATGGCTTCTTGTCGTGCATCAGCCCCATGGAGGCGCTTCGCCAGATCTCGCCGATGCCACCGCCGGTATGTCCGTGCAACATCCACGAGGTGGAATAAAAACCTTTGACCGCACTGATGTCTCGCGACCTGGCATAGACCGACTTCTCGCCGTCGGGCGTCAAGGCAGCGGCTGCCGCCATCTGAAACGCGAGCTTGCCGGTCTTGCCGTTGTCCACGAAACCGGTTTCCGGGAGGCCGTCGCCGTAGGCCACGTTGCCGTGACCGGCAAATCGGTAGAAGTGCTTCAGCGACTCCTGGAGTGTGTACTCGTCTACCTTTGCCCCACACTCCCGGGCCAACAGCAGGAACGTCGTCGAGGGAACGCCGGCCGCATTCAAGTGACCGTAGCCGAAGTTGACCCCGCCTTTCTGGTTCCAACCGCCGTTGTACATGTTGCGCTTGAGGTAGTCCGCAAGCTTCTCGATGAGCGGCAGGATCGAGGCATCGCCGGTGCGCAGGTAATACTCGCAGAGTCCGATCCCGCCATAACCGGCATACCATGGGTAGGTCTCGATCGTCTCGATGTTCTGGTGCCGCGCCACCAGCTCCTTGACCCAGCCGCGGGCCACTTCGAGGTCTTTCTCCTCCCCGGTCGAGAGCATGAAGAGCAGGCCCAACCCCTGAATGCCATGACCGGCATAGTTGCCGGTGCGAGCCAAAAACTCCGCCTCGCCACGGACGATCTTGTCGGACTTCGGGCAGTTGAGCGGCCAGGTCTGGCTGTAGGCACCCATCACCGGAATTTTCACGATGACTTCCTCGGCCTTGGCGTCTGGCGTCTCCTTGACCAGGAACTTGATCACGCCGTCGGTGGCCTCGGCCTGGGTGATGATCGCGCCGAGTTGGATGCGCGGGTCGATGTCCTTGAGCTTCTGCCCGTTGATGCTCTCGATCATCTGACCGACCTGGAGCTTGCCGCTGGCCTCCGCAGGCGAACCCTTGTCAATCCGGCTTAGCCGCATCTGGAACGGCGGAAGCACGAGGTCGATTCCGATGCCGACCGGCCCGAAGTGTTCGATCGGCTGGGTCGGCAGCGTTTCGTTGGCGTGGGTGCTGAAAAGCGGGAAGTCCTTGTAGAACGTGCTCTCGAACCTGGCCGCCGTCACATCAGCTCCGCTGGCGGACAAGGCTGCTGCAGACAACGCAGTGGCCACGATCATTTTCGTAACAGTCATCATGTTCATGTGGGTCCGGCGAGGACGGTCAGTGACACTTCTGGAACGCAGAGACGGCGACTGTACATTTTATGAGCGTAGCCGATCCCGATGGGGGCTGCCACGAGCGACCAGAAGAACTGTTTGGCCGTGCGAGCCTCAGCACGAGGGCGGCTCGGCTCGACTCGGCTCATGGCGACTGGCCCTTCTGCCCGTCGTAGGCGGCTGAGTAGAATTTCAAAGAGCCGGCTCCATCTCCCGGATCCATCTCCTTTCTCCGGTCCCCCTCTGGAACCCGACTTTCAGTCGTAGCTCCCATGACTCATCGCATACTCGTTGGCACCGTGATGGTGTTGGCTTGCTGCTCCGGCCGGCCTGCTCTGGCGATCAGGGATCTCGACAACCAGGGTTGCTGGACCAAGCCGACGGAGCACAACCTTCCTGACAAGGAGGTGCCCGGCTTCCTCGTCAACCTCGGGCCCACGGGCGCCCGCGGTGTGCTCACCGCCCGTTCGTTCATCGTCAAGTATGTCTTCCAAGGTTCGCCCGCCGTGGGCCGTCTCGCCATCGACGACGAGATCGTCGGCGTGTTCGACAAGCCGTTTGCGGAGCATCAGTTCGGCGGCGAGCCCCATGGCTACGAAGGGCCGATCATGGACCTCGGCATGGCCATCGAGAAGGCCGAGGGCGTCGACGGAAAGCTCGTCCTCAATGTGAAAAACGGCGAAGCCATGAAGAAGGTCACGGTCAACCTCCAGCCGATCGGGGCGTTCAGTCCGACGTTTCCGTACAAGTGCAAGAAGTCGACAACCATTCGAGACAACGCGCTGACCTATCTGGCGTCAAATCCCGATGCCTCGACAGTGTGGCAGGCCCACGCCCGGTCTGCCGTGGCGCTCGCGCTCCTGACGAGCGATGTTCCCCAGCAACAGGCCGCGGGCAAGCAGATGGTGCTTGCCTGGAGCCAGCAGCCGCCCGACGAGGGAACCTGGACGTGGAGTCTCTCCTACCAGTTGATCACGCTCAGTGAATACTACCTTTTGACCAAGGATGCGTCGGTTCTTCCGGCCATCAAGGCGGATGTCTTGCGGCTCGAGCATGCGCAGTATTCCGGAAAGCTCGTGGTATGGAAGGCGAAGCCAGAGGAAGATCAAGCCGCCATCGACGCCGCGCAGCAACTCTACGACGGCGGATTCGGCCACGGGCCCTACGTCGCGGCGTTCGACAAGAACGGCTACGGACCCATGCAATACACCACGATCCTTGCCGTGACGGCCTGGCAACTGGCAGGGCGCTGCGGAGTCGAAGCGAAGCCCGGCTGCATCCGGCGGGCGCTCGATTTCATCCACCGTGGAACCAACGAGGCAGGCTACGTGGCCTACGGCGGCGAGTTCACGCTCAACAACGGAATCGTCGATTCCGTGGCCTGGCGGAGCTCGACGGACGGCGACAACTATTCCGGACGCTCCGGCGCCGCGATCGTGGCCCATACGCTGAGCCCCGAGTTTGAAGACAGCGGGCCCTATCTCCAGAAGTACCGCCGCTACGCCAAGCATGCAGCCAAGAGCATGCCAGACGGACACGCCGATTCGAATCTCGGCATTTTCTGGGGGCTCATGGGAGCCGCCGTATCGGAAGACATCAGCGTGCTACGGGTGACCTTCGACTATCACAAGGCATTCTTCAACATGATGCGGTGCTTCGATGGGTCGTTCGTGCTCCTGCCGGGACGAGACTACGCCGACAACGGCTACTACATGGGCTCCCGCTATCATCCCACCGGAACGATGGCCCTCGCCTTTGGCCTGGCCCACCCCAAGCTCTTGATCCAGGGAATTCAGGCCAGCATTCCGGGTGTGAACCCGAAGGCCCTCACCGGTCAATCGGAGCTCGCCTACAAGGCCATCGTGGCGAAATCATACGGCAACGCTGCGAAGCTCTTGAAGACGATCCGCACAGCCAAGAAGGCGAGCCCCGAGGAGCTTGCGGCGGCTGATGCCATGCTGGCTTTCGTGAATGCCCGTTTCGAGGAGGCGCTTGGCCAGCTCGATGCCCTCGAGAAGCGGCAGGATCTGTACGCCCTGCACGCTGCCTTTCTCGCATTCAAGAAAACGTATTCCGCACTCGACGATTTCAAGGAGAAAACAAGTCGGTATGAGGATGCCCTCAAGCAACCCGACTGGAGGGCTGCCATCAAGCTCGGCGGCCGGTATGCCCAGACGATGGCGACGCTCAAGCGGACCCGGAGTAAGACTGCGATCGATAATCTCGAGCGATTCGCCGAGGAAAATCCGGATTCGCCGTATGGCAAATGGGCCGCAACCGTCGTCCAGGAATTCCGTGACAACGGCGTCGTCGTCGATCCGTCGGAGGAGAGCCCAGCCCTCAGCAACTGACCGAGAACGCGACCTCCCATCCGAGGGGCTCACGCTACCTCGGGGATCGCTTCCCCTCAGGCTTCGGTCGACGTGGGTGGCACCGTGGGCTTGGCCCTGCGGAGGAGGAGCTTCCAGCCGCCCCAGAGGACAACGGCCCACGGGGCGATGAGGCACACGGCCACCACGAGCAGGCGGAGGCTGTAGCCCAGGCCCTTGAGACTCGTCGCCAGCCCCGCCTTGATGCTCGACCAGAAGCCGCTTTCGGCGCTGACCAGGCTCTCGCGCTCGCTGAATTGCAAATCAAACCGCGTGCGAGAGAGAGCTCCTTCCGGTGCCTGGAGATTTGTGGCCGTGTTCATCGACCAGATCTCGCCGGCCGAGCGGAGGTCATCGAGAATCTCGCCGGCCTTGTCCCGGGGCACATCCAGCACCACCCGGGCGGTCCCGCGGCCGTTGGCATCTCGGGTCATCGTCTGGTCGATGATCCGCCCACCCACATTTTTGGCCTGCGCCAGAAACGCCTGCTGCTGGGATTCCGAACTCTCGACGCGGAGCATGGCGGTGGTGATTTGCCGCGGCGGCAGCCGATCGGCCGGAAAGAACGTGAGATTGATCCGCACCTTGCTGTCGAGCGTGTTGTGCTGATCGGTGGATCGCACGACCGACCGCGTGAGCACCTCGCCCGCGGCCTGCCGGGCTTTGTCCCACTCCGCGAGCGCCCCGCGAGGCAGATCAAGCGACAGCACGGCGCTGATGTTGTCGCCGTCACCATCCGTCACATTTGACTGCACCACATGAGCCTCGAGGCTCGCAGCGACGCCTGCCAAGTCTTGGTGAGCTGTGACCACATCCGGGCTCGCCAGTTGCAGCGTGACGGTCTCTCGCGCCGCCACACCGGCCACTGAAATGATCCGCACGGTAAAACCCTGCTTGGCCGTGGTGACATTCGCCGTGTCGGGATTCTCGGAAAGCTGGAGGCTGATCACCTCGCCCAGCGCCGTGATGGCATCCTGCGCACCGGCCGCCTGGGCCGACGGCACCTCGATCTGCATGGTTGCCTGCACCTGATCGGGCTGTGGTCGCTGGAGCTGCGAGGTGACAATCCGGCCACCGGCCTCCTCCACGAGCGTCATGATCTTCCGATAAGCCGCTTCCACGTCGCCGCTTGCCAGCGTGGCGGTGGTGGTCAGCCGCGGCGCGACGTTGGCGAGGTTGTAGAGCGAAATCGTCAGCCGCGTGGGCTGCTGCTCGACCCGCGCCCCAGGCATTGGCGGGGCTGTGCCATCGACGGTGGTCTGCTTGCGGTCGATGTCGAGCCGCGCCACCTTGCCCAGCTGCTTGAGGCGATCGATGACCGGACCCGACCGGTCTTGAGCAACCTCCGCCACGATCGTCGCCGAAAACTGCCCGGCATCGAGCTTCTTGAGGTCGCTGGTGATGATCCGGCCCTGGGCCTCATCAATCGCCTTGAGAATTTCGCTGCGGGCCTGTTCCACATCGTCGGTCTCCACGCCGGCCGAGACTGTCTCGACTTCAATCGACGCCGCCGAGGCCTTGATATCCCGCTCCTGCAAGACCACGGTGAGCGTAGACATGGAGATGAGATTGTCGTAGTAGCGAATCTCCCCCTCGAACTTCTCGATTTTCTCCCGCCAGACGCCCAGCTCCTTCTCCGCCGCGAGCAGATCCTTGATCGAGCCGTTGCCCTTCTTGATCATGTCGAGCAGCCGCTCCTCCATCGCCCTGGACGCCCGGAGTTGCGACTCGATATCGGTGTATTGCTTGCTCACATCCTGAGCGGAAATTTTCTGACTCTTGAGGTCGCCGAGGCCCCGCAGCATGAGGACGAACGTGTCGAGCCGCTCCGGCGGCACCCGCAGCGTGACGGCTCCACGCGTTTTTCCATTCGGGAGCTTGGCGGAGTCGGTCGATGCCACAAACCCGCTGTTCTCGACGACGAGTTTGGTGATCGTCATGAGCGAGACATCAAACGAGTCCACCTCGAACTCGACCGTGCCATTGCGAATGACTTTGTGGCGCTCGGGGGCCGCAGGTTTCTCGGTGGGCACCGGCGCTGCCTCCGGCTTGGGAGCCGGCATGCCTGGGTCGGTTGCGGGGAGCGGCTTTCCTCCGGAAGACTTCTCATCTTCGCCCGTTTGCGCGACGGTGAAACTTGGAGGAGCGTTGCGAGGTCCTCGGACCTCGCTTTCATCTCGACCTTCGCCCTGTTGGCCTTCGCGTGAGGCAGTCCGTTCAGGCCTGAAATGGGGCGATGTGGGCAGGGAGTCCTTTCCCGAAATTGTGATTGTGCGATCCCTCGCGACTTCGTTCACCACGAGGCCGTCGTTCCAGTCAGCCCCGGACCTCTCCTTCAGTTTTCCCTTTATGCCGTCGTTAAACTCGAGCCGGAACCCCCGCCGATCATCTCCGTCGGACAGTACGAGTGTCCCGCCGCCGGTTGTGGTCATGCCAGTGTAGGTATTCAACCCATCGAGGCGCGCGGCCGGTGCATCGCTTCGTCCGTCCTTCGCCGAGCCCTGTTGAGCTTCGGCTTCGCCCCTGAGCTTGAAGTCTTCGCCCTTCGAAACGAAGTCGATGTCATCATGGAGGTAGTACGCGGACGGCTTGCCTTCGCGGTCTTTTGTGTTGAATGCGACGAGGCCACTCACATCACCAAACAGCCCCGAGGATCGGCCGCCGTTCATTTGACGGTCTGCGACATAGCCAACCGCGGCGAGCAGGCTGGCCGCGACGAGGGCGGCGGCACCCTTGGCTATCCGTGGTGTCGGCAGCACGAGCCGCAGCCGCGAGCGTCGAGACACGTGCGAGACGATTTTCGAGTCGAGGTTGGCTGGCGGGGCGAATCCTTGCAGCGCCTGCTTCAACTGCTCATCGAGCGATCGCAGGTTGTCGGGGAGTTCCAAGGTCATGATCGTGCCCTCCGTACGGTTGATTTACGTCGCGTCTGCGTTGCTCGGACAGAGTCGTTCTCTCAGCATCTCCAGGCCGCGATGCAACAGGCCCCGCAGGCTGCCGTTGGTGAGCGCGAGTTGGCGGGATATTTCGGCGTAGTCGGCGCCGACCAGGTAGCGCAGCGAAAGCGCTTGCTGGTATTGCGTGGGCAGAGCGTTCAGGGCCTCGATCGCGCGGCTACTCAATTCGCTCGTCTCGGCCTGCTCGCTGGGGGTTGAATCGTTGGACGGTGGATCAACGGCGTCATGGATGGTTACCGCAGCGCCGCGTTTCTGACGCGTGCGGTGTTTGATCGCGTCGAGGCGAACCCGCTCCGCGATCGCCATGAGCCACCCGCGAAACGTCGCCGGGTCTTTGAGGCGTCCGATGGATCGCCAGGCCCGAAGGTAGGTTTCCTGGGTGAGGTCTTCGGCGACCGCGCGGTCGTGACAGCGTAGGATCAGGTGGGCCCACACGAGCCGCGAGGTGTGCGTGACCAGCAGGTCAAACGCCGGGCGATGGCCGGCGATGGCGAGGCGGATCAGGTCGTCGTCTGGGCTGCTCAAGTGGGTGCTCCCGAGGAGCAAATCGGTGCTCCCGTGTAAAGTAAGACGACAATGAGAGACACTGCGCGCGCAAAAAGTTTCCCGGCCCTGCGGATAAGACGCACCATGAACCATTTCTTTGTGGCCGCGATCCTCGCCAGCATGGTACTTCCGCTTCGCGCGGCTGACCCGGTCGCCCCCGCCGCTGCTGCTGAATCGCCTGAGCCAGTGCTCGAGGCCCGCTGCACGCGGGCTTTTGGAGACCACGGGGTGTTTCAGCAGGGCATTCCGGTGCCCGTGTGGGGCTGGTCGCTGCCAAATGCGGCGGTCGAGGTGTTGTTTGAGTCCCAGAAGAAAACCACGATCGCTGGGGCCGATGGCGCCTGGCGGGTAACCCTCGATCCGATGCCCGCCGACACACTGGCCAGTGTGCATGAGGCACCCGCGGGCCGCACGCTCACGATCACCACCCGCTTGGATGGCAAACAGGCCACCAAGAAGTTTTCCGACATCCTCGTCGGCGAGGTCTGGCTCTGCTCGGGCCAGTCAAACATGGCCGGGAAGTTTGGCCGAGCCGTGTACCCGCCCGGCTCACACCAGGCTGCGAACTACCCAGCGCTTCGGAATCTCGACCAGGATTGGATCGTCTGCACGCCCGACACCATCGGTGGCTTCTCGCGGGTCGCAGTCTCCTTCGCCCGTGAGATCCAGCGGGAGCTCATGGTGCCGATCGGCCTCATGGCCACGGCGGTCGGTGGGACGCAGATCGAAAGCTGGATTCGCGAACCGTGGGTGGATGCCAAGGGCGAGCTGGTGCCAGTGAAGTATCGGCACTACGAGACCAAGATCGAGCCGCTCGCTGGCTACGCCATGCGGGGCGTGCTCTGGTATCAGGGCGAGGGCAACGTGAAAGACAAGCGACACTACCTCCCGAAGATGCAGCGGCTCATCAGCGGGTGGCGAGATGCGTGGGGGCAGGGTGAGTTTCCGTTTTACTTCGTCCAGCTTGCGTCGATCGGTGAATCGCCCATGGATCAGCCGGCGGGTGGCGACGGTCGGGCCGAGATTCGTCAGGCGCAGGTCGAGGCGCTCGCTATTCCACAGACCGGCATGGCCGTGACGATCGATATCGGCGACAAGAAAGAACACCCGCTCAACAAGCATGACATCGGCCTGCGGCTTGCCCGCCTGGCGCTGCACCACGACTACGACCGCCAGGAGCTTGTGCCGAGTGGGCCGCTCTACAAGGGTCACACAGTCGAAGGACACACGATCCGCGTGTCGTTTCACTACGCCGAGCACGGCCTCATGCTCGCCACGAAAAAGGGTTACGATCCCCCCGAGCCCACGCCGGGCGATTCGATCCCGTGGGTCTCGATCCAGGCGAAGGATGGCACGTGGCACCACGCCGAGGGTCGAATCGACGGGTCCGATCTCGTGGTGTCGAGCAAAGACGTGAACGATCCCGTGGCCGTGCGGTACGCCTACACGAGTTATCCCGCTGGCTGCAATCTTTACAACAAAGCAGGCCTACCGGCATCGCCCTTCACCACCTGTGGCTATTGAGGTGAGCGAGGGGTCGCCCGCCTCATGTCGCCGGACGTTCGCTACGGCCATCGTGGCCTCCGCTCACTCGGAGGAAACTTCGCTCCGCCATCCTGGCTCCGCTTGTTTCCTACGCCGGCTCCATGAGACGGGCAACCCCTCGCGCCCGCGTGGGATGCTTACAGAATCGCGCCGAGGAGCAAGACTTCGGCGCCGTCCCGCAGGATGCCGGCCAAGTAGCGAGAGGCGGCCTGGGCATCCTTGAGCCGGTCGAGTATTTCGTTTTCGGGCTTGTAGAGATGCTGGATCACAAGCGCATCGGTCTT
Organism: Planctomycetota bacterium; assembly: GCA_031403195.1. Lineage (GTDB taxonomy): Bacteria > Planctomycetota > Planctomycetia > Pirellulales > UBA1268 > QWPN01. The sequence goes on along the minus strand of JANNSZ010000045.1, from coordinate 17,784 downwards.
TGCGATGATGTCGGCAGGAACATCTTCATGAAAGGCATCCGTGCGATCATCGCCTGGGAGCATGCTCGCGTTCACGCCATACTGCCGCGGCTTCGTGCTGTGCAGTCGATTGCGATGCTCATCGAGCAAGAAGACGACGACGGCGCCATGAAACCCGGCGACTTCGTGGTTCGACCAGCTCCGTGTGTGGACATCGATCCGTCCGGTTCGCGAGAGAATCGCACGGCTTTCCATCCAGTGCCCCTTCGATAGGCGATGCCGCTTCACGATCTCAACCGGAGTATGGGCGGCAGGAGGTGGGTCATCGGCGCGGAGCCACGGAACCGTCGCGAGAGCCGATGCCACACCACACAAAACGATCATGGCGATTCGCATACGTGCCCTCGCAAAGCCGGTTCCAGAACAAGCAAAAACGCGGCGGGAGGGTAGCGATGCCGCGAATGTGGGTCAAAGGGACTTTCGCGTGACACACTGACCCGCGGTCATGGCCCCTGCGCGTCGAGCAGGTCTCGGGCTTCCTTCAGCCGGCGTTTCAGGTCGTCCTTCTGAAGGGCCTCGCGGACCTTTCGGAATTTCTCGCCGTCATTGGCCCCCTCAGCTTGGATCGGCACTTCGAGAACGTCCCACCGGTCGCTCCGCTGCGTGGCCAGAGGCACGTCGGAGTTGCCCGGGAGCTGCACGTTGGCCATTGGATTGCGGCCCCACGCAAACCGGAAGTGCACCGGCTTCTCGACAAGCGGGCTCCGCAGCACGAGCACCGTGCGCTGCTCGACGGGGCGGCCCTTCTCGTCCTTGCCCGTTACCAGATACGTGGCCTCGGCCGGCTGGAAGTGACGGTCCTCGCCAGCAATCGCGAAGCCCTTGATGACACCACTGCCATCATCCACAGCGGCCACGGCCGTGTTGAACTCGAGCACCAGAGCATCGTCCTTGGATGTGACCTTCTCGATCCTGGCCGGCTCCCACTGGAGTTTCTGGCCGTATTGGGTGGTGAGTGCCCACCGCGCGATTCGCTCGCCCGCCGGGATCTTGAGCTGGGGGTGATACCAGCGGCGGCGAAGATCGTACGTGCTTGTGTAGCCGATGTTTTTGTCGCCCGCTTTCTGGAGGTCGAGGAACGTGCGGTACTGCACCTCCCGGAGCTCAGGGCCCACATTCGCCATCATCTCGAGATAGTTGTCATCGTTCTGAGCTGGGCCTTCGGTGCACAGCGACAGGATGCCGAAGGGCATCGCCGGGTCGCTGAAGGTCGCACGCCAGCCGCGGATCATCTCGGGAAAGACCTTGGCATACACGCGGATCCCCTTCGATCCGGAAAAGCAGTTGTTGTAGCCCTGGTGAAAGATCGCGCCCTTCACTTCAAGGCCTTTAAGCGGAGCGATGAGCCCGAGATAGCAGTTGCCCGGGAAGTTTCGATCTCCTTGTGGGCCGGGGCCCGGCTCGGTGGGACGTTTCATGTCGGGCGGTACTTGCTTCCCCTGTTTTGTGAGCTGCGCGACCTTGCCCTCGTACCGAGCGACTGCGTTTTGCAGCTCCTTCGCTGGATCCCAGGCGGCGACCTTCTCGTCCCAGCCTGCCAGCATCTCTTTGACTTCCACGTCGTCGATCTCACGCATCGTGTCGAGCGGCGTCCACGCTTCGACCGTGGTGCCGCCGACAGACGCATCAATCAGCCCGATGGGCACGCCACTGGCCATGTGCAGGCGACGCCCGAAGACGTAGCCAATGGCCGACATCTCGCCCACGGTCTCGGGTGAGCACACGTCCCAAAAGCCGTTGCGAAAATGTTGTTTGGACCAGTCACTCCACTGATAGAGGCGTGGAAAGTTTGCCTTCGGCTCACCGTTGGCCTCCGAGGGCACCGTCAGCAGGCGGATCTTGGGATAGTTGGCCGTCACGATCTCGAGCTGGCCATTCTCCACCTTGTGAATCGGAAACTCCATGTTGCTCTGACCACCCAAGACCCACACATCGCCGATGAGGATGTTGTCAAACCGCAGCTCCGACGCCTGACCCTTCACCGTCATCACGAGCCCGTTGCTGTTGGCCTCCATTGGCTCGAACGCCACCTCCCATCGGCCGTCTTCACCCGCCTTCACCGTGGCGGACTTGCTTCCCAGTGTTACCGTCACCGCATCACCGGCGCTGGACCATCCCCAGGCACGGATCGGCTTGCCCCGCTGGAGCACCATGCCAGATTGAAAGAGATTGTGAACGATCAGCCCCGGCGCCTTTGCAGGCGTGATGATGAGATCCTCGCCACGCACCGGCTTTCCGGGCTGCTCCGCGGCCATCGTTGAAACGGCGCACAGGGACACGGCAAAGGCGATCGCGTAGCTTCTCATGGGAGTCCTCGGGGGGTGACGGTGGAGCCAATAGTGTACGCAGGATGAAGCCCCGGTTGCCGGCCGTCGTGGTAGCATCGTGGGCATCGCTCCGCCGCCGTTTCTCGAGGACTCTCCATGACACAATCCACTCGATGGCTCGTCGCCCTGGCGATCGTGGCCCTGGGAGCCACCACGGGCACCCACACGTTTGCCGACGAACCTACGTTCAACCAGCCACCGGAGGGTTTTCGGGCTCTGTTCAATGGGAAGGATCTCATCGGATGGCGGGGCATGGCTACCGAGAATCCGTCTGTGTTCGCGAAGAAGACCGACGAGGAGCGGGCCGCCTTCTTTGCCAAGAATCAGCCTGACCTCGAGGCTCACTGGAAGGTCGTCGGTGGCGTGCTTGTAAACGATGGTGCGGGGCCGTATGCGACCACGGTCGATGACTTCGGTGACATCGAACTTCTGGTTGAGTACAAGACCGTGTGCAAGGCGGATAGCGGCATCTACCTTCGAGCTACGCCGCAGGTGCAAATCTGGGACTCGACCGAAGTGGAGAAATACAAACTCGGCGCCGACAAGGGCTCAGGGGGGCTCTGGAACAACAGCCCGCGTGCTCCTGGCAAGGACCCGTGCGTCCTCGCTGACAAGCCGTTTGGGGAATGGAACACACTGCGGATCGTACAGGTCGGGGCTCGCACGAGCGTATGGCTCAACGACAAGCCCGTCGTTGACCACTGCATCATGGAAAACTACTGGGATCGCAAGAAGCCGCTCCTGCGCCGCGGGCCGATCCAGCTCCAGACCCACGGTGGCGAGATCTCGTGGCGGAACATTTTTGTGCGCGAGATTCCCGTGGAGGAGGCCAACCAGTGGCTTGCGGAGCGATCGGGCGAAGGGTTTGAGCCGGTCTTCAATGGCAAGGACTTCGCCGGCTGGAAGGGACCGCTCGACAATTACGAGATCGTGGACGGCGCCGTCCGGTGCAAGAAGGGGAAGGGGGGCACGATTCACACGGAAAAGGAGTACGCCAACTACGTGTTAAAACTCGAGTTTCGGCTTCCCCCGGGCGGCAACAACGGCCTCGCGATCCGTTACCCCGGCGAAGGCGACACGGCCTATGTCGGGATGTGCGAGCTTCAGGTCCTCGACTCAGAGCATCCGAAGTATGCGAAGCTCGACGCGCGTCAGCTCCACGGGTCGGCGTATGGGATCGTGGCGTCCGAACGCGGATATCTGCGGCCGACGGGTGAATGGAACTACGAAGAGGTCACGGTCAAAGGCAGCCGGATCACGGTCGAGCTCAACGGCTCGGTGATCCTCGACGCCGACGTGGCCCGTGTAAAAGAGTTTTTGGATGGCAGGGATCATCCGGGGCTGACTCGCACCACCGGCTGTTTCGGGTTCGCCGGGCATGACGATCCCGTCGAATTTCGTCGCGTCGCGATCAAGACGTTGGACTAAAGCTGCATGGCAATCGTTGACAGCACGACCTCGCAGCACGGCCGCCGTGCGTGAGATATTCCAAGGCGTTGGGTCTCAGAGGACATCTCAGATGAAGCCGTTGCCTGTGGTGTTTCTGGCCGCGGCGGTCTTGTATAGCGGGCAGCCAACGGCGTCAGCCGCCGACAGGCCAAACATCGTGTTCATCCTGGCTGACGACCTTGGATACGGCGATGTGAAGTGCTACGGGCACCCCTATGCCCGCACGCCACACCTCGACAGGTTGGCGGAACAAGGGACGCGATTCACGCAGTACTACTCGAATGGTGCTACCTGCTGCCCGGCTCGCACGGCTCTCATGACGGGCAGATTTGCGGCGACGTTCAAGAAGTACCCGGCCGACTTCGGGTTTGGCAGGTGCGTCACCGTCACCGAACTTCTGAAGCAGCAGGGCTACCACACGGGCCATTTCGGCAAGTGGCACATGGGGCCGTTGCAGACGCCGGGCACCTATGGAATCGACCGCATCGAGGGGGCAGAAGACGGCATTCGGCTTATCAAGCGCGGCAACGATCCCGAACGCGGCCGCGATTCCCTGATCTTCGACGACGCCATCGACTTCATCGAAACAAACAAGGATGGGCCGTTGTACGTGAACGTGTGGGGCCACATCACCCACAACCCAATCAACCCGGCCCAGGCGCTCGCAGACAAGTGGAAGGAGCTGAAGGTGAACCAGGCAGATTTTCCGCCGCCGATGCGTGAGAAGTTCGCAGCGGTTGCAGCCTCCCAGGGCGACATCAGCGACGGCATGCAACGCTACCTCGCCGAAGTCGAGGCACTGGATGCCGACGTTGGTCGGCTGCTTCAGAAGCTCGACGACCTCGGCCTGAGCAAGAACACGATTGTGGCGTTCTCCAGCGATCAGGGCTCGGATATGACCAGGGCGGGGCTCGGTGGGCTGCGGTTCAACCAAATGGGGTTCAACGGGCCGTACCGCGGTGGCAAGCACACGTTCTACGAGGGCGGCCAGCGGGTGCCATTCATCGTCCGATGGCCGGGACACGTGGCGGCCAACGTGGCGAACGAGAAGTCGATCGTCAGCGGCGTCGACTGGCTCCCCACGCTCTGTGGCATTGCGGGAGTGAAGGTCGATGCCGCCGACTTCGACGGCGAGGATGTGTCCGCCGCCTGGCGTGGCCTGGATTGGAGCCGTACGAAGCCGCTCGTGTGGAAGCTCAACAACGTCCGCTCGGAGACGGTGATTCGCGACGGCCAGTGGAAGCTGTTTGAGCCAGGCCGGAAAAAGGGCGAGGTAGAGCTCTACAACATCGTGACTGATGCTGCCGAGAACCAAAACCTGGCGTCGACGCACCCTCAGGTGGTCATGCAATTGCGAGCCAAGATCGCTACGTGGAACGCCACGCTGCCGCAGGAATACACGAAGTCTGCCGACAACGATTAGAGATGCATCCGTTCACACGCCGAAACGAGCGAGCACGGCTCGCGGCGCGCCGATGCCGATCACGTGGATGGGTCCTGTGAACGTTGCTGCACCAGCCGCTTCAAACCCACGCTTGGCCGCGACGAATGTGGCCGTGAGGTCAGCCTGCACGCAGGCGCCGGCAGCCGCCCCAGTGTCGCAGTCCATGCCCGACGGCAGGTCCACCGCCAGAACCCGCACGCCGCCACGTCCACGCACGGCATTGATCGCCGCAATCGCGGTCGCCACCGCTCCACTCGGTGGGCCGCTGGCGCCTGTGCCCAAGAGTGCATCGACAATCCAACTCGCCCCAGCGAGTGCCCGCTCCCACGCCACCTGATCCGCTCCGGCCAAGCACTCGATCGTGAGTCCCGACCGCGCTGCCACCGTGAGATTCACCGCAGCGTCGCCGTGGACCGCATCGCGGTCAGATGCCAGAAGGAGTTTTACGGCGTAACCGGCTGCATCGAGATGCCGCCCAATCACAAACCCGTCGCCACCGTTGTTGCCCTTGCCGCACACGATCGCGACAGGCCCATCGATGCCGGCTGATGCAAGCAGCCGCGCCGCGCCCGCCCCGGCGTTCTCCATGAGCACGACCCCGGCCACGCCATGCTCGTGAATGGCCAGTCGATCGACCTCCCGCACCTCCGCCCGCGTGAGTGACTGCATCCCACACTCCCTTCGAAAATCTCCCGTGCCTCGCCCGCCGGGGGTGTTTTCGCGGCGGCTCTTCGGGGACACAGCAGAAGCGTTTATCATGCCACACCCGCACGCTCCCCGGAGACCACCTTGCCCATGACCGCCAAGCCCCTCGAAAACGTCGTCATCATCGGAAGCGGCCCTGCCGGCTGGTCGGCGGCCACCTACGCCGCCCGAGCCCAACTCGAACCGCTCGTCTTTGAAGGGGCAATCTCCGAACAGAATCGACTCTCCGGCACGCTTCCCCTGGGCCAGCTCGCCCTCACGACCGAAGTCGAAAACTACGCCGGCTTTCCGGCCGGTAACCTCGGCGGGTTCCTCGAATCGGCACTCCCGAACGAGCGGCGGATGATGATGGCTCCGCACGAAGGGCATGGCGTGACTGGCCCCGAGCTCATGGAGCTCATGCGGCAACAGGCGGTGAACTTCGGCACCCGGATCATCACCGATGACATCGTGCGGGTCGATTTCTCGCGCCGTCCGTTTACGCTGTTTCCGGCGGAAGGTGGCGAGGTCAAAGCAAAATGTGTGATCGTCGCCACGGGGGCCAAGGCCAACTGGCTGGGCCTCCCGAGCGAGGAGCATTTCAAAAACCGTGGCGTGAGCGCCTGCGCCGTCTGCGACGGTGCCCTGCCCAGGTTTCGCAACAGGCCGCTGGCAGTTGTCGGTGGCGGCGACTCAGCGGTCGAGGAAGCGACTTACCTCACGAAGTTTGCGAGCATGGTGCACCTGATTCACCGCCGTGATGCGCTGCGAGCATCAAAGATCATGGCCCAGCGGGCCTTCGATAATCCGAAGATCACGATCCACTTCAACACGGGTCTCGCCGAAGTGCTCGGTGACGACAAGGCCGGCGTGACCGGTGTGCGGCTGGCGAGCACGACGGGCGGCAGCGACACGACGGTCGACGTGACTGGCGTGTTTCTCGCGATCGGCCACACCCCGAACACCGCTTTTCTGGACGGCCAGCTCGAGCTCTCCGAGAAGAAGTACGTCGTGTGGAAGAAACACTTCCGGACCGACACGAGCGTCGACGGCGTCTTCGCATCGGGTGACGTTGCCGACGACCACTACCGCCAGGCCATCTCCGCCGCCGGCACCGGCTGCATGTCGGCCCTCGATGCCGAACGCTGGCTGGCGGCGAACGGCCATCATTGAATGCAGTCTGAAGCTTCCGCCCTCACCGACGGCGACCTGCATTCGGCTGCGAGCTGGCCTGTCGGTCGCGTGCTTGTGATCGCGGCGACGTACAACGAGCGTGACAATCTCAGCGGCCTCATCGATGGCGTGCTTGCAGCCGCCGACGACCTCCAGCTCCTGATCGTTGACGACGACTCACCCGATGGCACCGGTACGGCGGCCCTCGACGCAGCCGCCCACAATCCACGGGTTCACGCGATCGTCCGCCAGGGCCGCCGCGGCCTGGGCACTGCGATCATGGAAGGCCTGCGGCTTGCCCGGCAGCACGGCTTTGACGTAGCCATCAACATCGATGCCGACTCGAGCCATGACCCCGAAGACATTCCCCGCCTCCTCGCCGCATTCGACCCCGTCGGTGGCCCGTCCGCGGATGTCGTGGTCGGCTCCCGCCGCGTGCCCGGCGGCCGCACCGTGGGCTGGCCGATGTCACGGCACGGCACAAGTCGGCTCGTCGCGTTCTTCACCCGCCGCATCCTGGGCGTGCCCGTCCGCGATCCGTCCAGCGGCTACCGCGCGATCCGCCTGGCGCTCCTCACTCGAATCGGTGAGCCCGCCACCTCGGGCTACGCCTTTCACGAAGAACTCCTCTGGCTGATCCACCGGGCGGGCGGCCGCATTGTTGAAATCCCGATGACCTTCCGCGACCGCACACACGGATCGAGCAAGGCCGGCCCACGCGAAATCCTCCGCGCCTCCATCGACCTCCTCCTTCTCGCACAAAAGACCTGGGCAGGCGGCTGACAGTTCCCTCTGAGAAAACTTCTGCGAGGGGTTGCCCATGCCATGGAGGCGGCGTTGCTGGCAAGCGAAGCCAGGGATGGCGAAGCGCGGCCAGCATCGAGTGAGCGAAGGCCTGGAGGGCCGCAGCGACCGTCCGGCGACATGGCATGGGCAACCCCGCCGCGCCCCGCCGCGGCATTCGGGAAGGCGTTACAATCCCCTCCATGTCGCATCGCAAACCCACGATTGGCATTCTCACTGGCGGCGGTGATTGCCCCGGCCTCAACGCGGTGATTCGCGCGGCCACCAAGACCGCCTGCCGACTCGGCTACGGATGCATCGGGTTTCTCAGGGGCTACGAGGGCCTTGTCGACCCGGTGAGTTACATGCCGCTCGATCCTCGGGTGACCGCCGACATTCTCTTGAAAGGCGGCACGATTCTCGGGTCGACGAACCAGGGACGATTTACGTCTCTGGTCGGTGAAGGCCAGCGGGTGCAGGTTGACCCAGCCCTTCTCGAGCAGGTGGCCACGACGGTGCGGCAACTCGGCATTGCGGGTCTGATCTGCGTCGGCGGCGATGGCTCACTCGGTATCGCGCTCCAACTCCACGAGGCCGGCATCCCTGTGGTGGGTGTCCCCAAGACCATCGATAACGACCTCGGGGCGACCGCGTTTACGTTCGGCTTTGATTCGGCGGTGGCCTCCGCGACCGACGCACTCGATCGACTCCACACGACGGCCGCCAGCCACGAACGAGTGATGGTGCTGGAAGTGATGGGCCGCCACGCTGGCTGGATCGCGCTCCATGCGGGAATCGCCGGCGGTGGCGATGTGATCCTGCTCCCTGAGATTCCCTGGACGTTTGAAAACATCTGCCGCAAGATCCTCGAGCGCGATGTCGAAGGAAAACGGTGCACCCTCATCGTTGCGGCCGAGGGTGCCCGTCTCCCCAGTGGCGGGCTGGTCCACGCTGATGGCGAGGCCGGTGAGCGGCGGCAGGTGCGGCTCGGCGGCGTGGGCGAGATCGTGGCCCGCGAAGTTACCGCGAGGCTCGGCCGCGAAGCTCGCGTGGTGGTCCTCGGCCACCTTCAACGCGGCGGCACCCCCACGGCGTTTGATCGCATGCTCGCCACCGAGTTCGGCGCGCACGCCGTGCGGCTGGTCCACCAAGGACGATTCGGTGAGATGGCCTGCTATCGCCCCCCAGACATCACGAGCGTGCCCATCGCCGACGCAATCCAGAAGCTGTCGATGGTCGACCCTCACGGCTCGGCCGTGCAGGCCGCACGAGCACTGGGCGTCGGTTTTGGTGATGACCCAGACACATCCGATCTGTTTGGGGTCCCGGCGACCGGCGACTCCTCGGGCACCGTTGCCTGAGACCCGTCTGGATGGTCTGATTATGGCCCGCCTCGGTGGCGGCTTGGCTTGATCGGGGAACGTACGGCAGACAGCACACGGAGAGACTGCGTCTATGTCGGAGATGCACGGAGAAGGACCGAAGGCAGCCGGACGAGTTGCCAGCGTGATGAATGAACTGCGGGTGTTCCCGCCGCCGGCCGATTTTTCGGCAAAGGCTCGCATCGGTTCACTCGAAGAGTACCGTCGTCTCTACGACGCCGCCCAGCGCGACCCAGAAACATTCTGGGACGAACGGGCCAAGGCGATGCCTTGGATCAAACCGTACACGAAGGTGCTGGGCCAAGAGCCGCCCCACACGCGATGGTTTGTCGATGGCCAGATCAACGCGTCGGCGATCTGTCTCGATGCGCACATCGCTGCGGGCCGCGGCGATGCGCAGGCACTCGTGTGGGTTGGCGAGCCGGCTGGTGAGCGTCGTGAGATGACATACCGAGAGCTGCACGCCGAGGTGTGCAGGTTTGCAGCCGGCCTGAAGAAACTCGGCATCAAGCCGGGCGAGGTGGTCTCGATCTACATGCCCATGACGGCGGAGCTTGTGATCGCCATGCTCGCCTGCGCCCGAATCGGCGCGGTGCATTCGGTCATCTTCGGTGGCTTTTCAAGTGAGGCGATTGCCGATCGAAACCAGGACGCACAGGCGGTGGCCGTCATCACCGCCGACGGCGGCTGGCGGCGCGGAGCCCAGCTTCCTCTCAAGCAGAACGTCGACAAGGCCCTCGCCTCACCGACACACCCCGCCACGACCGTCAAGCACGTCGTGGTTCTCAAGCGGACCGGTCAGGACGTTGTCATGCAGCCTGGCCGCGATATCTGGTGGGATGATGTCGTGGCGGGCATGCCAGCCGACCTGCCGCCTGAGCCGATGGATTCCGAGGCCCCGCTCTTTATCCTCTACACGAGCGGCTCCACCGGGAAGCCAAAAGGCATCAAGCACACCACCGCGGGGTATGTGCTCTGGGCCAAGATCACCGCAGAGTGGGTTTTTGATTTGCAGCCCGGCGACCTCTTCTGGTGCACCGCCGACTGCGGCTGGATTACCGGTCACAGCTACGTCACCTACGGCCCGCTTGCCGCTGGCACGTCGATTCTCATCTACGAGGGCGCTCCGAACGCGCCTCACGAAGGCCGCTTCTGGGAGATCATCGAGCAGGAGAAGCCAACAATCTTCTATACGGCGCCGACGGCGATCCGCTCGTTCATGAAGTGGGGCATGCAGCACATCGAGGGTCGCGATCTTTCCAGCCTCCGGCTGCTCGGGAGCGTGGGCGAGGGAATCAATCCCGAAGCCTGGATGTGGTACCACGAGGTGATCGGCGGCAAACGGTGCCCGATTGTCGACACCTGGTGGCAGACCGAGACCGGCGGGATCATGATGAGCCCGCTGCCCGGCTGCACGCCCACGAAGCCCGGGAGCTGCACGCTCCCACTGCCCGGCGTGGTGCCTGAGATCGTCGATGCCGCTGGCCATCCGGTGCAGCAGGGCGACGGCGGATGGCTCGTCATGCAAAAGCCCTGGCCGGGCATGCTCCGCGGCATCTGGGGCGACGATGATCGTTTTCTTGAAACCTATTGGTCGCGGGTTCCCGGGAAATATCTTGCCGGCGACAACGCGCGGCAGGATGCCGACGGCTACTACTGGATCATGGGGCGGATCGACGACGTGCTCAACGTTGCCGGCCATCGGCTCTCGACGATCGAAGTTGAAAGCGCGCTGGTGAGCCATCCAGCCGTGGCCGAGGCGGCGGCGGTGGGGCGGCCGCATGACGTGAAGGGCGAGGCAATCGCGGTGTTTGTATCGCTTCGCAGCGGTGAGCCCGATGACGCGCTCAAGGACGCGCTCCGCAAGCACGTGCGGCACCAGATCGGAGCCCTTGCCGTGCCCGACGATATCCACTTCACCGCCACGCTCCCCAAGACCCGCAGCGGCAAGATCATGCGGCGGCTGCTCCGCGACATTGCCGCTGGCCGCGAGACCGCCGGCGACACGTCGACGCTCGAAGACTACTCGGTGCTCGCCAAGCTCCGCGCCAACGAAGACTGACTGCCGGTGGGAAAAGCCATCCATGGCCTTTTCCCACCTGAGGCTGACCAGGCAAAAGCCGAGGTTTTCCCTGGTCAGCAACCGCCGCTTCGTGCGGCGGATCGTAAAGACAGCCGTGGGCGGAATTGCCGCGCCGCAGGGCCCTTACTTCGTGGCTGGGGCGGAGTGGGTGGCTGGCACGACGCCTGGCGTCGCGCGACGGCTGCCGGCCCGAGGCTGACGCAACTCCTCGGCATCGACCTTCGAGAGCGTGGCGCCGGGCATCGGCTTCGGTTTCCCGGCAGCCTCGGTGGGCTTCGGTGACTGGCTTGTGCCCGCCAGAAAATTGTCGATCGCCGCCGACTCGCGGAGGTGGGAGAAGTGACGGGCCATGTCGATGCGTTGCTTCTTCTCGAAGATGTCGTCGTAGAGCTCGTTCCGCACTTCCTTGAACGACACTGCTGCCGGCTCGGTAAAGCCTTCGCTGAGAATCACCATGAACCGGTCGGCAATCTGTACGACGCCCGACATTTCCCCCGGCGCGAGAGCAAAAACCTCTCGCTCGAGCGTGGGCTGCCCGCCGAATCGCTGGATCGGTGGCACCTCGCCCCGCAGGGACCGCGTGGTCGGATCGACCGAGTAGGTTTCCGCGAGTGCTCCAAAGGCATCCGGAGTTGGGTTCTGGCGGGCAAGCTGCCACACCTCCTGGGCCCGCCGCTGCGTATCGAGGACGATCACGCGGCACTTGGCCCGCGGCCCGAAGGTGGCCTTGAACGCCTTGTCGATGTCTTCGTCGAGGACCGGAACACCGCCGACGAGCTTCTTGAGCGCGACGGTCGGCCACACGATGTCGTCCATGTAGTGCTTGAGCGGCACCTTCTCCTCGCGGGTCATGCGATCGAGCCAGGCTGCCACATCGGGCGATCCGTCGGGCTTCTTGAAGCCGAGCGATACCGCTGCGCGAGCCACTTCAGCATCGAGGTCAGCCTGCACGATGGTGATCCGTTGCTTCTCGAGCGCCTGCCGAACAAGGGCTCTCGTGATGAGGATCTCGAGCACGTCACGGCCATACCGATCGAGGGCTGCATGGCGAACTTCGTCGACCGTGATCGGCTGACTGTTCACCAGTGCGGCGACGCCGGGCTGGGCTGCGGATCGCTGCGGGTCGTTGAGCACGTTCTCAACCCGGCTCTTCTCTTGAAGACTTCGGAACACGCCATTGGCAGCCTCGCGGCTCTTTCGCTCGCGGATCTCTTCGGCGAGCCGAGGCCGAGCTTCGTCGAGGCCCACGTCTGCCGCCGGCATCCGTCCCTCACACTTGATCACGATGAACTGATCGGCCACTTGCACGACCTCGGAAATCTCACCCGGCTCGAGCGCAAAGGCAGCCTGATCGAAGGCAGCCTCACCTGAGTGGAGACGAACGGGCTGTACCCAGCCATTGGCGCTGGCACTGCCGACGTCGACGGAGTGCTGGCGGGCGAGGGCGCCGAACTCATCGGGCGCCGCCATCGCCCGTGTTCGCAGGCTTTCCGCCTCCGGACGGGTACGGCTGGCGATGATCCGGGCCTTCACGGCCGGGCCGTATTGCTTCTCGAAGGCTTCTTGGAGCTCGGCGTGGGTCGGCTCACCGGCCCCACGGGCCAGGGCACGCAGCGCGAGCATTGGCCACAGGATGTCGTTGGCATACTGCTCCGACTCGATACCCCGTTCCTTCTCGATCAGTTCGAGCCACTTGTCGCGCGGCACGCTGAATCGCTTCGAGAGGGCATCGATTTCGGCGTCGACATGCTGCCGCGTGATCGAGATGCCGGAAGCCTGGCAGGCTTGTTCAATGATGCGTCGATTGACGAGCGCCTCGAGGACGGCGACGCCATGCCTCGCGAGACACTCATTCGACAGGTCGTCGGCCGTGATCTCGATGCCATTGACCAGCGCCATCGGCTTGGGAGCGGCGGGTGCCGACGGAGCGGCCGTTGGGGCTTCTGCATCGGCGCCCGCGCCGCCGTTCCACACACGGAACGCCACCGCGAACCCAATCACGAGCCCTGCGGCAATCATTTCCCGCCCATACCGCCCCTGCCAACCAGACTGACCGTCCATAGAAACCCTCCTCGGAAGTGAGATGGGATGAATAGGGGAATCCACCGATCCGGGGCAAGACCGGCACGCAGGACGGCGCGGCCTGATACCATCGTGGCCGCTTCCCAAACTGCCCGTAATGCCCAGCTCGTGCTTGCCCCATGACCCAGCCTGCCCCATCGCCCCAGCCAAGCAGCCAGCGTCCGGAATGCCTGGAGGTCCTCGGGCTCATGCCACCGGTGACGCTCGAGGATGTGAAGCAGGCGTATCTCGTGCGAGCCCGCGAGGCCCACCCCGACCGCGGCGGCAGCCAGGAGCTGTTTGTGCGCGTGCGAAGTGCTTTTGAGGAGGCCAATGAGTTTGTAAAGTTCAAGGCCAACAAACTCGAGTGGCTGGCCTCGAAGATCGACGCCTACGCCGAACAGCAGGAGGTGGTGACCGAGACGATCGAGCGTGGCGGCAGTGCGGAGATGGAAGAGACCGACTGGCTTCGAAAGAGCTTTGGCGATGACTTTGGCCATGTGGCCGACAAGCTCGTCAGCGTGCGGCTCCATGGTGAGAGCGCTAACGACGTGTTTTGCATCCTCCTCGGCTTTCGCGCGGCGTCGCTCAAGGACCTCGCGGTGCTCGATCTGGCGGGCGGCAGCCTCACCGACGAGGGCCTGCTGCAGCTCAAAGGCCTGACGAGCCTCAAGCGGCTCGACCTGCGAGGCACCCAGATCGGCAAACTGGCCAGCGAGATTCCGGGCTGGTTCGAGCAGCTCGAGTTTCTCGGCCTGCCCAAAGGCGCTCTCGGTATGTTCGCCCGCATGGCGGTGCCCCGCCGCGTGAAGCTCGAGCTCGGTGACGCGCCGTAGCGAGCTTTCCGTGGGAAAAGCCATCCATGGCCTTTTCCCACTTGGCCGACCACGAAAAAGCCGAGGTTTTTATGGTCGGCGACCGCCGCTTCCGACGGCGGCAGTCCTCTTCTTAGAGCCCGATACTCCGGGCTGCTACTCTGGAAAGAGTCGCGTCGAGAGGTACCGCTCGCCCAGGTCGGGCAGCACCACGACGATGAGCTTGCCGGCGTTCTCCGGGCGACGGGCGACCTGGATCGCAGCCGCAGCCGCAGCGCCGCAGCTGATGCCACACATGAGGCCCTCGAGCTTCGCGAGTTGGCGGGCTGTCTCCATCGCATCTTCATCGTCGATCTTCACCACCTCGTCGATGATGTCGAGGTTCAGAATGTCGGGGATGAAGCCTGCGCCGATGCCCTGGATCGTGTGACGACCTGGCTTGATCGGCTCGCCAGCCAGCTTTTGCGAGATCACCGGACTATTGGCCGGCTCGACCGCCACGACACGCACCGCAGGCTTTTTGCTTTTCAGTGCCTCGCCGACGCCCGTGATCGTGCCACCGGTGCCGACTCCACAGACGATGATATCAACCTGGCCCTCGGTGTCCTGCCAGATCTCTTCGGCCGTGGTGCGGCGGTGGACCTCAGGGTTGGCCGGATTCTTGAACTGCTGGGGCATGAAGTAGTGCGGGCCAGAGGCGACGATCTCCTCGGCATGACGGACCGCGCCGGGCATGCCTTCCGCGGCTGGCGTGAGCACGAGCTCGGCACCGAGGGCTTTGAGCATCCGGCGGCGTTCCAGGCTCATGCTCTCGGGCATCGTCACGCGGAGCTTGTAGCCGCGGGCCGCGCACACGTAGGCGAGGCCGATGCCAGTGTTGCCGCTGGTGGGCTCGATCACGATCGTGTCGGGCCCGAGCAGCCCGTCCCGCTCGGCCGCGTCGATCATCGCGCAGGCGATGCGGTCCTTGACGCTCCAGAGGGGGTTCATGTTCTCGATCTTGCCGGCGACCGTCGCGACACAGCCTGCGGTCACCCGCCGCAAGCGCACCAGCGGCGTCCGGCCAATGCACTGGGTGATGTCATCCCGAATCCCGGCCGGCATTTTCGTCGTCGTCATCTCGCCTCCTCGTAGTGCGCTCGCACACCGCAGGCAGTCCTCGCCCCCGGCATAACCGGCATTATCGGCATATTGTGCCAGAAAGTTGAAAGCGACCCGCAACAAGCACCTTCGCCAGCATCCGAGGCCGTCCGGCATCCCGCGAGATAGCCCTGGACCGATTCGGTTACGATCAAACGACGGTCGCCAGCCATCCACCAGGGCGAAAAGTGCCGTTGGCCGTCCTATCCTTCAAAAGGCTGCTTGGCCGTCCTATCCTTTTTTTCCTTTCTTCCCATGCCCTCCACTGAGATTGCAGATCGCGAACCGATTCCGCCCGACTGGCTGGCTGATTTTGAAGCTGCTGCCCGACGCCCGATTCAGCAGCGCATGCGATACGCTTTCATCCATACCCACAAGCCCATTCTGGACGATGCGCCATTCAGGGCTTTTGACACTACCGCCGAGTACCGGCAGTGGTGCGAAGACAATCTTCCCGAGTGGCTCGGCTATGGCCGTATTCGACTACCGACAGGCTGAAGAGATCCGTGACGTGTTTGCGCGTCATGGCTGCCGGTATTTGTTCATAGGAAAATCAGCCGCGATCCTCTTGGGGTTCCCGGATACGACCCAGGACGCCGATCTTTTCGTCGAGAAAGATCGACGCAATGGCGAGTCGCTGATCCTCGGCCTGAAGGAACTGGGCTTTGCCATCGACGACTCGCAGGAAAGCCACATCCGGGCCGGCAAGGATTTCGTTCAATTGAAGAACGGTCCCTTCGACCTCGACCTCGTTTTCGCACCCGATGGCATCGAGCGATTTGAAGATGCGTGGTCTCGCAGAGTTGTCGTCGAGGGCTTCCCCGTATGCCACATCGACGACATCATCGCGAGCAAGGTAGCCACAAATCGGCAGAAGGACCGTGAAAGCTTGCCGCGACTGAAATCGTTCCGCGAGTTCCTCCGGCGTTCCGGAAACGTTTGATCTCCAGATTGAAGTCCGTGAGGTTCTGCACGCCGACATGAGACACCACGGAACGAACTCTGACGCCGTGACCTCATGCCCTGTGCAGTTGCAAAACGTCACCAAGCGGTATGGGAACCGCACGGTGCTCGAGGACGTGTCATTCGTGCCACTAGGGATCACCAGGCTCGTGGACCCCAACGGCGCGGGGAAGAGCACGCTGGTGCGGGCCCTTCTCGGGCTCGTGCGGCTGGCCTCCGGTTTATCGACGCCCTCCGCTGGCTGCGTTGCGATGGGAATCTCGACACGCTCAGCACTATTCGCATCGAGCCACAACGCCACGGAAGACACTGCCCACGGGTGCGAAAACGAAGGCCCAAGAGCTATCACCAGCCGATCTACCGCCAGCAGGATCTCTTTGCGTCGTGCGGCTGGACACCCTCCCGAAGTACGCTCCTGAATATCCAGAAGGCTGCGGCGAATCTCATTCGGCCGTTCATCGAGCACCTCCGGGAGGTGGTGCGGGCCGGACCGATCATCGCCACCGATGGCACGACGGTCACGCTCGTCGTGCAAGACTCACCACCCCCATCCGACCCCGACAACCCAAAGAACGTCCGCGCCCGCGAGGTGATCGCGGAAGCGCAGGCGGAGCATCGTGGCAGCATCACGGCGCGGATGTGGGCATACCGGAGCATCACGCAGCCGATCAACGTCTTCGACTTCACCGTGAGCCGGCACAGAGACGGTCCGGAGCCGTTCCTCGACGGCTTCACCGGCAGCCTCATGGCGGACTGCTACTCGGGTTACGAGGCCGTCCGCACGCGAAGCGACGGGAAGATTATTCGTGCTGCGTGTGTCGCGCACGCCAGAAGGAAGGTCTTCGAAGCCCGGAGCAACCATCCGGTGCATGCGGCTGCGCTGCTGGCGATGTTCCAGGAGCTCTACGACATCGAAGACCGTGCGAAGGCCATGACAGCAGATGAGCGTCGTGCACTTCGGCAGGCCGAGGCACGGCCGATCTGGGAACGCATCGGAGAGTATCTGGCGAGCGATGCGGTCTCGGGCGTGATGCCGAAGGAGTCATTCGGCAAGGCAGTCACCTACATGCGGAATCAGTTCGAGCACCTCATGGTGCATCTCGCTGACGGCCTCATGCCGATCGACAACAACGAGACCGAGCAGCTCATGAAGCAGGTGGCCTTGGGCAGAAAGAACTGGCTTTTTATCGGAAGTGTGGATGCGGGCTATCGTGCTGCCGATCTCATGACGCTCGTGAGCAGTGCGATCCGCAACGACCTCGATGTGTTCGCCTACCTCAAGGATGTGCTCGATCGGCTGTTGGCTGGTGAGACCGACTACGCCGCCCTTCGGCCCGATGTCTGGAAGCAATCGCATCCCGAAGCCATCCGCCAGTACCGCGTCGAGGAGCGACTGGCGCGGGCCGACGCCAAGATGACCAAGCGAGCCAAGCGGCGGGCG
>JANNSZ010000044.1:0-82578 GCA_031403195.1 Planctomycetota bacterium | reverse complement strand
AGTACCGCGTCGAGGAGCGACTGGCGCGGGCCGACGCCAAGATGACCAAGCGAGCCAAGCGGCGGGCGGCGGCGAAGCGCTGACCGGGCCCCCGAAGGCGAAAATCGCTCCGCGAAGCGTATGGGGGTGGTGGGCGCTCACACAGGGAGGCCACGGCCCCTTCCGGCATAGGCGGCATGAGCCCGAAGCTCCATGAAAATGAAATGCTCGAAGGCAACACCAAAGTCGGTCGAACCCGATGTCAACGGCCCGCGGTGGGCGAGCTCATTCACGAGGCCGACATCAAAAAAGTAAAATCGCGGTGCCTGGATCACCCGGCGTTTCGTTCGCTTGGTCCACGCGGGCACCCACGTGGCCACGAGCGTGTCGACCAGAACCTCGAAGTAGCCGCGGACAGTATTGGCGGCGACGCCGACCTCCCGGGCGATCGATACGGAGTTGACGATCTGGCCATTCGAGAGAGCTGCAGCCTCGAGGAATCGCTGGAAGGCGGGCAGGTTCCGGGTGAGCGCCTCGGCGAGGCCCCCACAGAAAACACGACTCGGCGGCAAGCAGGGCAGCATGGACGGTGCGTTTTATCATGATAAACAGCAGGCGTATTGCGTTTTATCATGTCAGACAACGGAGCATTCCGAGCTCGCCAGCGAGCGGCGAGTGCGTGTCAGGGCCGTCGGCGGCTACGGCTTTCTTCCGCGTTCATGCGCGGGGAAGGCTGCCGCAACGCGTGGGACCCGCCCCTTCGCTACTGGTCGCTCGCCCGCGTCCTCGCCGACCGCGGCCACCGGCGTGGCCTTGTACCCCGGCGCGTCGGTTCGTACGATGAACCTCCGTTCACTCACCCCTGGTTTCGGAACCTTTCTCGGAGACATGTCGTGATCGAATTCGACGACGAGCTCGAAGCGTTTGTGCGCGAGGAAGTTGAGACGGGGCACTTTCCGTCAAGGCAAGCATTGCTGTCTCACGCCGTCCAGCTTCTTCGGAGGGATCGCCAAGATGCCGTGCTCGGAATTATGACCGGGTTGGAAGACATTGCCGCCGAGCGCATTCAACCAGTTGAGCAAGCAGTGGCGGAAATCAGGCACAGCATCGCGGTTCATGCCAAAAAGGGACCGCATGACAGACACTGATAAGGCAGTACCGTGTCGTCATCACCGCCAATGCAAAGGCAAACCTGCTGGCGTATTTCCAGATCGCGTCCGAGCACGCGCCGACGACAGCGGTTCGCTGGCTCGATCGATTTGAGCAGGCGCTGCACGGGCTTTCGGAGTACCCGGAACGCTGTGCCATTGCTCCGGAAAGCGACACAGTGGGCGTCGTGATTCGCCAACTCCTTTTTGGCCGCAAGCTGAGCGTCTTTCGCGTGTTTTACTCAATCGACGCTAACGAAGTGAGAATACTTCACATTCGGCGAGGCGTGATGAATTGGGCGTCAGAATCTGAGTTGCTCGGCGAGCCATAGGGGCGCGGCGCATGCTTCGCCCCCGCTCGAGGCCATGCCTCGCCGCTCGGCTGCCGGTTGACCAGAACCCGCGCCGGCCCCGGGTGTGGCGCGGCGGCCTCTGCCGGTCGCTGACGGTCTGCTAATCTCCCGCCATGCCCAGCCCGGCCCCCGAACCACTCACTTCCCGGCCGCTCGTCATCTGGCTGGTCAACCCATTCGACGACATCCCAGGCGAAGGCACGCCGCCCCTCCGCTACTGGTCGCTGGCCCGCGTCCTCGCCGACCGCGGCCATGATGTCACCTGGTGGACCGCCACCTGGAGCCACCGCCGCAAGGCGTTTCGCACGGCCCCCGTGGGTATCCGCGAAGACGAAGGGTTTGCCGTGCGGATGGTGGGCGTACGGCCCTATTTCCAGAACGTCTCGCTGGCCCGGATTCGTAGCCACCGCGATTTCGGAAACACGTTTGAACGGCTCGCCAGCGAAGGTATCTCTTCCGGGCAGCTTGGCCGGCCCGACATTATCCTGGCGAGCCTCCCTCCCCTCGATAGCCCCGAGGCCGCGCTGCGACTCGCCTCGAAGCTCGACGCAACGTTCATCCTCGACGTCATGGACCTCTGGCCCGAGACATTCGAGCGGGTGCTGCCAGGCCCACGGTTCCTGCGACGGCTGATCTCGCCGCTCCTGTTGGGCAACATGGCCGGCCGCCGCCACAGCCTCGTGACCGGCGCCGATGCACTGTCAGCCGCGACGAACACCTACGCCGCCGCGGCCTTCCCCGATGCTCCGGCGGAGACGCCCAAGCATGTCTGCTTGCTCGGCTCGTATGTCGACGAGTTTCCCGATCGGCCACGCACCGTCTGCGATGTGCCGCGACTCGCGGATCCCGATGCCGCCGGCGCGTCGCCGCTCGAATGTGTCTACGCCGGGTCGCTCGAGGCGGGCCAGGATATCGAGATGCTCCCCGCCGTAGCCCGGCTCCTTTCCGCGAAGGGCGTGGCCGCCACGATCCACGTGGCCGGCACCGGCAAACTCGAGGCGGGACTTCGCCGCGCGGCGGAGGCTGCCAACGGATCGTGCAGGCTCGCGGTCCACGGCCTGCTCGAACGCGGCGAGTATGTGCAGCTCCTCTCGCGGTGCGAAGTGGGGCTAGTGTGCGTGAAACCCGAGAGCATGGTGGCGATCCCTTACAAGGCGTTTGATTACGCAGCGGCGGGCCTCGCGATCGTCAACTCGCTGCGAGGCGAGTTGGCGGGGCTCGTCGCGGAGTATGAAGCAGGCCTGGACTACACGGCCGGTGATCCGGGCTCGCTCGCCACTGCGATCGCAAGCCTAGCCGCCGATCGCAAGGAGCTCATGGTGAAGCGCCTGGCCGCACGACGCCTGGCCGAACGCGAGTTTGACCGCGAGAAGACGTACGCCGCGTTTGCCAACTGGATCGAAACCGTCCGCGGCGGCGGGTGAGGCGGGGCCGCAAGACCCATAGAAGCCCCTCGCGCAAGCGTGGGGACGGCGGGCCGTTGGGCGAGCCCGGTTGTGATGGCCAACGGGACAGTGCGCTACCCGCAGTCCCCCCGGCTCGCGCCGGGGGGCTTTTATTGTGAGGGACATGCGAGGCCTCGAAGGCCGGTTACCTTCCGGGCGGTGGCCCGCACGCTGCCTTGGTTGGTGGCGTGTGCGAAGGCCGACGATATGATGGCGGCACGACGCGTGGCGTCACTTGTGGCTGGAGGATCTGATCCTGAAAATCGCAATCTTAGCGGGCGGATTGGGGACGCGACTGTCTGAGGAGACGGTCATGCGTCCGAAGCCCATGGTGGAGATCGGCGGTCATCCCATCCTGTGGCATATCCTCAATATCTATGCAGCCCACGGATTCAAGGAGTTCGTGATCGCCAGTGGCTACAAGGGTGAGGCGATCAAGGAATACTTCTGCGAATTCTGGCGGCATACCGCGGATGTGAGTGTGGACCTGCGGACAGGCAAGGTCGATACGCTCACGAGTCGAGCGCCGGACTGGCACATCACCGTCGTCGATACAGGGATGCAGACCCAGACGGGTGGTCGCGTAAAGCGGCTCGCTCCATTTCTGGGGAACCAGACGTTCATGATGACGTATGGAGACGGCGTGGGAGATGTGGATATCACGAGCCTGCTCCAGTTCCATAAGAGCCGCGGCAAGCTCGCAACGGTGACGGCGGTGCGGCCCCCGGCGCGGTTCGGTGGCCTGGGCTTGGACGGCGATCGGGTTGTCCAGTTTTCTGAGAAGCCCCAGATCGGAGAAGGCTGGATCAACGGTGGATTCATGGTCTTGGAGCCAAAGGCGCTCGACTACATCGAAGGGGACGACTCACTTTTTGAGCGCGGCCCACTCGAGCGGCTTGCAGCGGATGGCGAGCTCGTGGCCTACCGCCATGAAGGCTTCTGGCAGCCCATGGATACGATCCGGGAAAAGCAACTCCTCGAATCGCTCTGGCAGTCGGGGCAGGCACCCTGGAAGGTGTGGTAGCCGGCATGCCGCTGTTTGATTTCTTTCGCGATCGCGATGTCTTGGTCACGGGGCACACTGGGTTCAAGGGAGCGTGGCTCAGTCTGTGGTTAAGCGAGCTCGGGGCGCGGGTACATGGTTACGCTCTGGAGCCACCGACAAGCCACAGCCTCTTTGACGAGGGCCGCGTGCGCGACCGCCTCGCCTCGCACCATCATGGGGACGTGCGGGATCACGAAGCGGTCCTGCGGGCATTCCAATCGGCCAAGCCCGAGATCGTGTTCCATCTGGCCGCACAGTCGTTGGTGCGCAAGTCGTATCACGAGCCACGCGAGACCTACGAAACCAACGTGATGGGTACGGTGAACGTGCTCGAAGCGGTACGCCAGACATCCGGGGTGCGGGTGTGTCAGATCATCACGTCCGACAAGTGCTACGAGAACCGCGAGTGGGTCTATCCCTATCGTGAGAATGAGCCGCTGGGTGGCGCTGATCCCTACAGCAACAGCAAGGCATGCGCAGAGCTTGTGACCGCGGCCTATCGGCAGTCGTTCTTTGCACCGGCGAGCATCGCAGCACATGGCGTGAGCGTGGCCTCGGCGCGAGCCGGAAACGTGATCGGCGGCGGCGACTGGGCTGAGGATCGAATCATTCCCGACTGCATCCGCGCGCTCTCGCAGGGTGCGATCATTTCGGTCCGCAATCCGCAGGCCATCCGGCCGTGGCAGCATGTGCTCGAGCCGCTGTCGGGCTACTTGCAGCTCGCGGCAGCGCAGTGGAACGACCCGGCCAGCTCTGCCGAGGCGTGGAATTTTGGGCCAACCGGGGCCGGGCACCTCACCGTGCGCGAGGTCGTAGACGAAGTGATTCGTCACTGGGGCGAGGGCGCATGGCAAGTGCCCGCGGAGGCGAAGAGCGGGCCCGCCAACGGCGGTGGCTCGTTCCACGAGGCAAAGTTTCTCAAGCTCGATATCTCCAAGGCCCTGGCCTGCTTGAGCTGGCAGCCGGTCTTCGACGCATCAGCCGCGATTGCCGAGACGGTCGCGTGGTATCGCCAGCGTTTCAGCCAGGGATACCGGTTTACCGCGCAGGCGACGTGCCTGAATCAGATTCGGTCGTATACGGCTCGGGCCGCTGAACGTGGCGTCGCATGGGCTCAAGCAAGCTGACAGAGGATCACATGCAGGCAACGAGCACGCCGAAAGCGACCGAAGAGAAAATTGTCGCGGGCGGAATCTATCGACGTGCGGAGCCGTTGGTCGTGGGGGCGTCGACCGCTACAGACCTTGTGTTGGTTCTCGACTTGGAGGACGCCCTGGCCGGCAGCCGTGTCGTTCCGATCGTGGTCACCGATGCGGCCGATGGGGCCGAGGGCCTTTCCTTCGCGCCGTCGATGCTGGAAGAAGGTGCGCTGCCCGCGGGTGCGCGGCTGCTCACCGAGCGGGTTCGCACCGGGGTGCAGGGCATCGAGCCCACACGCGTGGCCCGGCTCACCGCGCAGGGTATGGCGGATGTCTACCGCGCGATCATCGCGGTCGATGTCAGGCGGTTTACCGCATTCGCACACGCTCCCAAACCGTTTCAGCCGGGCGCCTCGGTGGTGCCTCCATCCGGCAAGGTCTATGGGGCCCAAGAGCTGTGCACGCTGGTCGATGCATCGCTTGATTTCTGGTTGACCACTGGCCGGTTCAACGAGGCGTTTCAGAAAAGGCTCGCGGAGTTTCTCAACGTCACCCATGTCCTGACGGTCAATTCCGGATCGTCGGCGAATCTGCTGGCAGCGAGCGCTCTCACGTCACCGCTGCTGGGCGATCGAGCGCTGCGGCCGGGTGACGAAGTGATCACCGTGGCCGCAGGGTTTCCAACCACGGTCAACCCGCTGTTGCAGCACGGGCTGGTGCCCGTGTTCGTGGATATCGATGTGCCGACCTACAACATCCGACCAGACTTGATCGAGCAGGCTGTGAGCAGCAAGACGCGGGCCATCATGATCGCCCACACGCTGGGCAATCCGTTTTGCCTCGAGGCCGTCTTGCAGGTGGCGCGGCGGCATGACCTGTTCGTCATCGAGGACGCCTGCGACGCGCTGGGGGCAACCTACACCCTCGAGGATCCGTCGCTCGTCACGGGGCCGACGGTGAGCGGCCCGCGGCGGGTGGGAACGTTTGGGCACATCGGCACGCTGTCGTTCTATCCTGCCCACCACATCACAATGGGTGAAGGCGGTGCGGTCTTCACCCGGAACGGCACGCTCAAGCGGGCGATCGAGTCGCTGCGTGATTGGGGCCGCGATTGCTGGTGCGCCCCCGGCGTCGATAACACCTGCAAGAAGCGGTTTGAGTGGACGCTCGGGGAACTTCCAGCGGGCTACGACCACAAGTACATCTATTCCCACCTGGGCTACAACCTCAAGATCAGCGACATGCAGGCAGCGGTGGGCCTCGCCCAGATGGATCGGCTCGAGGGCTTCATTGCAGCCCGCCGCCGGAACTTTCAGTATCTGAAGAACCGCCTGGCCCACCTTCAGGATCGGCTGATCCTGCCCGAGGCGACGCCACACAGCGACCCGAGTTGGTTTGGGTTTGTGATCTCAGTGCGGCCGGAAAGCGGGCTCGATCGAACCGCGCTCACGCGGTTCCTCGACAGTCATAAGATCGGCACACGGCTGTTGTTTGCCGGGAATCTCCTTCGCCAACCCTATTTCAAGGGGCGTGCGCATCGCGTCGCCAGCGAGTTGACGAATACCGACTTCGTCATGAACAACACGTTCTGGGTTGGTGTCTATCCAGGGCTCGACGAATCGATGCTCGACTACGTGGTCTCGAAGATCGAGGCGTTTGTCCAACAGTAGCGGTGGGTTAAGCATGACGATTCGTGAAACTCCCATACCCGGCCTCGTCGAGATCCAGCCGTTTGTGGCACGCGACGCTCGGGGCACGTTCGTGAAGACGTTTCATGAGGAGCAATACCGCAGCCTCGGCCTGCCGGGCGGAGGCCCTGCAAGCGAAGCGGGGCCATGAAAGGCCTGCGGGAGGGCCGTGTTGCCAACGGCGGGGCTGGGTGATAGCAAGTACCGCCGTACACGTGTTCGGAGCTATTGCCATGAATGCCGAAACCGTTCTCGAGTTCCTGCGTCGCGAACCTTTTGAACCGTTCGTGATCCGCATGTCGAACGGCGAGTCGCACGAGGTCCGGCACCCGGAATGCGCCTTGCTCATGAAAACGAAGGTTCACGTCTACTACCCGAACGAGGACCGGAGCGTCATGTGTGCCCTCATCCATATCAACGCCATTGAAACCCTCCAAACGACCTGAGTATGGCCGATGACGAGAAACCAGCTGTTGACGGGGTCGGACGATCATGCCAGCCGGCCGATCTCGTGCCCACGGGCGAGAGACTCGCGGTTCCATCCACACGCAAGGGAAACGTCGGTGGCACGAGCGTTCAGGAAGGTTTTCGCGATCGCCTTGGGAGGCCAGTGACTCGTCACACGGTGCTTGATTCTCGAGGTAAAATCGTTCACGGTCCGCACTACCGGCCTGGAGGTTTCACATGACCGTGTCCATTCTCGATCTGCATTGCCTCAACGCCGTCACCGATGACTATGAGGACGTGGCGTCGATCGTTGACGAGGTCCGTCGCACGAGTCACGGAAATGTGAGCCGGGAAGAAGTGGTCGCCGCGCTCGTGAATATGCTCGCGGAAAAACTTGTGGCCGCGTATGCGTTCGAGCCCCAAGGGTCGCGGTTCGTCATCGCCGATTCAGTGGGCGAACAGGTCGCTGAGATGTGGTTCCGAATCACTCCCGTTGGTCATCGAGAACTCGATGCGAACTGGGTTGATGCGTGAGCGGTTTAGCCTGCTATGAATGCCACACCGCTCATCACCCGATTGCTTGCGGCCCTCGCTGAGGCGCACCTCGAAGCCGTGCTCATCGGCAATGCGGCCGCGGCGATGCACGGCGCCCCAGTGACTACGATCGACTTTGACTTCATGTTTCGCGAAACGCCCACGAACATGCGGAAGCTCAAACGGGTGGCTGCGGCACTCGGGGCAACGATCCTCCGGCCCTACTATCCCGTCTCGCGTTTCTACCGCATGGCCCACGACGCGTCCGGCCTCCAAGCCGACTTCATGCCCGTCATCCACGGCGTGCGGTCGTTCGAAGGGCTGAAGAGTCGAGCGGTCACCCGCGATGTCGCTGGCTGCACCATGCTCGTGGCGTGCCTCGACGATATCATTGCCAGTAAGCGGGCGGCGGGCCGAGATCAGGACAAGGCAGTGCTGCCGATTCTGGAAGAGCTTCGGCGAGCAAGCGGGCAGAAAGCTGCCAAGAAGCCGGCCAAGCGACCGCGGAAGCGAGGGTGATAGCGATGGGCCGCAAGCGAAAAGCGCCGAGCGCGGCAGGCCGGAAGCGGAAATCGCCGAGCAGGGAAGAAACCCTTGCGGTGCTCGGCCCCGAGTCGCGGCGGCAGCTTCAGGATCTCATTCGCCGCAGACTCGCGCTTCCAATCGAAGAACGGATGAATTTCCTACGTCGGCGACTCCCCGGTGGCGGCAGCTGTTTGTAGGTGTGATCACCCTCGCAGCGATCCCCGCCCGATCTATACTCAGCCCATCACGATGAGTAGGAATTGAATCATGATGAGCCTCTGCCGGGTCCATCACACCCAGGCGTGGATGCCGTCACGGATGGTCTTCTCCACCATCGCGTCGGGGAGACCGTGGGCGGTATCAGGCACGACGCTCACATCGCCGTTTGTCACGTCGTACATCATGCCCACGATGCCCACGTGGCTCTCGCGCACCAGATTCCCGATGACGCCGCTCTTGTCACGAATCTCTCGCACGACCTGCACGACGTTGCGGCGGGACGCCTCATCGGCAACCCCCTGAAGCTGATGGGGCGTCGCGTCGGCCGTCAGCAGACACAGCTCCGCATCGACCACGCGTGCGATGGTGCCGGTGATCGATGCGAGATGCGTGCACTCTGGAGCGACTGGCTCATCGGGCCTGCAGGCCTGCTTCACCGCCGCCCCCACCGCACCACACCGCGTATGACCCAGCACGACGATCAGCTTCGCCCCCGCCACGGCGGTCGCAAACTCCAAACTGCCGAGCACTTCGTCGGTGGCGATATTGCCCGCCACGCGGATGCTGAAGATGTCTCCCAACCCCACGTCAAACAAGAGCTCGGCGGCCGAGCGCGAATCAATGCAATGCAGAACCACCGCGACCGGGTGCTGCCCATGAGCGGTGGCGTCCACCTGCCGTTCATAGTCGCGCTTCAGCCGACGGCCATTCGTGAAGCGGGCATTGCCCTTGAGCAGATACTCGAGCGCCTTGCCCGGCGTGAGCCCCTGCTGCACCTCTCGAGTGGAAAAATCGACGAACTGAATGCTTTCGGAGACGTTGTACTTCTCGCGAAAACCGCGGGTGCTCACGTGGATCCCGTGGGCCGGGCCGACATCGTCCCGAAATTCGCGGATCATCGCCAGCATGTCGGGGTCGATGTAGACGGTGTCGTGGGCATCGATCAGCACATGCTTCCCGCGCGGAATCGAGTCGAACGTGTGGCGGAGGGCAGCCCGGTTGAGAAAGCTCACTTGGTTGGCCAGCTCGATCCGCGTCACGTCGCCACCGACATGATGTTCCACGATGACCTTCATGGGCCGCTTGAGATTGCTCCAGAGGATGAAGCCTGCACTCACGACAAGGCCCACGAGGATGCCGATGAGCGGATCGCTGAGCACAATCGCCACGAGCGTGACGGCATACGGAATGAACTGGTAGCGGCCTGCCTTCCACATCTCCTGCACGACGGCCGGGCTCGCCAGCCGCAGGCCTGTGGCGATAAGAATCGCGGCCAGGCACGAGAGCGGGATGAGATTGATCACCCAGGGAAATACCGTGAGCGCGACCGCGAGCAGCATGCCGTGAAAGATCGCCGAGCGCTTCGTGGTGGCCCCGGCGTCGATATTCACACTCGAGCGCACAATCTCGCCGGTGAGCGGAAGCCCCCCAATGAGCCCCGAAACACAGTTGCCGATCCCCTGGGCAATGAGCTCGCGATTCGGAGGCGTCGCGCGTCGCTGCCGATCGAGCCGGTCGATGGCCTCGGACGTGAGCAGCGCCTGAAGCGAGCCGACGAGCGCGATCATGAGGCCCGCACCGTAGACCGTGGGGTTTGAGAGCACGGCAAAGTCGGGCTTCGGAAAACTACCCACGAGCTGGCCAAGGCTCCGGGCCACAGGCACCTCCACCCGGTACGTTGCCCCGATGGCCCACTCGCCGCCGAGGTACCGGGCCGTCACGAGCCCGTCGGAAACGAGATGGAAGCCAATCCCGAGCAAGACAACGATCAGGGCGGCTGGAACGCCACTGCGGCGACTCGCCTCCGCGCGGCTCCAGACCATGACCAGCGCAAACGACACGAGGCCCAGGATTGCCGCACCGAGATGGAAGTGGGAGACGAGACCGAGGATCTCTGAAAACTCGCTCTCGCTGCTCGCCCACTGGAAGACAGACAAGTCTCCGTCCAAGCCTATGCTGTGGCCGAAGAGATGGGGAATCTGCTTGAGGATCAGAATCACACCGATGGCAGAGAGCAGCCCACGGACAACACTCGTTGGCACGAATGCACTGAAGAAGCCTCCCTGGGCGAGGCCCATGGCGATCTGAATGAGCCCGGCGAGGATCGTAGCCACCAGCACCGCCTCGAAGGTGCCGAGCGCCTTGATTTGGATTGCGACCACGGCGATGAACCCGGCCGCCGGACCCGAGACCATGAGTTGAGCGCCGCTGAACCGGCCCACCACCAAGCCCGCCACGATGCCTGTCAGGACTCCCGCGATCGGGGGCACGCCCGATGCATGGGCAATTCCCAAGCAGAGGGGCAGGGCGACGAGAAACGTCACGAGCCCTGCCATCAGGTCATCGGCGAGATGACCTGGGTCGAAGGGCGAGCGGGAGACGGTTGCGTCCATCGGCATGGCATCCAGCCTTGGGCGAGGCTTCTCGCATCGCGGCCGGGGCACTCTCATGAGGCCCCCACGCTCGAGAGATCGTAAGCCTCCTCTGGCGAGAGAGCAATCCGGCGAGGTCACGTGCCTCAAGACGCTTCGCGGCCACGAAGGTGACCGATGTTTCTGGGTCGGCGCGGTTGCGGTAGCGTATGACGGTGGACCCATCAGCCTCGTGCGTCGCCGATCCCTCCGACTCCCGCAGCGTGATCCGACTCGGGTTCGCTGGGTTTTGGGATAGTTTCGACCCGCGCGAAAACTTCTTGACGCGGCTGCTCGAGACTCGCTGGAAGATCGAGCTCACCGACGAGCCCGATTTTCTGATCCACTCCTGCATCGGTCGCGGCCGCCACGACCACCGCGGCTACGACTGCGTCCGGATCTTCTATACGGGCGAAAACGTGGCCGCCGACTGGCTCTCCACCGACTGGGCCTTTACGTTCGAGCACGCCGACCACCCGCGGCACTTTCGCCTCCCGCACTGGCCGTTTTACGTCGCGCCCGAACGGCTCGTGAAGCCGGCGGAGCCAGCCGACGCGGCGGCCATCCTCGCGTCCAAGTCGCGGTTCTGCGGGTTCGTGGTGTCGAACCCACGGTGCCGAACCCGCAACGACTTCTTCCACCGACTCTCGAAATACAAGCGGGTCGATTCGGGTGGGAAACTCTTCAACAACGTCGGCGGTCGCGTGGCCGACAAGCAGGCGTTCCTCGCGGAATGCCGATTCACGATCGCTTTTGAGAACGAGTCGCACCCCGGATACACGAGCGAGAAGGTAGCCGAGCCGATGCTCGTGACGTCGCTTCCGGTGTACTGGGGCGACCCGCTCATCGGCTGCGACTTCGACACCCGCAGCTTCCTGTCGTATCACGACACACCGCCGGGGCCCGGTGTCTCAGCCTCCGCAGCCCTTGACCTCCTCATCGACCGCGTGGTGGCGGCCGACCGCGATGCAGACATCTATGCTGCCATGCTGGAAAAACCCTGGTTTCGCGGCAACCGCGTGCCGGCCTGTGCCGCCGCAGCCGCGATCGTGGCGCAGTTTGAGCGGATCTTCACGACACCGATTGACCGCGTCTCCCGCCGTCGCGGCCTGGCACGATCCCTGGGCCTCGATCGCCTTCCCGACGCTGCCGGAAGCATCCGCCGCCGCATCAAGCGAAAGTGGGAACAGTGGACCAGCGGCGCGTGACTGCCTCATCCAAGCCCCCGTGGATAGCGCAGAGGGGCTTGGATGCATGACTGGAGCCATCCCAATCTCAAGGGCCGATGGTATCTGATTCGGCAAGCACCTCAGCGAGGATCGCGGTCAGGCCCATCTCGCTCGCTTTGAGGTCCACAATCGTCCGCTCTTCTTCGGAGGCCCCGCGCATGATCTGCCGAAGATCACGCCGGCTCTTGTGGCTCCCCTTCGAAATCCAGATGAGCTTTGAGAGAACGGCGTCACCTCGGGAAGCCACCGGGAGGGGGACTCCCTCAAAGACCTCGAGCGTCACCGAGCGGTCGAGCTCACCCGGAATCATCTGCCGGGGATAGAGATCGATCTTCAGCGACTCAGCGAGGTCGAGCGCCTGAAACATGCTGGCTTCCTGGACGGCGCGGCGGGCCGTTTCGGCGTCGACGAGAAACCCTGCCTCCTTCAGGTCAGCAAGCAACGCACTGAGCTGCATTGCGGTCGCACGCGGGTCGATCACAACATCGAAGTCCTGCGTCATCCGCGGCTCGCCGTAGGCCAATGTGGTCACACCTCCGGTGAGGTGAAACCGAATCGAGAGGCGTGTGAGCACGTCCGCAAGGCGCAGCAGCGTGCCTCGGAAGACCTCAGTCGGGAACATCGGTATGTAGTCCGGCGATGGCGGCATCAATCAGCCGGCAGGTCGCGGGCTCACCGTGGTAGAGCCGACGGGCAATCTCCAGTTGGAGACGTTCCGCCGGCAGCGGACCGTGCTCAGCCACAATCTGGCGGCCGATCCAGCGACGGGTCCAGTCGAGCATCGCCATGCCGCGGGCAATGCGCTCAGCCGGTGTGAGCCGATCCATCGCCGCTTGATAGGTCGCTTCGACGGATGGTGAACACTCAAGCATGAGCCGATTATGCACGATCTCGAGGGCCTTCGCGGACGTTCTACCGCTGGATCGGCACCAGGGGTGGGATGACCGTGCCCGGGGGCGGTGCGTAACTGGCCGGGGGTGGCGGGGACGTCGGCACGGGAACCGGCTGCGGAGGCGCGGCCACTTGCTGCACGGGCGCGGGTTGCGGAATTTGTTGAACAGCCGCGGGCGGCTGGACCGGCACGGCCCCGGCTGGCATCGGCTGCGGCATTGGCCCGCCGGGCACAGGCACCTGCGGCGGGCGGGCACGCATGGTGACATCGTTAATGAGGGCGGCGACCTCCGGATGGTAGGCCAGCCCCTGGGCCCCGTAGATGTCGGCTGGCGTCACGCCCGCGCGACCATAGAGCATGGCATTGGCGTTCTGGTCGAGCGACAGGCTCGCACCGTTGAGGGAAACGCCGAGAAAGAGGCCGCGAGAACGAGCATACGAATAGATCTCGGCCCCGAGACGCGCATCGGTGCCAGCGTTTGCCGAACGGCCGATGGGGCCGAGGGCCACATTCGCATCGGCACCCAGAGTCACCTTCTCGCCACGCAGCATTCCTTCGAGGCTGCGGGGCGTCGCAAACACGAGCACCATGTCGGCCGCCTGCACACCGGCCTGAAAGCCGAGGCTGCCACCTCCCATCGTCACCATCGCCGGTGGGCTCCACGAGCCGTCATTGCGACGCACGAGCAACACGCCCCTGCCGAAATTGACGCCCAAAATAAAGCCGCCTTTGATCATGCCGGGGAAGATGGCGATACCCTGGGCCGCACCGAGCATCGCCGGTGGGATCGACTCGATCTGCAGGTTGCTGAACTCGTCGAGCGCCCGCTGCGAGGCGACGACGGTCCGCAGCTCCTCGGTGGTCGGTGGAAGCTGCACCTGTGCCGATACGGGCCGGGCGATCATCGCGGCCAGGCAGGCGGCAAAGGCCGCAGCAAGTCGAAGGCGCATGGGCGAATCCTTTCGCAACGGCGGGAAGAAGCGTCGCATCACATCACGACGCTGAGAGCCTAGCCACACAGGGCAAACCAGGTCGAGGGCTATTTGTAAATGCCAGGACCGCGGCCGCTACGTGCCTAGGCGGCTATGGGCCTCGAGGAGGAGAGCCTCGGTCTCCTCCCAGCCGATGCAGCCGTCGGTGATCGACACGCCATACTTCAACTGCGAACGATCCGCGGCCACGGGCTGGGCGCCTGCCTGAATATTGCTCTCGAGCATGAACCCCACGATCGACGTGTCGCCGGCTCGACGCTGCTCGAGCACATCCCGCCAGACGGCAGCCTGACGGGTGTGGTCTTTCCCGGAGTTGGCGTGGCTGCAATCGACGATGATCCGCGGTGGCAGTCCCCCAGCCTCGAGCTTGGTGCGGGCCTCGAGCATCACCTCGGGAGAGTAGTTGCTCCCCGAGCGACCGCCCCGCAACATGAGCACACCCCACGGGTTGCCTGTCGTCGAGACGACACACGTGCCACCGTCGTTGTCGATGCCTAGGAACGAGTGCGACGTCTTGGCGGCCTGCATGGCATCGACCGCCGCCTGCAGCGAGCCGTCTGTCGAGTTCTTGAAGCCGACGGGCATGGAGAGACCGCTGGCCATCTGGCGATGCGTGGGGCTCTCGGTGGTGCGCGCCCCGATCGCTCCGAGGACGATCGTGTCAGCGATGTATTGCGGCGTGATCGGCTCCAAGAATTCGGTGGCCGTGGGCAGCCCCATGGCCGCAATCTCGATCAATAGCCCGCGGGCGAGTCGCAGCCCGGTGCCCACGTCAAACGTGCCGTCGATGTGCGGGTCGTTGATGAGGCCCTTCCAGCCAACCGTTGTCCGCGGCTTCTCAAAATAGACCCGCATGATGACCAGCAGCCGGTCAGCCACACGGTCGGATATGGCCTTCAGCCGAGTGGCGTAGTCGCGGGCGGCCTCAATGTCGTGGATTGAGCAGGGCCCCACGACCGCGATGACCCGTGAATCCTCACCGGCGAGGACCCGTTCGACATTCCGCCGCCCCGCCACAATCGTGGCTGTGGCGTCGGGGCCAAGCGGCAGCAGCTTGCACAGCCGCGACGGCGGCACGAGCGGCTCGAGGCTCCGAATTCGGAGATTGGCGGTGGCCACCGGAACGACGGGAACTGCAACTGGATTCATGCCTCAACTGTACCGTATCGTTTTGGCCCGGTAAGCCGCAACGATTGACCGCCGGTAAGGCTGCTGGTTCAATCCGATTCCGGAACACCATCGGGCCAGAGCCCGAACAAGGAGGTTTCGTGGTACCGGCGGATGGGAAGGAGCTCAGGCGCATGACCAAGCATGTGTTCGTGACCGGCGGCGTTGTCAGTTCTCTGGGGAAAGGACTCACCAGCGCCTCAATTGGGATGCTGCTCGAAGCCCGCGGCCTGCGGGTGCGGATGCAGAAGCTCGATCCCTACATTAACGTCGATCCGGGCACGATGAGCCCGTATCAGCATGGCGAGGTGTACGTTCTCGACGACGGCAGCGAGACCGACCTCGACCTCGGCCACTATGAGCGGTTTACCTCCACGCCGCTCACCCGCAAGTGCAACTACACGACCGGGCAGATCTATCTGTCGGTCATCACGAAAGAGCGGCGGGGTGAGTTCCTCGGCAAGACCGTGCAGGTGATTCCGCACATCACCAACGAAATCAAGGAGATGGTGCTGCAGCTGGCCGACGACACCACGGACGTTGTCATCACCGAGATCGGCGGCACGGTGGGCGACATCGAGAGCCTGCCCTTTCTCGAGGCCATCCGGCAGATCCCGCTCGAGGTCGGCCGCGAGAACTGCATGTTCATCCACCTCACGCTCGTGCCCTACCTGAAGGCAGCCGGCGAGCTCAAAACCAAGCCGACGCAGCACTCGGTCGGCCTCCTTCGCCAAATCGGCATCCAGCCCGACATCCTCGTCTGCCGCACCGAACGGTCCCTCGATCCGGCGGACAAGGAGAAGATCGCGCTGTTCTGCAATGTGCCGCGGGAGGCGGTCATCGAGGAGCGAGATAAGGATTTTTCAATCTACGAGGTCCCGCTGTCGCTGCAAGGCAACAGGATCGACGAGATCGTCTTGCGGCGATTTGGCATCACGGCCCCACCGGCCGATCTCGATGCCTGGCACGACATTCTGCACCGGCTGCGAAACCCGGAACACGAGGTGTCGATCGCGCTCGTGGGCAAGTACGCGGAGCATCGCGACGCCTACAAGAGCATCTACGAAGCCCTTGATCACGGCGGCATCGCCCACAAGACCCAGGTGCGGGTGCAGCCGATCAAGAGCGAAGACATCGAACGCGAGGGAGCCGAGCGACTCCTCGCGGGCTTTGATGGTCTCATCGTGCCGGGTGGTTTTGGCGAACGTGGCATCGAAGGCAAGGTAGAGGCGATTCGCTTTGCCCGTGAACGAGGGCTGCCGTTTCTCGGCATCTGCCTCGGCATGCAGTGCGCCGTGATCGACTTTGCACGGCAAGTCGCCGGCCTCGCCGACGCCCACTCGACCGAGTTTGCTCGCGACACGCCCCATCCGGTGATCTGCCTCATGGAGGAACAGCACGGCGTGGAGCAGAAGGGAGGCACGATGCGGCTGGGGGCCCAGCCGTGCGTCCTCGCCGAGGGCACACGGAGCGCCGCAGCCTATGGAAGCGAGCGGACCGACTCCCGCATCTGGGAACGCCACCGCCACCGGTATGAGTTCAACCCGCGGTACCGCGAGCGGCTGGAGGCCGCCGGCCTCGTGATCGCCGGCACGAACCCCGAGAGCACGCTCGTCGAGATCGTGGAACTGGCTGACCACCCCTGGTTCGTGGCGGTGCAATTCCATCCTGAGTTCAAGAGCAAGCCCACCGCCGCCCACCCGCTCTTCGCGGGTCTCGTGGCCGCCGCCGTCGAGCGGCATGCCGGCAGCGCCTGGGTGGCGGAAGCCTAAGCAGCGATTTGTACGGGCTTTCGAGGCCAAAACCCGCCCTTGAATGGTCCCGCCCGGGCCTCTACCTTCCTGCCGCGTCTGTACCCGACGGCCCCGAAGGTCCCCAGGTTCATGAACTATTTTCTCCGCGCGCTGCGGGAGGCGGCCAAAAGCTGGCCGCTGCTAGCAACGGCCATGCTCTGCTCCGCCAGCGTGGCAGCCCTCTGGGGCGCCAACATCGCCGCACTTTTTCCCATCATCGAGGTCACACTCAAGGGAGAGTCGCTCCACAGCTGGAACGAGAAGCGGCTGGTCGACTGTGAAAAGCGGATTGAAGAACGCAGCGCGGAGCGGGCGGAGCTTGAAGACAAGGTCACCGCTGGCACGCTCGCCGGTCAGGAGCTCATTCAGGCGCAGCTCCGGCTCGACACCCTCAACCTCGCGAATTCCAGTGACAACGGGGTGGTCGTTTCGGCTCGGGGGCTCAAGCCTTGGATCGATTCGCTGCTTCCTCGTGATCCCTTCAAGACCGTGCTTGTCGTGGTGGTCTTTGTGGTCGTGAGCACGTTCGTCAAGCACGGGTTCTTGCTCGCCAGCACGATGATTGTGGCGTATGTGGCGATGAGTATCAGCCGCGCGATCCGCGTCAAGGTCTTCGAGAAGGCGCTCGAACTCGATCGGGCCCAATTCATGCGGCATGGCTCGGCGGGTTTCATGGCTCAGGTGACGGCCACGAGCGAAATGCTCGCCAACGGCATCATGAGCTTCTACGGAGGCGCCATCACCGAACCGTTCAAGATCATCGCGTGTCTGGCCTGTGCCATGGTCGTGTCATGGCGACTCACCCTCGCCTGCCTCGTGCTTGCGCCGGTCGTCGGCTTCCTCATGGTGTGGCTCAACCGACGGATGCGTTCGGTCTCGCTGGGCATCCTGTCGCAGTCGAAGGGCTACCACCATGTGCTCCTCGAGTCGCTGAACAACATCCTGACCGTGCAGGCCTACACGATGGAGTCGTTCGAAAAACAACGGTTTCGCGACTGCACCGGCGACATGCTTCGCGTCGGCATGCACCACACCTTTTACCGCACCCTCGCGAATCCCATCACCGAGATTCTCGGCATCGGCATGGTGGCCACGTCGATCGCAGTTGGGGCCTGGCTCGTCATCAACCAAGAAACACAAATCTTCGGCGTGACGATGACCGATCAGCCCATGACCGTGCCGGGCATCATGCTCTTCTTCGGATTCTTGATTGGGGCGAGCGATCCGGTCCGAAAGCTTTCGGGTGTGATCACCGGCCTCAACATGGGCATGGTCGGCGCCCAGGGTGTCTACCCGCTGCTCGACACGGAGTCGAAGCTCGTCGAGGCCAAGGAGCCCAAGCAGTTGCCGTCACCCCATCGGGAGATCCGGATCGAGAACGTTTCCTTCAGCTACGACGGCATCGATACCGTGCTGCAGAACGTGAACCTCACGATCCCGTTTGGCGAGCGGTTGGCGATCGTGGGCCCCAACGGCGGCGGCAAGAGCACGCTGGTCAACATTATCTGCAGGTTCTACGACCCGACCGGAGGACGCGTGCTCCTCGACAACGTGCCGCTCACCGAGCTGTCGCTGCATGACCTCAGGCGCCGGATCGCGATGGTCACGCAGCAGACCGAGCTCTTCAACGAGACGATCCACTACAACATTAAGTATGGTCGCTGGGACGCCACCGACGAGGAGATCGAGGAGGCTGCCCGCAAGGCACACGCCCACGAATTCATCTCCGAGTTTCCCGAAGGCTACAAGACGATGGTTGGCCCCAATGGATTCCGACTTTCGGGTGGGCAGCGGCAGCGGATCGCGCTGGCCCGAGCCTTCGTTCGGAACGCGGAGATTCTCGTGCTCGACGAGGCCACCAGTCAGATCGACGTGGAGAGCGAACGGCTTATTCACGAGGCGCTGTCACAGTACGTTGAAAACCGGACCGTCATCATGATCACCCACCGGGCCAGCACGCTGGCCCTGGCCAACGCGATCCTCGAGGTCGAGCACGGCAAGGTGACAAAGCGGCCTGCCCAGCGGGCGCAGGCGGCGTAAGCGTCCCATGCGTAATGTGCGAGCAGTCGGTGGTACAACACAGCAGCCGCAGGACGCGGCGGTCGCCGACCAGGGAAAACCTTGGCGTGTCCTTGGTCGGCCAAGTGGGAAAAGGCCATGGAAGGCTTTTTCCACTGGCGTTTACACTCGTTCCCCATGACGAAGATCCAGGCCTGTCCGCACTGCTATCAGCCCGTCGACGCCGATCTCGAGGCGTGCCCGGTGTGTCAGGGCATCCTCACAAAGGTGTCTGAGGAGAAGCAGTGGCGGATTCCGTGCCCCAACGGCCACCTCTTCCGGGCGCCAGACTCCTGGATGGGGCGGAACATGGTCTGCCCGAAGTGCAACGAACAGTTTGCCCTCTACGCCAGCGACAGCATCGAGAAGCTCGAGGAGCGCCGTCTGCGGCAAGAAGCAGCAGAAGCGAAGATCGCGAAGGTCTGGCTCGCGCGATCGATCTGGGCGCTCATCCTCTGCGTGGGCTTCATCGCCTCACTCGTGATCTTGAGCCAGTAACGGTGACGCCAGCTACTTCACGGCCGGCGGGGCATCCATGCCCCCGGCGGCCGTGCCGGGCAACTGCCTTACGCGGCGCGGGCCATCCATGACCCCGCTTCGCTTGCCGGGCCTCCGCCCGGCCGGTCGCACCTCTGTCTTCACGGCCGGCGGGACATCCCTACTCCCGGCGGCCTAGCCGGGCCTCCGCCCGGCCGGTCGCACCTCCGGGCTCCCGTTTCCGCTCGGGTTTCGGTGTGGTTCGCCTGGGCAGACGGATTTGACAGGTTCACGCCAGCCGATCATTCCACCGCGCGGCGTCGCGTGGCTCGAAATGGACTGGCTCAAACGTGTCGCGGACGACCTGCCGGATGGCGCGGAGATCCACGGCACCGTCGCGGGCGAGAAGCTGCACCAGGAGGTTCCCGATCGCCGTGGCCTCGACAGGGCCAGCCACCACGGGGCGATTCGTAGCATCGGCAACCATCTGGCAGAGCAAGGTGTTTTTCGCGCCACCCCCCACGACGTGCAGCCGGTTGATGCGGCGGCCGAGCAGCCCTTCAAGCTCCGCGAGCGTGCGACGAATCGCAGCGGCCACACTTTCGAGCGCCGCCCGCACGGTTGCCGCAGTGGTCTGGGGCTCGGGCTCGCCGGTCGCGCGAGCCAAGTCGCGGATCGCTGCCGGCATGTCGGTTGGCGCGACGAGCGAGGGATGGTTGGGATCAACCAGCGTGACCAGGGGCGGCGCCTCGGCAGCCAGCGCTGTGAGCTGGTCCCACGTCCATTCCTTGCCGGCCCGCAGCCAAGCGGCGCGGCACTGCTGGACGAGCCACAGGCCGCACACGTTTTTCAGCAGCCGCGTGGTCCCGCCGATGCCGGCTTCATTTGTGAAATTGTGGGTCAAGCAGTCGGGCGTGACGAGCGGGCTCGCGAGCTCTGCCCCCACGAGGGCCCACGTGCCCAGGCTCACATAACACCATTCGGGACGGGCCGCCGGAGGTTCATGCGCGGGAACGGCCGCGACAGCGCTCGCGGTGTCGTGAGTACCAGGGAGAATGACGCGGATGCGGCCCAGGCCGGTGTCGGTCGCGACACTCTCGCGGAGCGAGCCGAGGTCGGTGCCGGGCGTGGCGATCGCTCCAAAGATGCGACGAGGGAGGCCGAAGCGTTCGAGCATGGCGTAGGCCCAATCGCCCGAGCGCGGATCAAAGCACTGGCTGGTGCTGGCGTTCGTGCGCTCGTTGGAGGCTTCGCCCGAGAGGAGCCAGTGAAAGATGTCAGGGATCATCAGCATGCGGTCGGCTGCAGTCAAGACGCTGCTGTCGGCCTTGTGCATCGCCAGCAGTTGATAGAGCGAGTTGATCTCCATGAACTGGAGACCGGTCGCGTGGAAGATGTCGGCGCGGGGCACGATCGAGTCGGCTGCGGCGAGCATCCCGCGGGTGCGGGCATCGCGATAACACACCGGATTGGCGAGCAGGGCCCCGTCGCGACCGAGGAATGAAAAATCGACGCCCCAGGTGTCGACGCCCACGCTCGTGATCCGCGTGCCGTGCGTGCTGGCAGCGGATCGAAGCCCGACGACCACTTCCTGCCACAGCCGCGGAAGATCCCAGACAAGCTGGCCGGCGAGGGAGACCGGACCGTTCTCAAAGCGGTGCGCCTCGTCGAGCTCGAGGAGCCTTCCGTCGAACGCGCCTGACACCACCCGGCCGCCCGAAGCACCAAGATCAACCGCCACTGCTACCTGCCGAGCCATTCGATTCCTCCACCGAGAAGCGACGTGGCGGAGGCATCCTCCCCGCCCGACTCGCGATTGTTCAGTTTTCCGAGCGGCCGAGTAGGGGGGCGTCCACGGGGCAGGGCGGCTCGCAGGCCACGAAAGAAGTCTGTAGCCGCAGGAAGCGGCGGACAGCCGACCATGGAAAACCTCGGCTTTTCGATGGTCGGCCTGCGTGGGAAAAGGCCATGGAGGGCTTTTCCCACGTAAAGTTGGACCTTGACGGTCGCGACGGTTCTGGTGCGGCTTGACCTACGTTCTTTCCGATCCAACAATCCGGTGGTCGCGAATGTTCGATACTTGACCAGAGTAGTAAGGTTTCCCATGCAGGCTGCTGCAGAAGCGCTCCGGGTGGGTGCCAGTGAGCCGTCGGCGGATACGCCCAGCGGGCCCTCCGCCGAAACTCGGGAAGAGCTCGCTCGTGCCAGCCGATCGCTGGAGCACGCGACGCCCCCGGAAATCATCGCGTGGGCCGCGGAGCGGTTTGGGAGCCGACTCACGATGGCCACGGCGTTTGGCCCGGAGGGCTGCCTCATCATTCACTGGATCGCGTCCGTGGCACGAGGCACGCATGTGTTCAACCTCGAGACCGGCTACCAGTTCAAAGAAACGCTCGAACTCCGCGACCTGCTCGCCAAGCGGTACGGTGTGGAGGTGGCTCTCGAGCGGCCCGACACCACGGTGGCCGAGTACGAGGGGCTCCACGGCGGTCCGCTCTATCGCACTGCCCCGGACCGCTGCTGCGGCGACCGAAAGCTCGCCGTCATCCGTCGTGTGCTCGTCAACTATGACGCCTGGATGAGTGGAATCAGACGCGACCAGAGCCCGGATCGCGCGGCTGCTCCGATCGTGGGCTGGGACCACAAGTTTGGCGTTGTGAAAGTGTCGCCGCTGGCCAACTGGACAAAGGCGATGGTGTGGGACGCGATCATCAGCGAGAAGGTGCCCTACAACCCGCTGCACGATCGTGGCTTTGTGAGCATTGGCTGCGCGCCCTGCACCCGCGCGATTACCGCCGACGAAGACGAGCGGGCCGGTCGCTGGAGCGGCTCGGCCAAGACCGAATGCGGCCTCCACTCACGCGGCTGACGCTGCGGCTCGCGCCATGAAGCTGAACGCCCGAACGGAGTATGCCTCGCTGGCGGCTGTCGAGTTGGCTCGACGCGCCTCCGACGGTGCGCCCGTAGGCCTGCGGACGATCTGCGATGCTCAGCGGGTGCCGGCAAGATTCCTCGTCCATATTCTCTTGGAGCTCAAACGGGCTGGCATTGTTGTGAGCGTGCGAGGCGCCGCCGGCGGCTACCGCCTCGCGCGACCACCGGAATCCATCACGCTTCAAGAACTTCGAGCCGCTGTCGAGGGGTCCAGCGAGACTCCGACGCCGCTCACGAGCGCACTGGCCGGCACGTCTCGCGACGCCGCCACGCTGCGGGATGCCTGGCAGGCAGCCGCCCGCGCCCAGGCCGAAATCCTCGAGGGCATCAGCCTCGCCGACCTCGTCGCCCGCAGTCGGGCGACAGCCGAATCGATGTACTACATCTGATTTTACGGCTGTCGGGGCATCCCTGCCCCCGACAGCCTTCCCGGGCCTCCGCCCGGGAGTCAACCGGCCCTCCGGGCCTCGCACTGGCGGTGGCGCGGTGCCTTGTGTTGGTGTGAGGGCATCCCTGTCCCCGACAGCCTTCCCGGGCAACTGCCTTACGCGGCGCGGGCCATCCATGGCCCCGCTTCGCTTGCCGGGCCTCCGCCCGGAGGTCCACCGGCCCTCCGGGCCTTGCGCTGGCAGTGGTGCGGTGCTGTGGTGGATCGCCCGAGCAGACGAGATTGGGCGGTGCTTTCCAAAACTCCGCGTCGTGGAGTTTCCGTGAGCCATCTTGC
Organism: Planctomycetota bacterium; assembly: GCA_031403195.1. Taxonomy (GTDB): domain Bacteria; phylum Planctomycetota; class Planctomycetia; order Pirellulales; family UBA1268; genus QWPN01. Next base: position 59,379 of record JANNSZ010000044.1, on the reverse strand, counting down.
GGATTGAGCCGGGCGTGGCACAATGTGGGGCTTCCCCGGCCGTTTCCCGGGGGGTTTGGCCCACCGGGCAAGGATGACGCATGAGCGACTCACTAAACGTTTCCCTTCGTACCTCGACCGGCACGCGGGAGTCTCGGCGGCTCCGGAATACGGGCCTCGTGCCCGCCATTCTCTATGGCCACGGCGAAGCATGCGTCGGGCTCGCCGCCAAGCGGGAAGATCTTGAGGCCGCAGTGCGGCACGGGAGCCGCGTGGTGAGCCTGATCGGCGCGGTGCAGACCGACGCCCTGATTCGCAACCTGCAGTGGGACACGTTTGGCGTCAAGCCGTTGCACGTGGATTTCCTGCGGGTGAGCGCGTCGGACCGCGTGCGGGTGAAGGTGCCGGTTGAGCTCAAAGGTGAATGCCCGGGTGTGCGAGCCGGCGGCATGGTGAATCTCGTGATGCATGAGATCGAGCTCGACTGCACGGCCGATCATGTGTCTGAGCATGTCTTCGCGGTCATCGCACACCTCGAGGTGGGCCACACGATCAAGGTGAAGGATCTCGAGCTGCCAGTCGGTGCACGGGCCGTATTGAGCGGTGAGGAGACGGTTGTCACCTGTCTCGTCCCGGGCAAGAAGGCGGGCGACGAGGCTGCTGGCGGAATGGAGCCGGAAGTCGTCGGTCGCCAGGCGGGCGAGGAGGCTGGCGAGGCGTAGCCTGTGGTGCGGCCAGCAACGGCCGCGAAGAGGCTGCGATGCCGGAGAGGGCTGGTGCCTCGTGAAGCTCATTGTCGGTCTCGGCAATCCTGGCCCTGCCTATCAGGACACTCGGCACAACGTGGGCTTCGACGTCTTGGAACTCCTTGCCAAGCGAGCAGGCGAGCCGCTGCGGCGGGCTAGGTTCCAGGGCGAGGCGGCCCAGGTGAGTCTGCGGGGCAGCCCGGCACTGCTCCTCTGGCCCCTGACCTGGATGAATCTGAGCGGTTCGAGCGTGCTCGCGGCGCGGGACTTCTACAAGATCGACGAATCTGCCATGCTAGTGGCCTGCGATGACTTCAATCTCCCGCTCGACACGCTGAGGCTGCGGCCTGGCGGATCAGCCGGGGGGCAGAAGGGCCTTTCCGACATCCTCGCGCGGCTCGGTACAAACGATGTGCCTCGCCTGCGGCTGGGAATCGGGCCGGTATCGCCTGGCTGGCAGCCGGCCGACTTCGTGCTCGGACGGTTTGCTAAGGACGAGCGGGAGCGGGTGGCAGGAATGGTTGAACGGGCGGCAGATGCCGCCGAAGAATGGGTGGCCAGAGGCATTCAGGCTGCCATGAACAGATACAACTGACTGATTTCCAACGACCGAGGAGTTTTGACGCGATGGCGGTGTACGAAGGCATGTTCATTCTCGATCCGGGCCGCTACTCCCGTGATCCTGTCACGGTGACGCAGCAGGTGTCCGATCTGATCACGCAGCATGGTGGCACCGTGCTCGCAGCCCGTCTGTGGGACGATCGGAAGCTCGCCTATCCGATCAAGGGGCACAAGAAGGGCATCTATTGGCTCACGTACTTCACGATGCCAGGTGACGGCCTGACGCTCCTCGAGCGGCAGTGCGAGATCAACGACGACATTCTCCGCAAGCTCATCCTACGAGTGGATGACCGAATTGCTGACGCACTGGTACAGCATGCGCTTTCGAGCGGCGAGTCGGCGACTCGCCGGGCGGCGACACCGACCCCGACGGCCCCAGCGCCGGCTGCTTCCTGAAGCGAGGGTTCGTCGCTTGCAGAAGCGGAACGCTGAGGGTACGCTGTCGAGAAGTGAACAAATGTTCATTGCTTGAAGAACGTATCGCGCACGACACGAAAGGGAGACTCGACTTATGGCCAGTTACAACAGAGTGGTGCTGCTCGGGAATGTGACCCGCGACCCGGAGTTGCGGTATATCTCCAGCGGTACGGCCGTCACCGACATTGGGCTGGCGGTCAACGACCGTCGCAAGACGCCCACCGGCGAATGGGTCGAAGAGACGACGTTCGTGGACGTCACGCTCTGGGGGCGGACGGCGGAGATCGCTTGCGAGTTTGCCACCAAGGGAGCGCCGCTACTCATCGAGGGTCGCCTCAAGCTCGATACCTGGGAGAAAGACGGCAAGAAGAATTCGAAACTCCGGGTCGTCGGCGAGAAATTGCAACTTCTCGGTGGTCGTGGTGAAGGTGGCCGAGGTGGCGCCAAGCCTCGCGTGGCTGCCGCCGGCAAACCTGCTGACGCAGGGGCTGCGGAGAGCTTTGACACGGGGTCCGAGTATGATGGTGCCGAGTCCAGCCCCGCGAGTAATGATGACATTCCATTTTGAGTGACCTGCCCGTGGCGGGCCGTCGGCTCACAATCTACTGACTATCAGGGAGAGACTTATGCCAACCGAATCCATTCCGCTCGTCGTCGCTGCCGGCAAGAGGCTGCCCAAGGGCCAGCGTGGCGGCATCGAGTTGTTGCTCGTGCACCAGGTCGAGCATCTCGGCAAGCAGGGCGAGGTGGTCGAGGTCAAACGAGGCTACGCCCTCAACTATCTGCTGCCGCAGGGGCTGGCGACCGTGGCGACCGACCATCACAAGCGGATGGTGGAGAAGCATCGTGCCAGGCTCGAGGAAATCGCCAAGGCTCGGCTGTCCGGCCTGCGAAGCCTGCTGGCCGAGCTCGAGCGGACGAGCGTTACCATCGAGGCCAACGCCAACGACGAAGGCCACCTCTATGGCTCCGTCGGCTCGACCGAAATCTCGCGGTCGCTCAAGCAGCAGGATCTTGCCGTGGCGGCCGATCAAATTATTCTCCAGGGACCGCTCAAGGAGGTCGGGCTCTACACCGTGAAGGTGAAGCTCGCTCCCGAGGTGGAGGGCGACCTGAAGGTGTGGGTCGTGCCGAGCAGCGGCGAGTCAACTGCGAAGTAACGGCACTCTTGGCTGGTGCCCCGAATCAATCGTGGCTGGGGCCGACCGGGGTGCCTGGTCGATTGTGACGCGGCAGGTGGTCGACGGGCTAGGTGCATGGGGCGCATGCCTGACGGGCCTGCGGCCAGCGAGCCAGTCGCCGGATGACAGGGAGGTTTCAGATGGCCACCGCGCGGGAAGGATCTCGAGACACCGGCCAACGCCGTCGGCCCGGTGGGCCTCGCGGCAATGGGTCTGCCTCGATCGCGATCGAGGGGCGTGAGCGGCCAGTCAATGCAGACGCCGAGAAGGGGGTTCTGGGAAGTATCCTCCTGAAGCCAGATGTCTGTGACGATGTGGCGCTCGTCATCCGGCCAGAGGATTTTGCCGACGAAGCCCATCAGATCCTCTACCGTCATTTCCTGGAGCTGCACGACGGGGGCAAGCGGATCGATACCACCATCGTGCTCGAGCGGCTCCGCACGCAGGGAGACGCCGACCGGATCGGCGGGGCGGCCTTCTTGGCCGAGGTGCTCGAGTCGGTGCCACACGCGGCCAATGCCGTCCATTACGCCCAGATCGTGCGGGACAAGGCGCTCCTGCGGGCGCTCATCGACGCCGGTACCGACATCCTGCGCGACGCCTATGAGGATACGGACGAGCCCCGGCAACTGCTTGCCAGGGCCGAAGAAAAGATCTTCGCGATTTTGGAGCGGCGGTCCTCCACCGATGCCAAGCCAATCGCCGCCGTGCTCGTGGATGCGCTGGACCGGATGAACGCCCGGATGAACCACGAGCATGCCATCGGCGGAGTGGAAACCGGGTTCACCGAGCTCGATTCGCTCAGCGGCGGGCTGCACAATTCAGAGCTCATCATCCTCGCGGCCCGCCCCAGTATGGGAAAGACGGCGTTCGCGATGAATATCGCCGAGCATGTGGCGCTGGTGGTCAAGCACCCGGTGCTGTTTGTCAGTCTCGAAATGGCGGCCCTCGAGCTTGTTGACCGCCTCCTCTGCTCGTCCGCGCAGGTCAACGGCCACCGCCTCCGCAATGGCACGATCTCTCAGGAGGATCGCCGCAGGCTTGTCCAAAAGTCGGACGAGATTGGAAGCTCGCCGCTCTTTATCGACGACACGCCCGGTCGGACGCTCACCGAGATTGCCGCTGTCGCTCGGCGGCTCAAGCGGAAGGAGCAGGGGCTGGCTCTGATCGTGATCGACTATCTCCAGCTCATCGAGCCTGATAACCCGCGCGATCCGCGGCAGGAGCAGGTGGCCCGGATTGCCCGTCGGCTCAAGTTGATGGCCCGCGAGCTCGCAGTCCCAGTGCTCTGCCTGGCCCAGCTCAACCGCCAGGCGGAAGCCTCCCGCGACAACCGGCCGCGGCTCAACCACCTCCGTGAGTCGGGCGCGATCGAGCAGGATGCCGACGTCGTGATGTTCGTGCATCGCGAGGAGTACTACCAATCGACCGAGGAAGACCGGGAACGCGTTCGTGGCAAGGCGGAGATTATCGTGGCCAAGCAACGCAATGGCCCCACGGCCGACATCGAGCTCCTGTGGCAGCAGGACTACACGCGGTTTGTGAACCTCGAGCATCGCCAATACGACGAATTCGAGCAGTTCGGCGGCGGTGGTGGTGGTGGTGGGTTCTGACTGTACGGATTCGCGGCCATCCCTGGCCCGCGAATCCTTGCCCGGCTTCCGCCGGGAAGACAACCGGCCTTCCGGGCCTTGCGCGTATGCCGCAACCAGCGTCGTCTTGATACGCCATCCCTGGCCCGCGAATCCTTTCCCGGCCTCCGCCGGGAGGGCAGCCGGCCTTCCGGGCCTTGCGCGGAGGCGCTACCAGGGTCGCCCGGCCGCGGGCTCGGTGGTCATGACACCCATGTTCCTGGTGTGGGAAGTCGTGACACATGCACGGCCACCTCCATGGTATGGGTTCCACCTCCGAGGCAAACACCCTTCACCGGCGTGACATCGCCGTAGTCACGGCCCCATCCGATCGTCACGTGGAGCGTGCCGGCCAGGCAGTCGTTGGTCGGATCGACATCGAGCCAGCCATCGTTGCCGCCCCAACAGGCCAGCCACGCATGGGAGGCATCCGCGCCCACCATGCCAGGAGCGCCGCTGATCGCACCAGGGGGCCGCTCATTCGAGATGTAGCCGCTGATGTAGCGGGCGGCGAGCCCCAGCGATCGGAGGCACGCGATTTGAAGGTGCGCAAAATCCTGGCAGACGCCCCGCTTGAGCGAGAAGACTTCCTCTACCGGCGTACTCGTCGTGGTGGCCGTTGGATCGTAGGCGAAGTCGTGGTGGATGCGACTGGTCAACTCGACAAGGGCCTCGTTCCACGCGCGCCCCGGCGTGAATGATTCGGCCGCCCACGATGCAAGCCGTGGGGAGGACCGCACAAGCGGCGAGTCAAACGTGAACTGACGGGCGTCGAGCGTGGCGTCATCTGTGTCACGGGCGAGGCGATCCCGCAGCATCTCCCACGGCAGGGGCTGGAGCGATCGCCAATCCTGCGGCGGATCGACCTCCACGACGCTTCGAGCCGCCACGACGAGGCGGCGATGCCCTTCCTCGATGGCGAACATGTTGACCTGATTCCCAAAAAAGTCGACGTGGCTCGAAATGATCGTCGGCTCAGGATCGACCGTCAGCGCGCTTGTGAAAAGCCGCTGCCGAGGATGGGCGCGCGGCAGGAGGTGCAGCTCGTTGTGGCAGATCGGCACGGTTTCGGAATAGGCGTACGTGGTCCGGTGATGAACCTCATAGCGGACCGAAGCACTATCCATCGGATTCATGGTGGGTTGCGCGAAGGGGGGATGGACGCAGCATGGTGCCGCGCCTGCGCCGCGATGTCGATGCCGACCTGCTCGCTCCAGGCTGCGAGGAGCCGTCGGAAGACAGGCCCGGGCTCTCCGGTGCCGACCAGACGGCTGTCGAATCGCGTCGCTGGGAGCATGCAGTTGGGCGTGCTCGTGAGGAGAATCTCGTCAGCAGACGCCAGGTCAACGGCCGTCAGCGAACGCTCGTGCCACGGAATTCCCAGAGCCAACGCGAGCGTGCGGGCGAACGCGAGACTCACCCCGGGAAGTGCATCGTCGGCCGGCGGCACGGTGATGCCCGCCGGGGTCACGATCGCGACGTTGGCCGTGGAGGTCTCACTGATGCGACCATCGTGGTGCGCAAGCACCGCCCGTGCGCCAGGCTCCGCCGAAGCAGCCTCACGATCGGCCAGGAAGTAGTGGAGGCGGCTGCGCACCTTCGCGGCGAGTGGCCAGCAGTCGCCCGGCACCTGCCGCACCGAAACGCTCCGCAGGGCCACGCCTTGTTTGTATGCGTCGGCCCACATTCCGAAGGCGAGCGGGAACGAATGGATGCCCACTCGCGGGAGTCCGCTCTGGCCGCCATGCTGCGAGGCCTGATCCCCTGGCGTCACGAAGATCACAACGCCTAGGTCGGAAGGCGGGGCCGCATCGCCGAAGAGCCGGTGGTTGTGGGCGGCGACCTCGGCAGTGGCCGCCAGCATGGCGTCCACGGGGTGCCGCGGCTCGATGCCGACGGCCGCGAGGGAATCGCCCAGCCGCCTGGCGTGGGGCTCCGGCAGAAACAGCCTGCCGCCAAACGTCCGCAACTGCTCAGTGACGGTGGCCCCGAGGACGAATCCAGCATCGCCCGCCGGCACGGAAAACGCGGCCCGTGGGATGAACTGCCCGTCGAGCCAGGCAGCCTCGCAGTCGACCAGATCTGAATCGCCAATCGGCATCATCTGGCCTGCCGGCTCCCGCGGCCACTCGTCGATCCGCCGCACGATGCGGCGAAACAGAGTGGAGGATAGGGGATTTGAACCCCTGACCTTCTGGCTGCCAGCCAGACGCTCTCCCAATTGAGCTAATCCCCCGTCGGTGAGCATTTGGCCCGAGGGGCTGCGGGGGCGCCGTTCGACGCCTCAGGTACGTTATCGGTTCGCGGCGAGGGTGTCAACGTACGACGGCCTTGCGACTGGGCACGTTCTTCCGCACAAAATAACCTCTGACGCATGGAAAAAGCCGACGCCAGCCGCGAAACAGTCATGACCCGCCCCCCGGCGATTGCGTCTCCATGCCCATCCGACATGGTCCAGGCTGCGGTCAGCGTGGCGCTGGCGGTCTATCTGATCGGACTCACGCTCTCGATCGCGGGCAACTCGATCAGCGGATCGTCGGCCCTCGTGCGAACCATCAAGGCACGGCTGTTCGCGCCGTGGATGCAGCCAGCATGGCTGGATCTCGGCTTCGAGCATCCCCTGACGTCTGGCTTTCCCGAAGACGCCAATCACACGCTCGAGGTTCGCGGTCGAGGCAGCAAGGGGGCGTCGCTGGTTTTTCCTGGCAGCCGCACAGGGGAGCAGGCGAACCGTTGGCGCAGGCTCGGTCGAACGATCGCCGTGGCCGGAGAGGAGGGCGCCGCGCCCCCCATGACAGCGGGCGTCGGTGCCGGAAGTTTTGACACCGTTGGTGAAACGGATGTCACCGTGCGGGTCGTGCGACGACCACTGCCCGAACGGTCGGCACCGGCAGCCGACGCGCGACCGAGGCCGACGCATGCCGCACGGGTCCGGCGCGTCGCTGGTGAGATACAGGTTATCGAGCTCGGGGGCGCGGCCAAGCAGGCTGAGCTTGCGCCGGTGCTGCGTGAGCCGACGCTCGCCGAGCCCCCGCTGCCCAGCGACGAGGTCGGTGATGACTGACACAACGTCCCACACGCCGCCGATGCCTTCGCCCACCTCTGCGGCAGCCGACCGCATCGCGCGCACCTGGCTTGATTTCTGGTTCGTGCAGGCCGACCCAGCTCCCCTCGCTGTGGTCCGCATCCTGACGGGGCTCCTCGGCCTGTCGCTCGCAGCGAGCTACGCCGGCGATCTCGTGACCTGGTTCGGGGCCACGGGCATGATCCCGCCGGAGGCAGTCGACGGGTGGCGGCCTCGCGTCGGCTTCTCACCGCTCGACGGCGTCACGACCGCAGAAGGCCTGCGCATGTTTCTCGCCGTGCTCTTCGCCACCCTCGTGGCGGTGACTGTCGGGTTCGCCTCGCAAATTGCCTGTGTCATCGCGGCGATCCTCGGGGCCGCCCTCTTGAACCGCGGGCCGATGCTGGCCGGTCCAGCCGACGACTGCCTGGCCATTTTGCTCTGGTGCCTGGCCATTGGCCCGTGTGGAGCGACCTGGTCGGTCGACCGTCTGATCCGTGACCGGCGTGGGTTCCCGCCACGCAGCGGATCGCCCTGGGCGGGAACCTCGCTCGGCCTGCTTCGAGTGCATGCCGCGGCCATCACGCTCGGCATGCTGTTCGCCCAGCTCAAAGGGGACGTCTGGTGGAATGGCACGGCCGCCTGGTGGCTCGCAGCCGCGCATGATTCGCCATATATCAACCTCCAAGACCTGTATCGTCGATCGGAGTATCTCATGAACCTCGTCACGCACGGGATCGTGGCCTTCGAGATGCTCTTTGCTGTGGGCCTCTGGTTTGACGCGTCCCGGCAGATCATCTGCCGCGCGGGAGTCGTCGCCTGGCCGCTCCTGGGTCTGCTGGCGGGCGAACCCTTCTTCGGCTTCGCGATGGCCATCTTCTGTGTGCCAGGGGCCTGGAGCCAGCGGCGATGAGCGAACGCGAAGTCGTCGAGTCCCAGGAACCCGTCTCGCAACGCTGCGAGACGGGCGTGCGTGAAGCGTCGTCAGGGGCGCCTCAGCCATGGCGGGAGGTGCGGCTGTGGGAGATCGCTGCCGTTCGTGATCTGGTGTGGATCACGCTCGCGGTGCTCATCATCTGGCTGGGGTACAAGCTCAGTAGCATCTTCACGCCAGTGCTCATCGCGTTGGCCCTGGCCTATTTGTTTCAGCCGGTCATCGCGTGGTGTGAGACGCGGTGCCGCATTCCGCGATGGCTCACGATCAGCCTGATCCTGATCGCCGGTGGTGGCGTCCTTGTCGGTGCGGCCGTGTGGCTCGGGCCGGCCCTCGTCGGCGAACTGGCCTCACTCGCGCGGGCCGTGCCGCGGTATGTCGACACGATCCAGGAACATGCAGCCGTCCAGGATGGGCTGGTCCGAGACGTGGGAGAAAAGCTCGATGCCTGGTCGAAGGAAGTCGCTGCCGATCCTGCCGGTTACCTTCGCGAACGGGCAGAATCACTGCTCGCTGGGGGCGGCGCTGCGGCGGCGATGGTGGGACGGCTCATCGGCGGCACGACCTATCTCTTGATGACACTCGCGCTCATCCCAATCTATTTCTTCTTTTTTGCCTGGCAGTTTGGTCCGCTGGTCGACAACATCCAGCGATACATTCCCGCGAGTCATCGCGAGCGGTGGCTGGCTATTCTCGGGCAGATGGACCGCGCGGTGAGCACCTACTTCCGCGATCGGGTGGTCATCGCTGGATTGATGGCGGTGATGTTTGCGGTCGGCTGGATGTTCTGCGGCGTGCCCTACGCGATGCTCTTGGGCATCGCCGCGGGAGCGCTCAGCCTGATGCCCTATGCGGCGAGCGCCATCTGGCCACTCGCGGTGGCGCTGGCTTGGCTCCACGGAGGCCCAGGGATGCCGTGGACAAGCTGGCTTCTCTGGCCCAGCGTCGTCTATTGCGTGGTGCAGAGCATCGAGAGCTGGCTGCTCACGCCCTGGATCCAGGGCAAGAGCATGGAGATGAGCGTGCCGACAATCCTCATTGTGATCTTCGTGGGCGGCGCGGTGGGCGGCCTCTACGGACTGCTCCTCTGCATCCCGCTCGCTGCGTGCGGGAAGATTCTGCTCCGCGAAGTGTTTCTGCCGCGTCTCGAAGCCTGGGCCAACACGCACTGAGTCAGTCGTGCCGCCAGTCAGCCGCCGGCGAGGAGCTGTTCGAAGGCGGCCTCGTCGATGATGGTCACGCCGAGCTGCGTGGCCTTGTCGAGCTTGCTGCCAGCTTCGGCCCCGGCGACCAGGTAGTCAGTCTTCTGGGAGATGCTCCCCGACGCGCGGCCTCCGGCGCGACGGATCGCCTCTTCGGCCTCCTGCCTTGAAAACCGTTCAAGCGTGCCGGTCACCACGAGTGTCTTGCCGGTGAGCGGGCCGTCGCTGATCCGCTCCGGCTCTGGCACATCGAGCCGCACCCCTGCCGCGTGAAGCCCGGCGATCGTCCCACGGCCATCGTTGCTCGCGAGCCATTCGTGAACGCTGGCCGCGATGACGGGGCCGATCTCAGGTACGGCGGCCAGCTCGTCGGCTGATGCGGCGGCGAGTGATTCGATCGATGGAAACCGGCTCGTGAGGAGCGATGCCACGCGAGGCCCCACGTGCCGGATACCGAGAGCATTGAGCACCCGCACCAGCCCGCGATCCTTACTCGCGGCGATTCCTTCCACGAGCGAAGCCGCCGACTTCTTGCCCATCCGGTCCAGCGGCTCGAGGTGCGCCGCATCAAGCATGTAGAGATCAGCGTAGCGCTTTACGAGGCCGGTCGCCACGAGCTGCTCGACCAGCTTGTCGCCCAGCCCTTCGATGTCCATGGCGTTGCGCGAGGCGAAAAATCGAATCCGTTCGCGGCAGCGGGCCGGGCAGTCGACGTTGGGGCAGCGGATGTAGACCCCGTCGGGGTCTTTGACGATCGGTGTCGCGCAGTCGGGGCACTCCGTCGGCGGATGCCACACGGGAAGCTCCTCGGTGCGGAGATGCTTCTCGACGCGGACCACATGCGGAATCACCTTGCCCGCCTTCTCGACGACGAGGACATCACCCACCCGAATATCCTTGCGGGCGACTTCGTCGGCGTTGTGGAGGCTTGCCCGACGCACGATCGTGCCGGCAAGCTCGACCGGCTCGAGATCAGCCACGGGCGTGATGGTGCCGCCGCGGCCTACCTGCACGCGGATGTCGGCCAGCACCGTCGTGGCTTCAAACTTTTCGAACTTCCACGCAATGGCCCAGCGAGGGCTCTTGGCGGTAGCGCCGAGCAGTCGCTGCTGCTGGAGATCGTTGACCTTCACGACAAACCCATCGACCTCGAAGTCGAGGCCGTGAAGCTCCTCGATCAATTCCGTGCCCCGTTCAATGAGCCGCTCGAGCGAGTCAAAGACTTCCGTCTGTGGCGACACCGGGAGGCCAGCCTGGGCTGCCCAGGCGTAGAGCTCGATCTGGGAGTGAATCCCGAGCCCCGTGGAATCCCCAACGCCGTGGCAGAGAAACTGAAGGGGCCTGGCCGCACACTCGCGGGGGTCGAGGAGGCGGATACTACCGGCCACGACGTTGCGCGTGTTGGCATACGGCGCGAGCCCGGCGGCCGACTGCCGTTCGTTGAGCGCCACGAGATCGGAGTTGGTCATGTAGACCTCACCGCGAACCTCGACCGACGCCGGAGGAGCATCGCCCGCGAGCACAAGTGGCACGCCGGGGATCGTTCGGGCGTTGTGCGTGATGTCGTCGCCCGTGACTCCGTTGCCCCGCGTGGCTGCCAGCGCGAGCTGGCCGGTGTCATACGCGAGCGAGATGGCAACGCCGTCGATCTTGAGCTCGAGCACCCAATGCGGCGGCCGCTGGTCACCTGCCTCGCCAAGCAGCTTTTCGACACGCCGGCCCCACGCCTGGAGGTCATCGACGCCATAGGTGTTGTCGATCGACATCATCGGCACGCGGTGCCGCACCGGCTGGAGACTCTCCACGGGCGCATCGCCGATTCGCTGCGTGGGGCTATCCGGCGAAACGAGTTCGGGGTGGGCAGCCTCGAGGTCGCGAAGTTCCGCGAGGAGCCGGTCGTATTCGCGGTCGGATATCGCGGGCGTGGCCTCGACGTAATACAGCCGGTCGTGGCGGCGAATCTCGTCGCGGAGCTTCGTGATCTGGCTGGCAACCGAAAGCGTCACGGCTCGTCGGGCCTCACGGAATCATCGCTTGGCTCGCGGGCCCGCTCGGCCTGCCGCTCGCGCCGGATGCGCTCGCCCGCCAGATGGTCGAGCCACACGGCCCCCACGGTGGCAATGGCCAGGATCACAAGCTCCACCGTGAGGATCGTCGTGCCATGGAGATCCATGAGCCGCTCGAGTGGATGACCACCGCTCGACTCGCGGGTCTCGGGCCTCACGCCCCGAAGCATCGACACGCAGAACGCCGCGGCTGTAATCGTGAAGGCAAAGCCCACGATTCCGAGGACGGCATAAAACGGATTGCGGGGTGGGCGTGACATGAGGGACTCGCGAGGAGGCCCCACATTCTACCGTTCGCCGAGGTCGCGGATTACGCAGCGGCCTGGGCTCGCGCGACGAGCGACTCGGCGGCGGCGATGACGCGGTCGGCGTTGATGGCGGCCATCGAGATCGTGTCGGTCTTGCGGTTGTCCCAAGAGGGCCGGGCTTCGGCCGGCGGCTCGACGCAGACGTGCTGCCGGCCGTAGGGTCCGTTGCGCGCCGCGGGTACCGGACCAAAGAGGCCAACGCAGGGTGTGCCGACAGCGGCGGCGAGATGAAGCGGCCCTGTGTCACTCGAAATCATCAGCCGTGATGCGCGGCAGAGCTCGCCGAGATCCTGAAGGCTCGTGTCCGGAGCAAGCATCGCCGCGCCATTCGATTCGGCCACGATCTGCTCGGCGGCCACACGCTCGCCCCCGCCGCCCCATACGACGAGTGACCGCAGCCCGCGGTGTTGAAGCCCGCGGGCGACCGCAGCAAAGCGATCCGGCGGCCAGAGCTTGCTCGCCCAGCCAGCACCCGGGTTGATGAGCACCGGAGGCTCCGTCAGTCCGAGGCCGGCGAGCCAGTGCCGCACGCGTTCTCGGCTCACGGGCCAGCGGGGCATGTCGAAGGCCGGTCGACTTTCGCGGATGCCGAGTGGAACGAGCAGGTCACAGTTGCGATCGACGACGTGCGTCGCGACGGGACGAACCCGATTTGTGTAGGCGAGCCAGGCGTGCTCGCGGGACGTCGGCTTGGCAAAGCCGATCCGCATGGCAGCACCCGAGAGCCAGCTTGCCACGCCGCTCTTGAGGAGCCCTTGCAGATCGATGGTGATGTCTGGCTCGAAGGCATGGAGTTGTCGCCGCAGCGCGAGCACTGCCGACGGAGACGTGAGCCAGCCCCGTGGCAGCCGAAAGATGTGATCAATGGCCGTATGGCCGGCGAGGACATCAGCGGCCCGGCCTTCGACGGCCCAGCCGATACGAGCCTCGGGGAACGCCCGCTTGAGCGCCACCACCACCGGCACACCGTGGAGGACATCCCCGATGGCGGAGAGCTTGACAACGACGATCGAGCGGGGCGGGGCCATGGAAAACGACTGCCGGAGGACTCCCGAAAGGATCGCGGTAGCCGACCATGGGAGACAAGATCAATTTCGGCCACGGCGAATGAGGATTTGGTGAGGCGATCTTCGCCATCCCTGGTGAAAATTGCATCAGGGCTAGAGAAGGTTGATGGCCGGTTGGCAGAATGGCGATTCCGGTCCCTGGAAGCCCTTGCATGCTCATGCTGTGCCGTACCACCATCGTCGCCTCGCTCCTGATGCTCGTGGTGCACGCCACGGGGGCTGAAGGCGAAGCGACGTTTGCCGAGACCGCCACACGGGTGCGCACCGCGATGGCCCATCGGGACCTCCCCGGGAGCGGCGCCGCGCTGGCCACGCTCGCGCCGCTCGCCACGACGGCAGATGACCGGGCCGTGGCGACGCGTCTCACCGGTATCCAGGATCGACTCACGCGGTTCTGGGAGTCGGTCCACAATGGCGGGAAGCGGGTCACCGGTGCCGAGGAAGTCCAGATCGGCGACTCCTTTGTGGCCTTCGTGGAGTATGACCGCGATGCACGCATTATGGTGCTGAAGGTCCGCGGGCAGATGAAGCGGTACACATCGGCCGACATGCCGATCTCCGTCGCCCTGACGCTTTCCGACCTGGCGATCAAAAGGGGGAGCGCCGCCAGCGATGAGCTTGTGGGCGCCCTCCACGCGATGGATGCCAAGGGTGACCGCGAGGCAGCCCGGCGGGAGTGGACCGCCGCCCAGAAGGGCGGGGCTGACACCGGGCCGCTTCTGGCGGAGCTCGACGTGCCGCTGCCAGGGGCAGCGCTTGTGAAGGTGCCCCGTGTCACGCCAGCCGCAGCGTCCGTCCTCGATCCGCGACAATGGTCCTTCAACATCCGCGAAGGTGACATCTGGCGCCGGCTGCCGCTTGGAGAGGCGGCGACCGTCGATGAGCAGAAGCGAATGCAGGTGACCGTTCCCGCAGGCGACGGCGTATGGCTCACCTTCGGCCGCAAGCTTCCGCCAAGCTTCGCCGTGCGGTTTTATTTTCTGTCGCTCCCGGACAGCCAAGCCTGCGGCGTGTTCACCGGGGCAGGGCGGGGTGATGCTCCCTTTGCGGCGGCCGTGCAGCTTCCCCCAGACACCATCGAAATCGAGCTCAGCCGAAGCGCTGGAGTAGTGACATGCCGTGTGAATGGTGAGAACTGCGCCGTCGAAGTGCTCGATGACAAGCTCTCGCGGTCGCAGGGCATCTTTGGGATCTCCCTCCCGGCCGAGAGCCACATCACTGTCGCGGGCTTCGAGGTGGTACCACCTGGCAAGAAGGCCAAGTGAGACAGTGGCCCATCCGTCTACGCATCCGGTGCAATACCGGCCCACTCGCAGAGCAAGGCCGACGATACTGACTGCGGGCAGCTCCAGACCAGATAGAAGAACGACTCGCGAGCGATGCGTTCCGCGGGATGGCCGCATACGAAGCCCGCTCCCTTGGAGGCGGTGAGCGCCGCCTGAGCCGCACGCAGCGAGAGGCTCGTCGCATCACCACGAAGAGCATCTCGGTCATCCAGCGCGATCCCTTCGCGAGCGGCACGTCCGAGTCGGGCGACGAGCGAAGCAGCTTCTGCATCGAGGCTTTCGGCCACACGCACAAGGTTGGATCGACGGAGCGCCTCGGCGGAAACCAGCGCGATCGCGGCCCTCGCCGAGCCGAGGGCTAATGCCGTCGTGGCGAGGCCACCGGTACGGGCGGCATTTCGTTCGGGTGGCGCGATCACATGGCTGGGCCGAACGGAATGGAAGTGAACGGCCGAAGTGCGGCTCCCCGAGAGCGCGAGCATCGAGAGCGGGGGATCGATGGCGAGCCCCTTCGCATCGGTTGGCACGACAAAGAATAGGCAGTCACCGTCGGAGGTCGCGGCGCCCGTCACGATCGTATCGCTCGCGTCGGCGCCAGTGACCCACGGGCAGAGGCCATCGAGCCGCCAGCCTTCGTCATCCCGGCTGGCCAGGAGCGCGGGGCGACCGAGGTGCTGCCGGCTCGTCGTGATCTGCGCCACGCCCACTGTGGCGGAGGTCTCGCCGCGGGCGAGCGCAGGCAGGATCGTGGCCCGCACGTTTGGTGGCGCGGTCGCGATGATCTTGATCGCCGCGGCCCATTGCGACACGGCCAGCGCCGTCGTCAGGCATGTCGACGCGAGGGCGACGAGCACGTCGATGGTGGCTGGCTCGCCGGCTGCGGTGCCGCCACAGTCGGCCGGCACAAAAGCGGCGAGGACGCCGTGGCGTGCCAAAAGATCGAAGCAGCCAGCAGCCCACGGGCTCTCGCGGTCGGCCCAGGCGGCACGTGCGGCCAGTTCGCCCGAAACGGCTTCTGAGATCAGGCGTGGGGAGGTGGCGTCACCGGTGGTCGTCATGCCGCCATGATACGAATGCGACGCCCGATGGGAACGCCCGACGAATCGTCTGCCGTCACAGAAAGCGGCGGTTGCCGACCATGGAAAACAGTGGCTTTTTCCAAGGACACTGCGGCGCGCACGCCAGGGCTGTCGTCGCTATACTGCCGCCACTTCTGGCAGGCGTCGTTCCCCTCACTGTTTTCCATGGTCCGGAGTCCCACCGAATGAGTCAGGCCAAAGACGCACCCGTCCGCCCCGCTGCAGCGACCCCATCCGCCCCTACCCCGTCCCGCCTCGTTCATAAGCCCCTGCGGCTCGATGAATTGTCGCCCGAGATGCTCTACGCCAAGTGCATGGCACTGGCCCGCAACCTCTGGTGGAGTTGGCATCCGGAAGTCACCAATCTGTTCCGCGACCTCGATCCGGTCCGGTGGCGGCAGTTGGACCATAACCCCATCGCGCTGCTAGCCGAGTTCACGCCTGAGCGACTTGAGGCCCGCGCCGCCGAGCTCGTCCTGTACAGCAAGATCAATCAGGCCTACCGACGGATGAAGGAGTACCTCACAGGCGAGAACACCTGGAGCTCAGCCCACGCAGGTGTCCTCGGATCGAAGCCGGTTGTCTACTTCTCGGCTGAGTTTGGCATCCATGAATCGGTGCCGATTTATTCCGGTGGCCTCGGTGTGCTCGCGGGAGACCATGTGAAGAGCGCGAGTGGCCTCGGCATTCCGCTCATCGCCGTGGGGCTCTTCTACACCCAGGGCTACTTCCGCCAGCAACTCGATGCCGATGGCTATCAGCATGAGGAGTATCAGCGGACGAAGATCGACCTCCTGCCCATCGAGCCGGCCCTCGGCACCGACGGGAAGCCAGTCATGGTGAAGGTCGATACCCGTGGCGGTTCCTTATATGCCAAGGTTTGGAAGATGGCGGTTGGCCGTTGCAGCCTGTATCTCCTCGACTCAGACGTTGACGAAAACGCCCCGGAGGATCGGCCGCTGACAAGCCGGCTCTACGGCGGTGATACGCGGATCCGTCTTCGCCAAGAGATCATCCTCGGCATCGGTGGCGTCAAGGCGATCCGCGCGATGGGAATCGTGCCGGGTGTGTATCACTTGAACGAGGGGCACTCCGCGTTTGCCACGCTCGAAGCGGTTCGCGGGCGGATGGAACGAGACGGCTATCCGTTTGACGATGCCGTGCGTCGCGTGGCCAGGCAGACGGTGTTCACGACGCACACTCCCGTGCCCGCCGGTCATGACCGCTTCGATGGGGGCCTGATGGAGGAGCACCTCGGCCCGATGCGGGATGCCCTCGGCATTTCGCACGACCAGCTCATGGGGTTTGGCCGTGTGGAGCCGCATAACCACCAGGAAACATTCTGCATGACGGTGCTAGGGCTCAAGCTGTCGCGGCGGGCCAATGCCGTGAGCGCCCTGCACGGGCAAGTGAGCCGGCGGATGTGGGCCAACCTCTGGCCGTGGAAGATCGAAGAGGAGGTGCCGATCGGCCACATCACCAACGGTGTGCATGTGCCCAGCTGGTTGTCGTGGCAGATGCTCCACCTCTACGACCGCCTGTTTCCATCCCATTGGTTTCGGCAGATGGGTGGCCCCGAGGTCTGGCAGAAGATCTATGATTGTGACCCAGGCGAGCTCTGGGAAACCCACTACGCGCTCAAGAGCCTGCTCCTCGAATTCGTGCGACGACGGCTGGCCCGCCAGTGCCGACGGCGCGGCGAATCCGATGAGGCTGTGGAACAGGCGCGGAGCGTCCTCGACCCCAACATCCTCACGATCGGCTTCGCTCGACGGTTCGCAACATACAAGCGGGCCGACCTGCTGCTGGCCGACTTCGATCGCCTCGAGGCGCTCGTGAGCGATCCTGATCGACCGATCCAGATCATCTATGCCGGGAAGGCGCATCCCGCCGACGAACCTGGCAAGGGGCTTATCCGTAAGATCGCGAACCTGCGTCACGACCCACGGTTCGCGGGTCGGGTCGTCTTCGTCGAAGACTACGACATCAATGTCGCGAGGCATCTCGTGCAGGGTGTCGACGTGTGGCTCAACAATCCGCGACGACCGCTCGAGGCGTCGGGCACGAGCGGGCAGAAGGCTGTGCTCAATGGCGGCCTGAACTGCTCAATCCTCGATGGCTGGTGGGCCGAGGCATTCGACGGCCGCAATGGCTTTGCCATTGGTCGCGGTGAAACCCACTCCAATGATGGGATCACGGATAGCCGGGATGGCGAGGCGCTCTTCGCGACGCTCACGAAGGAAGTGATCCCGCTCTTCTATGACCGTGACAGCGACGGTTTGCCAAGGGGCTGGATCAAGATGATGATGAACTCGATTAGTTCGCTGGCCTGGCGGTTCAGCGCCCATCGAATGGTGATGGACTACGCGAGGGCGAGCTATGTCCCGGCCGCGGGGGGTGTCTCCTGCGACATGGCCAGCCGCTGAGTTTCACGGAGCGTTCAGAGAGACCTTGCCATGAAACGTGTCGCGATTGCGGCGATGCTTGTGCTTGTCGCAACCATGTCTGCTCGCGGGCAGTTCGAGTCGCCAGACCCACGTGAGGATCCACGGCGGCGGGAGCGGCCTCTCATTCCCTTTGACGACGAGCCACTAGCCGCCCCACCAGCGAAAGCGGCGCGGGTCGACCCGCCAGCGGCCAAGGTGCTGGATGGGGCCCGAGCAGTGATCCGGGATCTGTTCAAGAAAGACATCGCCGCGGCAAAGTCTCCAGCACAGTTTGCAAGCTTGGGACGGGTTCTCCTCAAGCACGCGGAGGCGTCTAAGAGCGACCCCGTCGACTACTTTGCCTTGCTTGAGGAGGCGGGTTCGCTCGCAGCCAAGGGAGGAGACATCGTGACGACATTCGCCGCGATCGACGAACTGACGTCGGCGTTCACGGTGAACGAGTTGGAGTTGAGATGCGACGCACTCGCGACCCTGGGAAGCAACCTCCCGCCGTCGGCACACAAGCAGATCGCCGACTTGGCCCTGTCGTTGATAGATCCTGCAATCGAAGCCGATGACTACAGGATTGCCAGGGAGTTCGTGAAGATCGGTGGTGCGAGTGCCCGCAAAGCCAAGGACGCCGCTGCCGCCAAGACGGCAAACACCCGAACGGTTGAGATTGAGAAACTCGCGAAGCAATACACGGTTGTCAAAGATGCCCTCGTGAAGCTCGACGAAGCGCCGGCCAACCCTGAGGCAAATCTCCAGGTGGGCAGCTTCTATTGCTTTGCAAAGGGGAACTGGAGTCGCGGGCTTCCGATGCTGGCGAAGTGTGGTAACGCTTCGCTCAAGTCCCTGGCGGAGAAGGACATCTCGGCTCCAACTGACCCGATCGCTCAGGTCGCTGTTGGCAACGGGTGGTGGGATCTTTCCGAGCAGGAGGAAGGCCCTGCGAAGGTACACCTCCAGGCTCACGCAGCGGACTGGTATCAGAAGGCAATTCCAAAGGTGAGCGGACTGAACAAGGCTAAGGCCGAGAAGCGAGTCGCCGAAGTCGCGGCCGAACTCGTGAAGGGAAACCATGTGGCTCCGGCCCTTGCGATCTATGCCAAAGCACAGGATGCCGTCAAAACGAAGCAGTTCAACCGGCTTGGCTCCAACGACTGGGGGGACGAGGCGCGTTGGAGTGACATTCCCGAACAGGGAGGTGTCTTAGTCGGCTTGGACGTCGGTGTGAATTTCGAGGGCGATCGCATCATGGCCATTCAGGCCGTCTATGCGACGCAGCGGGGCGAAGTGCGTGGCCCCCCATTCGGCCAACCGACTCCCAAGGTTGCTGCCGTCAGAGCCAAGCCTGGCTTTGCCATTGGAGGGATATCTGTCGCTGACGGGTGGCAGGTCGAGGGGCTCTCGGTCACGTTCATGCGGATGAATGGGGATCGCCTTGACCCCGCTGAGAGCTATGCCTCCGACTACTACGGAGCTCGCCCCGACAATGCCAAGAATCTTTCCGGTCACGGCGAGCCCATCATCGGCCTCCACGGCAAGATATCGCGCGACCGGAGGCTTGGGACGATCGGTGTGGTCACGCCCGGTATGGGCGACGGGAACAAGGACTGACACGGATGCGTCGCTCACTCTTCGAGGAGCCGACGGCCGCGGAGCAGATGGTGATAGTGCTGGGCGAAGCGATGGGCTTCGTCGCGGACATACTCCAAAAGCCGCAGGGAATAGGAGTCGCGAGAGAGTCGCAGCGGCTCAGGCTTCCCTGGCACGAACACCTCTTCCTCCCGCTTTGCGAGTGAGATGACGCAGGGAGCGGTGATGCCAAGGCTTTCGAGGGCATCAAGGGCGGCCGAGAGTTGTCCCTTGCCGCCGTCCACCAAAAAAATGTCGGGAAGCGACGCCCCTTCGCGGACGAGCCGTGAGAATCGCCGCGAGACGACCTCGTGGATGCTCTTGAAGTCGTCGATGCCGTCGACATTCTTGATGCGGTACCGCTTGTAGCCTCCCTTGAACGGCAGCCCGTCGATGAACTGCACAAGGCTCGCGACGGTCTCGTTACCAGCGAGGTGGGCGATGTCCACGCCTTCGATCACCCGCGGCGGTGCGGCCAGTCCGAGCACCTTTTGGAGCCCAGCGAGGCCCTTCTTTGGATCAACGAGAAACACCTCGGGCTGCACGTGCTCTTCGAGGTCACCCCGCTGATCGAGCGTCTCCAAGAGCTTGATCTCATCGCGGAGCCGAGCCGCCCGTTCGAACTCGAGTTTCTCTGAAGCAGCCAGCATGTCGGCCCGCATCTCCTCCAGAAGCCTTTTTTTGCCCCCGTCGAGGAACGTCTTGAGGCGGTTGATGTCGCGGCGATAGTCGTCTTTTGAAATCCTCAGATTGCAGGGAGCGGTGCACTGTTCGATGGACGCCAGCAGGCACGGCCGAAACCAACGCCAGCGCTCGTCGTCGGCATCGATGTCGAGTGTGCAGGTGCGAAACTTGAAGATCCGCTGGAGCACGACGATCGCCCCGCGGAGGCTGCCCGCGCTCGTGAAGGGACCGTAGAGCTTGACCCCCTTCTGGCGTGGAGTGCGGGTGAACTCGACCCGAGGAAAGTCTTCGTGGGTCGTGATTTGAAGGTACGGAAATGTCTTGTCGTCTTTGAGGTCGCTGTTGAACTTCGGCTGCACGTCCTTGACGAGCCGGCTCTCCATCAGCAGTGCATCGACTTCGCTCTCGGCGTCGAGATAGTCGATGTCGCGAATCTCACGAACCAGATCGGCCGTCCGACGCTCCTCGGCAGCCGCCTTCAAAAAGTAACTTCCAGCCCGGGCCCGAAGGTTCTTGGCTTTGCCGACGTAGATGACACGGCCGGCGGCATCTTTCATGAGATAGACGCCCGGCGTGGTCGGGAACGACCGCACCTTCTCGGCCGCGGCCGAACGATCACGGGCCGCCGCCGCCTCATCGGTGTCGGCCGGGAGCGTTTCGGAGGGGGGCAGGGAATCGTCCGCGTGGTTGGGCATTGCCGTGATTGTAGCGCGGTGCACAGGAAGTCGCCGGCTCGGGGCTGCCCGTGCCCTGTTGCCGGACGTTCGCTGCGGCCCTCCGGGCCTCACTCACTCGACGGAAACGGCGCTTCGTCATCCATGGCTACGCTTGTTTCCCACGCCGGCACCATGACACGGGCAGCCCCGAGCCTCGCCCCGTACTGTTTGCGCTCGCACGGCCGGCAGGAAGCCGGCCGGCTCGGCGTGGGCAACCTTGGCCTGGCGCCGTCAGGAGAGGATCCCCTTCACGATCGTGCCATGCACGTCGGTGAGCCGGTATCTGCGGCCTTGGAACTTATAGGTCAGCCGCTCGTGGTCGATGCCCAGGAGATGCAGGAGCGTGGCATGAAAATCGTGCACGTGGACGGGATCACGGGCAATGTTGTAGCCATACTCGCAGGTCTCGCCCCACGTGGTGCCAGGCTTCGCGCCTCCGCCGGCCATCCAGATTGAAAAGCACCGGGGGTGATGGTCGCGGCCAAAATCCTGCCCCGGCTTGTAGAGACCCTGGCAGTAGTTGGTACGGCCAAACTCGCCGCCCCAGATCACAAGCGTGTCGTCGAGCATGCCGCGGGCAGCAAGATCCTGAACGAGCGCAGCAGAAGGCTGGTCGGTCTGTTTTGATTCGGCCGCAATGCCGCGCCTGAGGCTGCCATGATGGTCCCAATCTTGATGGTAGAGCTGAATGAACCGGACACCCCGCTCGGCCAGCCTTCGGGCCAACAGGCAGTTGGCGGCAAAGGTGCCGGGATCACGGGCGTCTGGGCCGTAGGCGTCGATGACATGGGCCGGCTCGTCGGAAAAGTCAGTCACATCCGGCACGCTGGCCTGCATTCGGAATGCCATTTCGTGGTTGGCGATGCGGGCCTCGATCGCCGCGTCGGGTGTCTCACTGAACTGATGCTCGTGCAACGCCCGCAGGCCGTCGAGCACCTTCCGGCGGCTCTCGGGCGAAACTCCAGGCGGATTGTTGACATAGAGCACGGGATCGCCACCAGATCGGAATCGCACAGCTTGATGCTTCGCCGGCAGAAACCCCGCGCCCCAGAGATGACTCATGAGCGGCTGGCCAGACTTGTTCTTCGTGATGAGCACGACGAACGCTGGAAGGTTGTCCTGCACGGTGCCCAGGCCGTAGTCGAGCCAGGCACCGATGCTCGGCCGGCCCGGAATCTGGAAGCCGCTCTGCATGAACGTCACGCCGGGGCCGTGATTGATGCTCGGCGTGTGCATCGTGTGGATGAAGCAGAGCCGGTCGACGATTTTTGAGGTGTGCGGCAGGAGGTTCGACACCCAGGCGCCGCTCTCTCCGTGGCGGGCAAACTCGAATGGGGATGCCACCAGTGGAATCGAGCTCTGGTTGCCCGACATTCCGGTCAGTCGCTGGCCACCACGAACACTGTCGGGAAGTTGCTCACCATCCCGTTTCTTGAGGAGCGGCTTGTGATCGAAGAGGTCGAGCTGTGACGGCCCGCCCGACTGGAAGAGGTAGATCACCCGTTTTGCTTTGGGCGGTACATGGAAGCTCTCGAGCACGCCGCCCGTCGATCCTGGCGGGAGGGACAGCTCCGACGCCTGTGCGGCGAGGGCATCCCGGCCGAGGAGATCGGCGAGGGCGATGCCGCCGAGCCCCATGCCGAATCCCGTGAGCCAGTCACGACGGGTGTGGGACTGGCTTCCTCCAGTGCAGTGTCTCGAATCAAAGGTCATCGCTTCACCACGCTTCCGTCGTAATCCAGGAGGGCATTGATCACAGCACTCATCGCAGCCACGTTCACGGCAGAAAGAGCCTCGTTCCGCTTGGACTGCCCCACATGAACGAGTTTGGCGGCTTCGTCGGGATGGGCTGCGTACCACGCCAGCTGGCCAGCGTGCATCTCGCAAAGAATCGTGAGCTCTGCGTCATCGGGAGGGCGGCTCGTAAGCTGCTCGAAGGCCGCGCGTAGGGCCGAGTCTACCGGGCGGGCGTCGTCAGCGAGCAGCCGCTCGGCGAGGACACGAGCCGCCTCGACGAACTGCTGACCATTCATGAGCACAAAGGCTTGCAGTGGCGTGTTGGTCGTGTCTCGCCGAGCGACACACACCACGCGGTTGGGCACATCAAACACTTCGAGCATGGGAGCGGGACCCGTCCGCCGCCAGTAGGTGTAGAGGCTGCGGCGGTAGAGATCCCCGCCCGTGCCAGCCTTTTCAGGCTTGAACGAGTCGGGCATGTCGTACGTTTTCACAGGCGGTCCGCCGACTTTCTCGACGAGCAGCCCGCAGGCGGCGAGGGCCCCGTCGCGGATCATCTCGGCGGAGAGGCGATGCCGCGGGCCGCGAGCCAGCCAGATATTGAGCGGATCGTCAGCCATCGTCTTCGGGGCAGCGATGCTTCGCTGGCGGTAGGTCTGTGAGAGCATGATTGTCTTGACTAGTCGCTTCATGTCCCAGCCGAAGCCACCGCCCTCGATCGGATGGGAAAACTTCCACGCCAAGAGATCGAGAACTTCGGGATGCTCCGGCTTCGTGGACTGGCTGCCCAGGTCTTCGGGTGAATGGACAAGCCCCAGCCCAAGCAGCGCCTGCCACACGCGATTGACGGTGACCCGCGCGAGCAGCGGATGGTCAGGATCGACGAGCCATTGCGCAAGGCCCAGGCGATTCCGCGGCGCGCCAGCGGGAAAGGTGGGGAGCGCGGCAGGTGTGCCCGGCTCGACCGCAGCTCCCCGCTGGTCGTACTCGCCCCGCTCGAGGACATAGGCCGTCTTGGGAGTTGCCAACTCATCCATGACCATGATCTCAGCCGGTTGCTCGGCTAGGTCGTCTCGGCTCTGGCGCGATTCTTGGAGGGCCTTGCGCTTCGCGATGACTGACTCATCGAAGGCATCGACGTAGGCAGCGAAAGCCTCTCCGTCATCAACGCCTCGGGCGGCAATCGCGGCAGCGATCGCGCCCGGCTCGGCCAGTTCGCGAATCTCAAGAGCCGTGAGTTGTCGGTCGAACACACGAAAATCATCGACGAGGCCGTCCTTGAAACCGTGGTCACGGAATCGCTCGCCGATGGTGATCGAATCGCCACCCCCGCCGGTGATCTCTCGCGTGAGGTGGTCGCGGATGACGCTCGTGGCGGCCAGGCGGCCATGGATAAAGAGCTTCAGGCCAGACGCCCTGCCTGAGCCATCGCTCGTGACGGCAACGTGCGTCCATTCGTCGATCGTGAGCGGCTCCGCCGATCGCACGCTTACGGCGTCGCCAGGCCAGAAGTGGATGAGTGACCACCGCAGATGCCCTTCGTCGACGATCAGCTCGTAGCCGCGACTGGCCGCGTCGGTCCAGGCCCGTGAGCGATGGAAGATGACGGCTCGCTCGTACTTCGCAGGAGCCTCGAGCCAGAGCGAGACGGTAAACGGTTGGCTTCGGCGAAAATTGCCGACGGGAGTCTGCACCGGGTGGTCGCCCGTGAGTTTGATGGCTTGGCCTGAATGGCCTGGGACGAGTGTGTTGTCGGGCGGCGATGCGGCGGGGCGATCGTCGCCAAGCGAGCTGGCGAATTTTTTGTCTGGCAGCCGTTCGTCGAAGGAGTAGCGGGCAAGCTCACCGGGCATGGCCACCGTCACCTCCGCTGCCATGGCGGCTGGTGGCTGCCCCTTGCCCGCGAGCCAGTCGGCGATGGTGTGACTTGCCACTGCCTCGACGGTAGCGAGGTCGGCCTCTGCGCGGCGGCAGGCGTCGTCGGCTGTGGCGAGCGCCGACTTCAACGCCGCGTCGGTCAGCCGCAGCTTCGGAGTCGGGGTAGCCGGCGTAAAGTAGGAATAGAGCCCCGCTTCGTCCACGTCGTCGAAGAACGCAAAGAGTGCATAAAACTCCTTCTGGGGGAGCGGGTCAAACTTGTGGTCGTGACAGCGGCAACACTCGAGCGTGAGTCCTAGAAACGCCGTCCCAAACGTCGTCACGCGATCGTTGACGTAGGCGACGCGATACTCCTCTTCGACGCTGCCACCTTCGGACTCCTGCTGGTGGAGCCGGTTGAATGCCGTGGCCAACCGCTGTTCGTCGGTGGCGCCGGGGAGGAGGTCACCGGCCACCTGCCAGGTCGCAAACTGGTCCCAGGGCAAATTCTCGTTGAAGGCCTTGATGACCCAGTCTCGCCAGGGCCACATGGTGGGTCGCGGTCGGTCCACCTGAAATCCGTAGCTGTCGGAGTAGCGGGCAATATCGAGCCAGTCAGCCGCCATCCGCTCGCCGTAGCGCGGGCTCGCCAGAAGGCGGTCGAGGAGTTGTTCGTAGGCGTTGGGCGAGGTGTCACCGACAAATGCCCTGACTTCTTCGGGCGTCGGTGGCAGGCCGGTGATGTCAAAACTCGCGCGGCGAATGAGCGTGATGCGGTCGGCCTCCGGCTGATGCGCCAGGCCGCGGCCAGCGAGTTTTTCAGAGACGATTCTGTCAATCGCGGCTGCCGCATCGTCAGCCTCGGGCCGCTGGGGCGCGAGAAAGGCCCAGTGGCGTTCGTAGGCGGCTCCCGACGCGATCCACCGTTTCAGCGTGTCGACCTCGGCTGCCGAGAGCCGGCCGATTTTCGCCTCAGGCGGAGGCATCACGAGATCCGGATCGTCGGTCGTGACGCGGGCGATTAGTTCGCTGGCGGCAATATCCTCGGGGATGATCGCCCGCAGGCCGCTGTCGAGTTCGGCCGTCGCCGTCTCAAACGCGTCGAGCCGCAGGCCTGCTTGCCGATTGGCACTGTCGGGGCCGTGGCAGGCGAAGCAGTTTTCGGAGAGGATCGGCCGGATGTGGTCGTTGAACGAAATCTGGTCGGGAAGGGGCGAGGGCGATTCCGCACCAGATCGCGCCGCAAGCAGAACCACTGGGAACGCCAGCAGGATTCGGTACGTCCGACAAGCCATGGCCCGATTCTAACACCCCATCCCGGCTCAGTGCCGTCGACTCGGCCACGACCGACTCGACCATCCCGCGGCGGTTTTCGCTTGAACAGCATGAAAACAGGCGTTTTCTGAGTTTGTGGCCGGTGACGGCCCCCGCGCTCGTTTTCCTAGGTGATCCTTGCTGGCGTTGGCGACCGCTTTTCGACGGTCGAATGACTCAGGTAAAGTCGGCGGGCACGTGGTCGGCATCCTTCGCCGCCCGCGAAGTTTTTGTACCGCGCGGTGCGGTACGGGGATCACGGATGAGCGACACGCAAGCCTTGGTTCCTCGCGGATGTCGATGGCAGGTCTCCAACGCCCACCGCTGACCCAGGCCGGCCGCTCTGCTAGGATTCTCGCAGGCGGAAAAAACCTTTGAGGTCTCACGATGAACCGACGATCCGCCTGTATCGGTCTGCTCGCGGCAGTGAATGCGTCCCTTGCTTTGGCGGCCCAAGGGGTTGCCAGGATCGCCGGGGCACGATGGAACGTGAACGGCGACTGGACCCCAAGCATCGAAGAGATTCAACGGCATCTGCGTAATTTACACGGCATTGATCCAGGGGGCCTGGGCCTGGAAGACATGCTCGTCCTGCACGACAACTCCCACAACCGAATGGGCCGTGGCCACGGCCATAGCAAAGGGTCAAAGAGGGTCACGAAGGGGTACAGCAAGGCGTGAGTCAACCTGTGGGCGTGCACCGGCGGACGCCAGGCAAGCGAAGTGGGGCCATGGATGGTCCGCGCCGCGTGCCATCAGACGCCGACGAGTGCCCGCAGGTCGGCCTCCATGGCATCAAGTCGCTCGTGGAGCATTGCCTTCGTGTTCGCAAGTTCGCTGGCGACACAGGGTTCGGCCGCCGTGAATAAATAAAACTTGATCTTGGGCTCGGTGCCCGATGGGCGGGCAGCGACGGCGTTACTCAAAGGGGGAAAGCGGCCGCCACTGCGGCTGCCGGCATCAGGGAGGCCCGCAAGATCAAAAATGACAAGGTCGCTCGTGACGCCGTCATACGACTCGGGTTCGCTTCCGGGTGTCCATGTCGTCAGGCTGGCCTGGTCGCGGGTACGGACGACGTCGAGGCCGCCACAACTCCGTGGGGGCTTCGCCCGAAGGGTGGCCATGATTTCGTTCATCCGGTCCATGCCAGTGGCGCCTGGGAGCATGACATTGACGGTCCGTTCCTGATGGCAGCCAAACCGGCAGTACAGTTCATCGAGCAGCTCGTGGGGCGTGCGGCCCTGGGCGGCAAGGGCCGCAGTCTGCTCTGCCATCAGCAGCGCCGCGACGGCGGCATCTTTGTCGCGGACGTGCGTTCCCGAGAGGTAGCCGTGCGACTCCTCGGTGCCAAACACAAACCGCTCCGGACCATGGCGGTCCATCGCCGCGCAGATCCACTTGAAACCGACGAGCTGGGTGTCGTCAGCCTCCACGGCGTGCGACTCTGCCACGCGGCGGACGAGGCCGCTGGTCACGAGCGTGGTCACGACGTAGTCACCCGGGCGTGACTGTCCTCTGGCCACGCGGGCCGCGATCGCCTGTTCGCAGAGGAGGGCGCAGATCTGATTGCCGGTGAGCACGCTCCACGCGCTTCCGGGCTCCCGCGAGAGCGGCGCCGCGGCACCAAGGCGGTCACAGTCGGGGTCGCTGGCGAGCACGAGGTCATCCCCCGCGGCAATGGCCTCTGCAATGACCGGCTGAAGGACGGCCGGCACTTCGGGGTTTGCCACATGGCCGATGACGTTCGGGAAATCGCCGTCTGGTGCCTCGTGTGGCCCAAACAGGCGAAGCCTCTCGAAGCCAGCGCCGCGGAGCACCGGCACCACGGCGGTCGCGCCGACGCCGTGGAGTGGCGAGTAGAGGATCGAGATATTCCGTGGGCCCGGTGCCGACAGTTCGAGCACGGCGGCAATGAAGGCGGTATCCACCACCTCCTCGACGAACTGCACGCGTCCACTTGCCACCCCCTCATCGAATGGCTCTCGCCGGATCGTGTCGACCGTCATGACGCGGTCGATGATTCCCTTGTCGTGCGGCGGAAGCACTTGCACGCCACCCGACCAGTAGACTTTTACGGCGTTGTCGGTAGGTGGGTTGTGGCTGGCGGTCACCATGATCCCGCAACTGCTGTTCGTGTAGCGCACCGCAAAGGAGAGCTCGGGCGTGCTCCGAACACCCCTGAGGAAAAAGACCCGAAAGCCATTGGCCAGGAGGATCTCGGTGCAGAGCTTCGCAAAATGCTCCGAGCGGTGGCGGGTGTCGTATGCGATCGTGCAGGACGGGGTCTCGCCTGGCGGAAGCACACTCCGGACGTACTCCGCGAGACCCTGGGCGCTCTCCCCGATCGTGCGATCGTTGATGGCGTTGGATCCGACGGGATACATGCGTCCGCGGCGGCCTCCAGTACCGAAAGGGATCACCGTCCAGTAGGCATCGTCGAGATCCTTCCATTTTCCAGCATCGATGAGCGAGCCGAGCTCATGGGCAAACTCGGCGTACCGTGGCTCACTGAGCCAGGCTCGCATCGTGGTGGCGGAGTGCTCCGTGATCGTGCCAGCCTGCCGGGCGGCGGTGATGGCATTGAGCCGGCGGGCAAGGTCGGGGGGCAGCGCAGCAGGCATCGGCAACTCCGAAAAATCGCGTCGTGGGACCTTCGATTCGACGCCACGTTTTATACTGCCGTGCCAATGAGTGACACTGCCCCGCTCCACGATCCCGCTGCCGAACCGCTCATTGTGAGTGTCTCGGGGCTGCGTGGCGTCGTTGGAGCCGCCCTCACGGCTGAGGTGGCCGCTCGGTATGCAGCCGCGTTTGCTGCCACGCTTGGGCCCGGGCCGATCGTGCTTGGCCGGGACGGTCGCGAAAGCGGCCCCCTGCTGTCAGCCGCCATCACATCGAGGCTCATGATGCTGGGCCGTGATGTCGTGGACTGCGGCATCGTCCCGACCCCCACGGTGGGCCTGGCTGTTCGGATGCACCAGGCTGCTGGCGGCATTCAGATTTCTGCCAGTCATAACCCGGCCCGCTACAACGGGCTCAAAATGTTTGGGGCCGCTGGTCGCGTGCTCACGGCCGAAGCCGGCCGCGGCGTGGTGCTGGAATACGAGCGGCTGGCAGGGGGAGACCCGCCCATGACCGCGGCGGCGCGAGCCGGGGAGCTCACTGAGGCCGATCCTACGGCTGAGCATGTGCGCCGCGTGACGGCGCTTGTGGATGTGGCCGCGGTTCGCCGGCATCGGCCGCGGGTCTGGATTGACTGTGGGCACGGCGCGGGCAGCCGCGTCGCCCTTCCGCTGCTCGCGGCACTTGGCTGCGATGTTGTGGCGGAGGGGACCGAGCCCGACGGGCGGTTTGAGCATGAGCCCGAGCCCACGGCCGAGAACCTCTCCAGCCTCCTGCCACGGATCAAAGCGGCCAATGCCGACATCGGATTCTTTCTTGATCCCGACGCCGATCGACTGGCGATCGCCGATGCGTCTGGCCGCTACCTCGGCGAGGAGGCAACGCTGGCCCTCATCATCGAGGCGGTCCTTGGAACGACCCCTGGCGCGGTCGTGGTGAACTGCTCAACCAGCGGCATGACGGCTGCGATCGCCACCCGCCTCGGCATGCCGTGTCATGTGTCAGCCGTCGGCGAGGCGAACGTTGTCGACGCGATGCTCGCGCATGGAGCGATCCTCGGTGGCGAGGGCAACGGAGGCGTGATCGATCCCCGGGTGGTGCTGGTCCGCGATTCCGCCGTGGCGATGGCGCTCGTGCTGGACCGCATGAGCGCGAGAGACAGCCTGACGCCCGTCGCGGAGTTGGCCGCTGCCCTGCCGCAGTTCGTCATGAAGAAAACGAAGGTCAGCCTCTCGCCAACCACGCGTGGCCCCGGGCTTGTCGCTGCACTCGGCCGCATAG
Source organism: Planctomycetota bacterium (assembly GCA_031403195.1). Taxonomy (GTDB): domain Bacteria; phylum Planctomycetota; class Planctomycetia; order Pirellulales; family UBA1268; genus QWPN01. The sequence goes on along the minus strand of JANNSZ010000044.1, from coordinate 29,523 downwards.
AAGCCGCCTTCCCTGAGGCAAAGCCCAGCCGGCTCGATGGTCTCCGCCTCGACTGGCCCGGCGGCTGGCTCCTCGTTCGGGCGAGCAACACCGAACCGATCGTGCGCCTCGTTGCCGAGGTCGCTGTCGTCCACGAAGGCGAACTTACCGCGCACGCTTCCCTCGACGCCGCCCTCACCCGCGCTGCGATCGCTCTAGCAGCCACACGTGAGTGAGCGTTGGAGTGCCAGATCATGTCGTCCCCGTCGCTGCGTGACGGGGGCCTCGGGCAAGCGTTCGTGAAGCCGGTTGTTGAAACCTTGTTGATCTTTGAACTGTTTATTCATGGCATCCCTTCGCTCCGCTTCGGGTGTTTCTGGCCTTCAACCTTGAATCTAGTATTCGAACGTCAATAGGAAGGCACCTCGCGTGGTCGAGCCGGCCGGTGAATCACTCGCGACCTCGAGCGATGAGCAGCTTGCTGCGCTTGCCGCACGCGAAGGTTCTGATGGCCTTGCGTTTCATGGGCTCGTGGAACGGTTTCGCGATCGTGTCTGGCGGGTCTGTTGGCGGCTCATGGGGAATCGCCACGACGCCGAGGACGCAGCCCAGGAGGTGTTCGTACGCCTGTTCTTCGAACGGGCTGCATTTGCCGGTCGCAGCCGGTATTCGACATGGCTCCATGGCGTAGCCATTCGCACCTGCCTCACGCTGCGGCGGTCGCGGTCTCGCAGGCGGCAGCGGGAGACGACCGAAGTACCCGAAGGACAGCAGCCTGCCGAGACCCATGCCGGAGCTGAGCCCGATCCCGCTGCGGCCGTGGCGTCGGCGCAGGACGTCGAACGACTCCTCGCTGTGCTCGATGAGGAAGATCGTGCGCTGGTGCTGATGAAGTTTGCCGAGGGACACGATTACGACGCCCTTGCCGAGATGTTTGACTCGACACCGGGAGCCTTGCGGATGCGGGTGAGCCGTATTCGTGAGCGGCTGGCAGGGCCGTCGCGACCGTAAAACAACGCGAAAACACGGCCGAGAAAAATTTTTTGTGACACGCTCGGTGCGGCCGGCTACTCACCTTCTGTCGCCCGGGATCGTGGCCATGAGGCCGCGGGGTGATACGCCGGATCGCACCGACGACGATTGCTGACACCATCCGATGGATCTTCTCGAAACACTGGCGGCGGTGGAGGTACCTCCGGTACCTGCGGCGCCAGAGTTTGTCGCGGGCGTGCGGCGGAAGCTGCACCCACGGCTCCTTGCGGGCCACATGGCAGCATTCGCGCTCGTGGCGCTGCCCTGGGCTGCGATGCAGTTTGTCGTGGTCGTGTTGGCGGCAGTGCGATTCAGCGTGACCGGTTCGTGGCCGCCAGGCCGTGGCGATTCCCGGGAGACATGACAAGACACGCCGGCACGGCTGCCGGCACGTTGGGTCGCGGGGCCAACCCACACATTCCCGCGGTGGTTCGGGTGACGGCAGTTCACGAGGGACGGCCGTTACCAGAGGAGAAAAACGATGAAAGATCTTGTGTTGTTTGGACAGACTGCCGTGGAAACGGCTCAGGAAACGGTCAATGTTTCTCGCGTCGCGCTGGTCGACAGCTTCACGCAGGCCTGGGGTCAGGTGATTCTGCTCGCGCCAAAGATGGTGGCCATGGTCGCGGTGCTCATCGCCGGCTATGCGGTGGCACGCTGGATCGGCAATCTCGTCGGCATCATCACCGACAAGCTCGGTCTCCAGGCCGCGGCCGAGAAGAGTGGCCTCGCACGGAGCATGGACGACGTCGGTATCAAGAGGCCCATGCCTGCGATCGTGGGGGCCATCGTCTTCTGGCTGCTCATGAGTGTGTTCGTGATGGCAGCCTTCAGCATCCTTGGCCTGGAGAGCGTCTCGCTCGCCATGCGAGAAGTCGTCAACTACATCCCGAAGGTGCTCGTGGCAACGGTGGTCGTGGTTGTGGGCCTGCTGGCTGCAACGTTCGTGCGTGGCGTCGTGGCCACGAGTGCAGACCGGGTTGGGCTTTCCTACGCCGAATACCTCGCCGCGGGCTGCTACTGGGTGCTGTCGATCCTGACCTTTATCGCGGCCTTCAATCAGCTCGGTATTCAGTTTGCTCTGCTCGAGAAGCTCATTCTGATCGGCTCGGCTGGTCTGGCCGCGGGCTTTGCTCTGGCCTTCGGCCTTGGTGGGCGGGATGTGATGGCGGGCATTCTCTCCGGCTACTACGTCCGGCAGCGGATCCAGGCCGGTGACCACGTGAGTGTTGCGGGCTTCGAGGGAACGGTGCGTGAAGTGGGCCCGGTCGCGACGATCATCGAGACCCGAGAGGGCAGCGTTATCTCGCGGCACTCGGTGCCCAACTCGAAGATGCTTCAGGAGGCCGTGCGGTGATCTCAGGTGGCCAGCAGTGACTGGCCACACGGCCGCCGTGCCACAAAGTCAGCCGGCGGAGAATGAGCGTCTCTCGGTAGGGGACGCGGCGGAACCCGATGGGCCCGCGGTGCATGACGCGCCGCGGGCCTTCGGCGTTACGGGGCTGGGCCAAATGTCCACAGTGAGATCGATGCGGTTTTGCAGGGATTTGCCAGGCCACCGCACCGCTGCTGGAATGCGACTCATACGATGCCGACGAGTCGCAGGGAACGCGACGTGCCAGGCAGCATCGCCGGCAGATGTCACGGAGGGATCATGGCCGCCCGTCGCTCGTTCGCCGTTGCCGTCGTGGGAGCGGTGCTGGCTGCTGTCGATGTCGGCCAAGCCGTGGCGGCGAACCCGCTGCTGGCGTGGGAAATGTCCGAGGCCGCTGAGGACCGATCGCTGGATGACACGGATGAGCGTGTCGACGACGAACGGACGCCTTATGTGGCAGGGCTCATCGGTTCATCGATTGCATCGGAGCAGGGTGGTTTTGCCAGCGGACAGCTTCCGCTGGGCGATGCGGCGATCGGCGTTTCGATACCACGTCCGGCGGGTGCCGTGCGACTCGAGCTGGAAGGGCGGCAGCGGGCGGCGCTTTCGGGGAGCCGTCCTGCAAACAACGGCGAGGGCGATGAGCATTCAGTGACGATCGATGGCGAGTGGACGACGCTTGCGAACGTGTGGCGGGACGTGGCTGTGGGCGAGCATGCCGCGGTCTATGCAGGTGCCGGTGCGGGCGTCGGTGGCTACCGCGAGACGCGTGGCGAAGATGCTGCGACTGCGAGTGCCCGTGTGACTGATCTCGCGTGGCAGGTGGGGGGTGGTGCGACCTACTCGGTTACCGATCGCGTCACGCTCGACGCTGGGTATCGCTACTACGGCGTTGGCGTGGCGCCGCAGGTTGAACCTGCGGGCGAAGTCGTGTTTGCCGTGCGAATCGCTGACCCGTTCCGCGGCTGGCTGCGACGGTAGCCCGCATCACGCCGGCGGAGCGACCGCGTTGATCTTGGCTGCCACGATGAAGTCGTTTTCGGAGAGGCCGCCGATGGCGTGGGTGTGAATCTCCACCCATGCCTTCCGATAATCCTCGATGTGGAGATCGGGGTGGTGCTGCTCCCGTTCGGCGAGCGCGGCGATCGTGTTGACGAGCTTCACGGCAGCGCGGAAATCGGGCAGCTTGAAGTCACGACGAATTCGGTCGCCGTCATGGGTCAGTCGCCAGTCGGGAACGGCTGTGAGGTGAGCCTCCGCCTCCGCCAGCGATAGTTTTGGGACGCCGCCCTCGCAGGGCACGCAGCGCTTCGCCGTCAGGTCACATGCGGTAGGTATGCTCATGACGACAGTGTACACCGCGACCGTCGCGGAGGCCGGGCAAGGATTCGCGGGCCATGGATGGCGTATCACTACGACCCTTGGTTGAGTCATACGCGCAAGGCCCGGAGGGCCGGGTTCACTTCCCGGCGGAGGCCGGGCAAGGATTCGCGGGCCATGGATGGCGTCCCCATACGACGCTCCTTGCGGCGCACGCTCAAGGCCCGGAGGGCCGGTTATCCTCCCGGCGGAGGCCGGGCAAGGATTCGCGGGCCATGGATGGCCGCGAATCCGTACAGTCAGTACCGCCCCTGGAAGCCGGCGAATCCGCCGTGGATGATCGTGTCGCTCCCAGCGGTGATGCCGCTCAGCGAGGCGGGCGACGTGATGAGGGTTGGCCATTGGTCGTCGGCTTGGGCGATATTGCCCACACCCACCACGCGATAGCCCGCCCACAGACTCCACTCGTCGGTCACATCCCAGGCAATGCCGGTGTCGACCGAGCCGAGCCATGAGAAGACGCCGAGCTCCGAGAAGGCGCGGGCCGCAGCGCCGCCGGGGAATGTGGCCTGGGTGCCATTCTCACCGGCGAGCGACGACGTATTCGTGATCGCGTTTCCGCCGATCATGAACTTCGGCACGATGTTCAGCCGCACGGTCGGCAGGAATCGCCAGTCGAACTTCCCGCCCACTTGGCCGCCATAGAGGTTGTTGTTGGTGGCGGCGGCGAAATCGATCGCGCCAATCGCAGGATTGCCGGAGCCAGTGGTGAGCGTGAGTTGGTCGTTCACCTGAAAGAACCGGAAGCCCGCGAGCCACATGAAGTTCACCTTCTGATCCCACGGCACAAACTCGGGCCGATCACCGAGGGAGTAGACCCAGTTGATCTCGACATCATTGATGACGTCGGCGCGTTCGATCCGTTGCTGCGCGGCGTCAATCAGAAAATCACTGGCTGGGATGCCGCCCAGGCTTGCCGTCGGTGCCTGTGGAATGGCATCGATGCCAGATGTGGCGAGCGTGGCTGAGTCGCCCATTTGGTAGACGCCCCAGTAGATGATTTCGACCGCATGATGCTGCTGGGATCCGAACCATCTGCCGATGTGAAGATCGACACCGCCTGGCCATCCGAAGCCGGCGTCGGCGGTGGTCAGTTGGCCCGCGGCAGTAGGCTGCATCGTGGGCCTGCCGCCGGGAAGCGTGCGCGTCATCACGAGGCCACTGGCGCCGGCGAACCACCGGGGCCAACACTTCTCGGCGTTCGGATCGATCGGAAGCGGCATGCCCGTGAAGGTGATGTCGTGGAAGGGCTCGGCGAGGTAGAGCGGCGGCGGTTCAACGCCTGCTTGCGAAGGGAGCGGTTCGTCGGCCACGACCGACTCGAGTCTCCCGAAGGAGGCGACCGCGCAGGCGAGGATCGCGGCAACGTGAAGGCGCTGCGACCGAAGCAGGTGGAGGCGCATGGTGGGGCAGTCCGGCGGCCGGCGGGCAAATCTCAGGGCCGCAAAGGTCTTGGGAGACGGCCTAGCGGTCAAGCCCCTTTTTCTCTGGTCGTCGCGCTGGAAAACTGCGGGAAATGGGAAGCTCCGCCACTGACGTCCACGCCTGGCTTGAGACCCGCATCGATTACGAGCGGAACCTCCCGAGCGTGAAGGCCGCTTTTCGCCTCCACGGGATGAGGCAATTGCTCGACGCCGTCGGGAATCCTCATCGCGAACTGCCAGTCGTGCATGTGGCCGGCACGAAGGGCAAGGGGTCCACCGTCGCGATGCTGGCCGCCATCCTCGAGGATGCTGGGTATCGCACCGGCCGCTACATGTCGCCGCACGTGCATTCGCTCGAGGAGCGGATCTGTGTCGACGGCCGTCCGATCGCGGCCAGCGACCTCGCCGCTGCAGCGCGGGTCGTGCGGCCTGCTGCCGAGGCCCTCGATGCGGCCGCAGCCCGTCGCGGCGGTCGTGCGCTCACCTGGTTCGAGATTGTCACGGGGCTGGCGTTTGTGCACTTCGCGAGGACCGGCGTCGACATCGCAGTCCTCGAAACGGGCCTCGGCGGACGTCTCGACGCCACCAACGTCGTGCGGCCTCTCGTCTCGATCATCACCAGTATCAGCCTCGATCACATGGAGATCCTCGGCCGCACCGTGGCGAAAATTACCGGCGAGAAGGCAGGGATCATCAAGCGGGGCCGGCCCGTCGTCTCAGGCGCGGCGCAGCCTTCGACTCGGCGTGTGATCGCCGACACGGCCGCCCGCTGTCGGTCCAAGCTCCTTCAGCTGGGCCGCGATTTCCAATGCCGCTACGAGCCGGCTGGCGATGCCTTGGCCCCCGGCGTGCTCATCCTCGAGGCCCCGGCGTGGCTTTGTCAGCGGAAGCCTCTCCGTTTCCAGCTCGGCATGCCAGGCTGCCATCAGGCTAGCAATGCGGCAATCGCTGCCGTGGCGGCGATGATGCTTCCGGCCTTGGGTTTTCGTGTGCCACACACCGCGATGGCGAGTGGGCTCGCCCGCGCCCAGTTGCCGGCTCGGATTGAAAGGATTGCCACACTTCCGCTGGTGATTGTCGATGCCGCACACAATGTCGCATCGATGGAGTCGCTCCTGGCGACGGTGGGGGACGTTCTCGAGTCCATGCGGCCTCGCGTGCTTGTCTTCGCGGCCTCGCGAGACAAGCAGCTTCGGAAGATGCTCACGGTGGCCCGCGGTCGGTTCGATCATGTGGTGATCACGCGGTCTACAAGCAGCCCGCGGGCAGCCACGTTCGACGCGCTTCTCGACGCATGCCGTGACGCTGGGCTCCCGGTGCCGAAGCAGGTCCCTGATCCCGCCGCAGCGCTGGCGACTGCGCGACGCCTCGCGGGCCGCCGTGGGGTGATCGTGGCGGCCGGCAGTTTCTTCCTGGCAGGAGAGATTCGCGACGCAGCGGCCGTCACTCGTCGGCGATGAGGTCGAGCGCGCGATCGAGAACCGCATCGATGTCGCGGCCGTTCGTGGTCTTGGTTGGCACGGGGGACGTTGAGCTTATGGGCGCGATGGTGTCTCGACGGCGTCGCCAGGCCCGAAGTCGCTCGACTGCCTCGGCGGTGGGCACAAGTTCGAAACCTGCATCGGGCTTGACGCCCCAGGCATCGGTGTCGCTCGAATTGGCATGGCGATGGATCGGCTCGCGGCTCGGCCGAAGGTATTCGGCAGTTGTGAGCTTGAGGAGCCCTGAGCCATCGGAGAGTGGCAGGATGGTCTGCACGGTACCCTTGCCGTAGGTGCGGCTGCCCACGATCTGCGCACGGCCCGTGTCCTGGAGGCAGGCGGCGACGATTTCGGCGGCGCTCGACGTGCGGTCGTCGACGAGCAAGGCCACCGGGATACCCCCGAGCACCGCTCCTGGTGTTGCCCGTCGTTCGTGGAAGAGGGTGAGGCCCGAATCCCCGCGGCCACGTGTGGCCACGATCGGTCCTTCGACGAGCAAGGCATCGCATACGTCAACCGCGGCCTGTACCAGGCCCCCTGGATTGCCTCGCAGATCGATCACGCAGAGCCGCAGACCATCCGCCGCATCGAGCTCGCGGCAGGCCGTCATGAATTCGCTTGCAGTCCGCTCTCCAAAACTCGTGATCCGCACATAGCCCACGCCGGGCTCGTTTTCGAGCATCCAGTCCCATGTGCCGTCGGAGCGGCGACGATCGCCGAGCACGCTTTCGGTGTGCACGACCTCGCGGACCAAGACGATATCGCGGGGGGGAGCCGAGAGTTTCGGTACAGACGAAGGGTCGAGGGTCGTGGCCATACCCTCTGCGACGACCCGCACGGTGACGGGATCACCAGGACGTCCGCGGAGGTGGTCGACGATGTGTGCCAGTGATTGGCCGAGTGTGTCCTGCCCATCGATGGCGACGATGGTGTCGCCCGGCGCGATCCCGGCCCGCCAGGCTGGCGACGCGTAGACCGGTGACATCACGACGGGCCGGTCGGCGGCCGTGTCGAGCGAAAGCTCGAGCCCAACGCCACCAAACCGCTGGTCGAGCGCGGCGACGAGCTCAGCGCGACGGTCGCCACGCAGGTAGGCCGAGTGTTCATCCAGCCGTGACACGGCTGCCGTGACGGCGGCGTCAAACAGTTCGTCCGCATCGGTTTCGCGGAGATATTGCCGATCGATCGCCGCCAACACCTCGCCAAAGCGGCGGCCGTGCCCGCTGCGCTCCCGCGCGGCCCACGAGGCCAGGCAGGCCAGGCATGTCGCGAGCAGGAGGATGATGGTGCGCTGGGGCATCGGTTGGGGTGGGAATCGAGCTGGCCGGAGGCATCGACCGCAGGTTGCGGTGATAGCCGACCATGAAAAGCCTTGGAACGGCCCTCAGTGTATGCGAGCGGCGGGTCGGGCGAGGAGGCTCTCGGCTGACACGGAAAACTCATAACCCTTCGGAACCACGGTCACTCCGCCGGGTGACACGGTCAAGCCCCGGGCCGCGTCTGCCTCGGGGTCGAGCCCCACGATGGTTCCGGGCGGCACGCAGACATCCTTGTCAATGATGGCTCGGTGAACGACTGCCCGGCGGCCGATATCCACCCCTTCAAAGATGATGCTCTCATCGACGCGGGCGTAGCTATTGACTCGCACGCCAGGACCGATGATCGAGCGGTGCACATGCCCCCCGGAGAGAATGGCGCCGGGGCAGACGAGGCTGTCGGTGGCCTCGCCGCGGCGGCCCTGAGGCCCTTCCTCAGCGAACACGAATTTTGGCGGCGGGTAGGCCGGGTGGTGGGTGTGGATTGGCCACACATCGTCATACAGATTGAGTTGGGGGTCAACCTCGACGAGATCCATGTTGGCCTCGAAGTAGGCGTCTAGCGTGCCGACGTCGCGCCAGTAAGCGTCTCGCTTGCGATTTTCATCGCGGAACGGAAAGGCCTGTACGCCGTGGGTATCGACCAGTCGTGGGAGGATGTCATGACCGAAGTCGTGGCGGCTGCCACGGTCTGCAGCGTCGAGCCTGAGTTGCTCGAGGAGAAAATCTGCTGTGAAGCAATAGATCCCCATCGACGCGAGTGCCTTCGACGGGTCGGCAGCGTATGGAGGCGGATCTGAGACCTTCTCGCGGAAGCCGCGGATGCGGCCGGAAGCGTCGACCGCCATCGTGCCAAACTCAACAGCCTCTGCGCGAGGCACCGGCAGCGCCGCCACCGTGACATCGGCACCACTGGTGTCGTGGGCATCGACCAGGGCATGGTAGTTCATCTTGTAGATATGGTCGCCCGCCAGAACCACGACGAGCCGTGGCGCCGCGCGCTCCAGTGAATAGATGTTTTGGTAGACCGCGTCGGCGGTGCCCTGATACCACTGGTCATCCACCCGCTGCTGTGGTGGCAGCACGTCGAGGAACTCGCCGAGGTCGCGGCAAAAGAATCGATGCCAGCCGAGGTTGAGATGGCGGTCGAGGCTGTGAGCCTTGTACTGCGTGAGGAGCAGGAGCCGCTTGAGGCCACTGTTGAGGCAGTTCGAAAGCGCAAAATCGACAATGCGGTAGCTGCCACCGAAGGGCACTGCCGGCTTGGCCCGGTCGCGCGTAAGCGGGTCGAGCCTGGCCCCTCGGCCCCCGGCGAGCACCACCGCCACCACCTCCCGCACGCGGCGGGGATCGAGATCATGCGAACGCATCGATTGGACGCCTTGTGGTCGCCTCAAAACCACCGACGCGTTGGAATATAGCCCTCACGCCTGCAAACCGGCGAATCTCGCCTGATCCGACGCCGCTGCCGCGGACCTGGCCCCGAGCCCCTGCGACACCCCATCCCACCCAGCTTTTGACCTCGAAGCGGTCTGGAATGGCAGTGCGGCGTTCCCTACCCTTCGCTGCCCAATAGGCATCCTCCACCGGATTTCCTCTCCTCGGAACGCCCCTCATGGCCAGCCGATCGAAGCACGAGCGCCGCCCCGAACGAGGCAGCGATACCATGGAAGCCATCAAGCCTCTCATCGTGCTGGTGCTCTTTGGCACGATCCTCTACGGTGCCTACTCCGTGGTGCAGAAGGGACCTTCGCCTTCGGCATCGCCGCATGCTGATGCTCCCGAGGCGCCTGCCTTCGGAGCTCCTGAGGTGGAGATGCCAGCGGCCACCACGGTTGTCGATGGATCCGCGGCAGTCCCGCCAGCCCCGGCTCCAACGCCTGTCGTGCCAGCACCCCCGGCTGCAATCCTGACCGCGAGCCCAGTGTCGCCGCCACCGGCAGTGCCGCCAGGTGCTGTCGCCGCGGCTGTGGCCGCACCTGTCGCAGCACGTGCGACGCCTCCCACACCACCCGCGTGGAGCGTGCCGGCCGCGGCGCCAGCCGCTGCCGCCCCCCCTGCGGTGTATCTCGCAGCGGAGTCTGCCCCGCCGCCGGCGCAGGAGGATGTCGCCGCTGCCGCGCAGCCTCCGGCGGCCGATCGCCCGGAGCGGCTGGCTACCGTTGCGACCGCGGCCCCGCCAGCAGCGCTTCCCCAGATGCCACCCCCCGCTGCGTCACCACCGTCGTCTAATGCATTTGCGACGGCCTGGTCTGACGCCCACGAAAAGCTTGCCGCAGGCCGATACGCCGAGGCGTTGACGGCCCTTTCGGTGTGGTACGACGATCCGTCGCTGGGCCTCGAGGAGAGCCACCGTCTCGAAGATCTTCTCGGGCAGCTGGCGGGCACCGTCATCTACTCACAACAGGATCTCCTGCTGCCCCCGCATGTGGTGGCGCAAGGTGAGACACTGCCGACCATCGCCGCTCCACTCGGCATCTCATGGCAACTGCTCGGAAAGATCAACGGTATCCAGGGCCCTGCACAGGTGCGGCCTGGTGAGCACATCAAAGTCATCCAGGGCCCCTTCGATGCGGTCGTGAGCGTGTCCCGACGGCGGGTGAGCCTTCAGCTTCGCGGTGCCTTCGCGGGCAGCTTTCCTGTGGTGGTGGGGCGGAATTTTCTGCAACGCGTTGGCTCCACGCTCGCAATCGTCGAGATTCGTCGCGACAACCCATCGGCCAAGCCGTTCGATCCAGCAGCGGCGGTGCGCCGCGGGATCGTGCTCGCCGACGGAATGGTGATCGAGTCGGCCCCCGATCTGGGTGGCGTGTCAGACAACGCGGCGCCGGGAAGTCTCATCGTGTCGGTTCGCGACCTTGAGGAGATTTCGGACATCCTCGGCCCGGGCTCGAGCGTCCTCATCCGGCAGTAGTGCAGACCGGGCGTCGGGTCGCGCCGAGCCAGCCGCTCAAAAGAGGCGGAATCGCTGGCCCAGGCCTGTTTGCAACGCGGTCTGGTAGGCGAGGTGGGCCAACGCAATGTCACAAATGGCCATGCCGATGGGCACGGCAATGATGCGCTCGTCGGCGCTCTCGCGCCCCCGCTTCTGGCCGGCAACAAGTTCGCCGATCGTGCCGTAAATGGCAGGCATCCCGCCGGGGAATTCGGGGTCGGGACGTCCGTCCTCGGTCAGGCGATCGCGGCCGAGTTTGTCGAAGTACTCGGCCAGCGGGATGTCGTCGACGACAAACTTGTCTGCGCTGTGCAGCGCTTCGGCGGTGAAGGCGCAGCCCCCTTCAATGCCCACGGCGACCGCACCGGGCTTGAACCACTCCGGCCGAATCAACTGGTCTTCGCCATTGGTGCAGGTCGAGATCACATCGGCTCCTTCCAGGCACGAGCGGTTGTCGACGCACTTCTCGATGGCGCCCGAAAAGTACGTCGCGGCAGATTCCTGAAGCGTCGTCATTGCCTGTTCGCGGATGTCGCGGAGGCGAACGCGTCGGATCGTGGGGATCTCGTGGGTGATGAACCGCAGGTGCATCGTCCCCTCAAAGCCACACCCGGCGAGGGCCAGCGTTTCGGCTCCCGCTCGGGCACATTCCCTCGCGGCAATGGCACTGACGGCGGCCGTGCGCAAGCCTGTCAGATAGCCGCACTCCATGATCGCCAGGGGAATGCCCGTTTCGGTGTCGTTGTAGACCTGCACGCCTGTGACATTGGGAAGGTCGCGTTGGTAGTTCTTGGCAAAACCACCAACCCACTTCAGGCCACAGACATTGAGTGTGTGCAGGTACGCCGGCATCGCATGAATGAAGTTGGCGGGATCCGTTCCGGTCGGATGCACCCCGGTCTTGGGATGCATTTCGTAGGTGCCAGCCGCGTGCTCCCGCAGTGCCTCCGTGACCACTTCGACGACCGCTCGTGGTGTCAATTCAAGAGCGAGGATGTCGGGTCGCGACAACAAGAGAACTTCAACAGACTTCATGTTCTTACCTTTCGCGATGTGCGGGTGGACGTCACGTCGTCTTCATGGCAGCGCAATCGTCAGAACCCCCCTCACGCGTTGCGATTGTGCCAGATTCGCGCCCGGCCCGTCAGCCACCGCAGTAGTCGATGACGCGGGCGATCTCGCTCTTGAGATCCTTGCGGGCCACGATGCGGTCGAGGAAACCGTGCTCGAGCAGAAACTCACTCGTCTGAAAGCCCTTCGGGAGCTCCACTCGGATTGTGGCCTTGATGGTCCGCGGACCCGCGAAGCCGATGAGGGCCCGAGGCTCGGCGAAACAGAGGTCGCCCAGCGACGCAAAACTCGCGGCCACGCCCCCCATCGTGGGATTCGTGAGCACCGAGATGAACAGGCCGCTGGCCTGTGAATACCGGGCCAGGGCAGCCGAGACCTTCGCCATCTGCATCAGCGAAAGGATTCCCTCGTGCATGCGGGCACCACCGCCAGAAGCACTGATGATGATCAGCGGGAGCCGGCCGGCCGTGGCCCGCTCGACCAGGCGAGCCAGCCGCTCGCCCACCACGCTCCCCATGCTCCCCATGATGAAGGCGGAGTCGGTGATGCCGATGGCCACACGCCGCGCCCGAATCATGCCTATGCCGGTGATCACGGCATCTGAAAGGCCCGTCCGTTTCTGCTCGGCCACGATCCGCTCGGCGTAGGGCTTCTTGTCGGTGAACCCGAGCGGGTCGGTGGGCCGCAGGTTGGCATCCCATTCCTCGAACGTGCCCGTATCGAGAAGCTGCTCGATACGGTTCGCTGCTGACACATACCAGTGGAAACCACACTGTGGGCAGACGTTTTGGAGCTCCTCGGCCTCCTTGCGGTAGATCGTCGCGCCGCATCCGCCGCACTTCAGCCAGAGACCCTCGGGCACGCCGCGCTTCGCACGCGGAGGAGCGGTAGGGGGTGTCATCGCCGCTGCCGCAGGGGTAGCGACAGCCGGGGTCTCGGCGGCGCGGGACGGGGTCGACTGACTTCGGCGTTCCATGGTGTGGGAATCAGGCGATGGGGTCGAGGAATTGGCAGGCCATGGGGAAGGCCCCCCGAGAGCCTGTCGAGTTTAGCCGAATTAGGGAGACCGCCGCTGCGCCGGACGCAAAGGGCCCTACATGGCTGCAGCGCCCGACGGAGCCGTCGCTGGCGGCGCTGTCAGCGGGACAGCACGCGTGGTGTGCCACTGGGCTGCCATCGGAAGGACGGCCACGGGCTCCCGCTCGGGGTCGCGCTCCCAGAGGTCGCCGAGCGGCTCGCCCGCCACAAGCCACCGGACCAGCGAATCGAGTGGAAACGGCACCACCACCGCGACACGACCACGCGGATGCCGCTTGCAGATCCTGTGGAGCGCTGCTTCGATGCGGCTGCGAGCTTCTTCGAGAACCTCGCCCTCCGGGGGCGCAACACTCCAGGGATCGTCCTGCCACTGACGGTGAACCCGCGGCTGGAGGCGTCGGATCTCGTCAACGAGCTTGCCCTGCCAGAGGCCGAGATCAAGATTGGCGAGGCGATCGATGCGCTTGGGGGTCACCGCAAAACGACTCCCAATGACCTTCGCGGTCTCGAGGGCGCAGGCCGTGGGGGCGGTGTAGATGGCGTCGGGTGCCGCGTCAGCAAGCCTCGCGGCAACCGCAGCGGCATCGGCCAGGCCTTCCGCCGAGGGAGGGATGTCGAGGGTGCCGCGCACACGGCTCTGGAGGTCGTAGTCGGTGGAGGCAGATCGTATGACGATCAGTTGGTCAGGCATCGGAGGTTGAAACGTGTCCAGAGGAAAGGGTGCGCGGCCATCAGGCCGCCGCTCGGGCGAGCGCCTCGAGCTCCGTGATCGCACGGGCGTAGTCGGGTGAGCGGATGACGGCACTTCCCGCCACGATGAGCTGAGCTCCCGCAGCAGCGGCCTGTCCGATGGTTTTGGTCGAGATGCCGCCATCGACGCAGAGGCGGAACTGCCCCTGCGTTTCCTGGCGAATGGCTGCCAGGCGGGCGAGCTTTTCGAGGGCGACAGGCTCAAACGCTTGCCCCCCGAAGCCCGGCTCGACGCTCATCACCAGGACGCCATCGCAGGCATCGAGAAATGGCTCGGCGTGTGCGACCGGCGTGCCGGGATTGATGGCGAGGTGGGCCCGTGCTCCGAGCGAACGGATCTGGTCGAGCGTGGGCCGCGGGTCGGCCAGGGCCTCGAGGTGCACCGTGACGATGTCGGCCCCAAGCCTCACATAGTCGGCCGCCGTCCGCCCGGGCTCTTCCACCATCATGTGGACTTCCACCGGCACGCTGGCTGCCCTCCGCACCGCCTCCACCACGACCGGCCCGTAGGTGAGTTGGGGCACGAATCGCCCGTCCATCACATCGAGATGGAGGGCCTGGGCACCGGCCGATTCGAGACGGCGGACCTCATCGGCCAGGTGGCCAAAATCGCAGAGCAGGAGCGCCGGCAGCACGACCGGACCGACCGACTCGAGGATGGAGGCCATCCGAGCGGCGGCGGCAGAGGGGGCCGAACCTGGGGCGTGGTGGGCGTGGGTGGGGTGGGTCATAGGCCGCCCGACGATGTCGCCGGCGGTTTGCCAAGTCTAACACAGGTGCCCGAACGGATCCCGCGCTTGTCAATCTGGGGGGTTTGGCCCCCTGGGTTGTCATTCAAAAAGCTGGTATTTCGCTTGTTTTTTCCGCCGCTTGGCGACCAGAGGCCGCAGTTCCCACACTGTCACTGGGGGCTTCTATGATGGACTGGTGGTGGCGTCATTCTCCATGCACCAAGGGGGCCGAGGGATCCCGTATGGATGCGAACGGGACGGGTAGCCCGCCGGGGCGGCTCGATGCAGCAGCACGAGTGCGGATCGAGCGTCGCACGCAGCAGATCGGCCGCGACCTCCTCGCACGGTCGGAGGCGGCACTGCCCTCGGTGCTCTCGCCCGACTACTGGGCCGAGCAAGCCGGAGAATGGGTCCTCGCCGATGATGATGTGAAGGTCCGCCTGTTTCGGCTCGTCGATTGCATGCCGATGCTGGACGATCCCGCGGCGGTCGATCGGCACCTGCGGGAATACCTCGATGACGACACGCTCGAAAAGCTCCCGACGATCCTGCGGACGGCCTTGAAGGCCGCCCGCCATGGTTTCCTCGCGCCCGTTGCCGCCCGCATGGTGCGAGCGGCGATGCTCGCCCAGGCCAAACGGTTCATCGCGGGCACGAACCCGACCGAGGCGGCCAGGGCCGCGCTTGCCCAACGCACGCGCCACCGCGGATTCACGCTCGACCTCCTCGGCGAGGCGGTCACAAGCGACGCGGAAGCCGACGCCTATGCCGCGGCCTACGCCCGCCTTCTCACAGAGCTTCCTCTGGAGGCCTCCCACTGGCCCCACGACAGCCTCGTCGACGACGGCCCGGATGGGCCACTGCCGCGGGTCAACGTGTCGCTCAAGCTCTCGGCGCTCGACAGTCAGTTCGATGCGATCGATCCGGTGGGCACCACGCAGCGCGTGCTTTCCAGGCTCCGGCCCCTCTGGAAACTGGCTCGCGAGCGGGGCTGCCAGGTGCATGTCGACATGGAGAGCCATGCCACCAAAAATCTCGCGCTGTCGATCTTCCAAACGATCGCGATGGAAGACGAGTTTCGTAACTGGCCTCACTGCGGCATCGTGGTGCAGTGCTACCTTCGCGAGGCCCTGCGCGACCTCACCCACCTCGCCGAGTGGGCAGGCAGACGTGGTACACCGGTCTGGGTACGACTGGTAAAGGGGGCATATTGGGACTACGAGACGGTCCACGCGACGGCGGCCGGCTGGCCCGTTCCCGTGTGGCAACACAAATGGCAGACCGACGCCTGCTATGAGGTGGCGACGACGTTTGTCATGGAACATGCCGACATGCTCAGGCCCGCGCTGGGGAGCCACAACCTGCGCTCGATCGCCCATGGCATGGCCGTCGCCGAGGAGTTGGGCCTCGACCACCGCACCGTCGAAGTGCAGATGCTCTACGGCATGGGCGACGCCGAGAAGGAAGCCGTGACGGCGGCGGGCTGGCGGATGCGGGTCTACATGCCCTATGGCGAGTTGGTGCCGGGCATGGCCTATCTCGTGCGTCGGCTGCTCGAGAATTCGTCGAACGATTCATTCCTGCGAGCGGGGTTTGTGAAGCACGTCGCACCGGAACGACTCCTCGCGCCGCCGACACCACCTGATGCAACGACCACCGAGGCCGCGCCTCAGCACAGCGGAAGATCCATGTTTCAAAATGAGCCGCTGACTGATTTTGCAATTGCCGCGAATCGCGATGCATTTTCCAGGGCCGTCGCGCGGGCCCGGCCCACTGCGGCTGCGGTGCCCCTCGTGCCGGTGGTGATCGCAGGTGAACGCATCACATCGCGTGAACGATTCGTCCGCCGCGATCCGTCGGATCACGCTCGCGCGGTGGCCGAAATCTGCGCCGCGAATGCCGAGGACGCCTGCCGCGCGATCGAGGTGGCCCGCGATGCCCTTGCAGCCTGGCAAGCGATAGGAGTGCACGGCCGCGCCACAGCGCTGCGAGCTGCCGCGGCGATCATGCGGGCGAAGCGTTTTGACCTCGCGGCGCTCCAGGTGTGTGAAGTCGGAAAACCATGGCGCGAGGCCGACGCCGATGTAGCTGAGGCGATCGATTTTTGTGAGTTTTATGCAGCTGAGGCCGAGCGACTGCTGGCACCGCGCCGAGTGGACGTTGCCGGCGAGGAGAATGTGACGACGCACCTGCCCCGCGGCGTGGCCGTCGTAATCGCCCCGTGGAATTTTCCGCTGGCCATCCTGTGCGGCATGACCACGGCCGCCCTCGTCACGGGCAACCCAGTGGTGATGAAGCCGGCCGAGCAATCATCGCTTGTGGCGTTTCGGCTATTTGAAATTCTGCGAGCGGCGGGTGTGCCAGCGGATGTGCTCGGGTTTCTGCCTGGCCGCGGCGAGGAGGTGGGCCCCGTGCTCGTGGCCCACCGCGACACGGCGCTCGTGGCGTTCACCGGCTCGCGAAGCGTGGGCCTCGCGATCAACTCGCTCGCGGCCGAAGCGTCGGCTGCTCCGGGCAGCAGGCTTGTCAAAAAGGTGATCGCCGAAATGGGGGGCAAGAACGCGATCATCGTCGATGACGACGCCGACCTCGATGAAGCGGTCTCTGGTGTTGTGAGCAGTGCCTTTGGGTTCCAGGGCCAAAAGTGCTCGGCCTGTTCCCGGGTGATCGTGCTCGACCACGTCCACGACGCTTGTGTTGCGCGGCTTGCGGGAGCAGTGAACAGCCTCCGGGTGGGGCCGGCCGAGGAGCCCGGCACGCGGGTAGGCCCTGTGGTCGACGAAGAATCGCGAGACCGAATTCAATCGTTTATCGAGATAGGCAAGCAGACTGCCAGAACCGTGGTGGCAGTGGATGTCGGTGACCTTGTGAGCCGCGGCTGGTTCGTCGGCCCGCATGTCTTCGCCGATGTCGATCCCGCAAGCCCGCTGGCTCAAGACGAAATCTTCGGCCCCGTGCTTGCCGTGCTGCGTGCTCGGGACTTCGAGCACGCCCTCCATCTGGCCAACGACACCGCCTACGCGCTGACGGCCGGCATCTACTCCAGAAGCCCGGCCCGCTTGCGGCGCGCCGCCGAGTCATTCGCCGCAGGCAATATCTATCTGAACCGCGGCATCACCGGCGCGCTCGTCCACCGCCAGCCCTTTGGCGGCTACCGGATGAGCGGCATCGGCAGCAAGGCAGGTGGTTCTGAGTACCTGCTGCAATTCGTACTCCCCCAGACCGTCACCGAAAACACGATGCGCCGCGGCTTCGCCCCATCGCCGGCTCCCCAATAAAAGCCCACCTGCGCGAGCAGGCGGGACGGCGGGTTGAAGGCCGACGCACGCTCCAACACGTGCATGCCGTCTGGTGTCGCGGCTCGGGGTTGCCCGTGTCATGTCGCCGGCCGTTCGCTTCGGGCATCGTGCCCTTCGCTCACTCGACGAAAACGAGCCTCCGCCATCCTGGCTCCGGCTCGTTTTCCACGCCGGCTCCATGACACGGGCAACCCCGAGCCTGAGTTGGCGGTGTATCGAATATGGCCGCTCGGGCAGGTATGATCTGCGGTTTCCCGCACGTCCGCGTCCCCACGAGAGTTCACTGCATGCGACTCGCTCGACTGTTTGTATTGCTCGGTCTTCTGGCGGCGATGCCGGCCGCTGCGGTGGACGTTCCTGTTGACCTGCCGCCGCCGGCCGCGACCCCGCCGGCCAAAGACAAGCCAGTCAAGGTCTACATCCTCCGGGCAGTCCAACATGGTGGGCTTTGGCGCGGTCAAGCCTGCGAGCCCCCACTACGCCAATATTTTTCTCTCGGCTGACCCCGCCGTCGAGCCGACCGCCCTGCCTGTGGGCAATGCGCTCCTGACCAAGCATGGCGTCTATCAATCGGCCGAAACCGATGCACCAGCGGGAGCGATCGCGTCGGTGTATCCAGGCGAGTATTCACCGGACGCGTCGAATGAGAAGGTCGCGGCCGTGAAGCGGGAACCCGTCGCGCTGGGCCACATGAAGGCCACGCTGCCTTCCATCAGCGAGCCGCATACTGTGGTGGTGACGGCGTTCATCGACGTGCCCTATGACGGGAACTACGAGATGCACCCCGGGTATGGGCCAAGCCGTAACTGCACTGCGGAGCTTGACGGCAAGGTCGTCTACTCCCTTGCGGAGAATGGCAAGACCGTGCTCGCAAAGGCAACGCTCGAGAAGGGTAAGCGCTATCCGATTCGTATCACCTACAAGCAGGGCGGCTCGGCAGCCCTGTGGCTCAAGCAGGTCGATCTGCACGGCTACGGTGATCTCGGATTCGTCGTGGATACGCTCGGCCGCTTCCGCTATCTGCGGGCCGAGGATGGCTCCTGGGTAAAGCGGGCTGATGTGATCCTCAATGACGCGTATCTCGGCAAAGGCGCGAGCGCTCCGCATGGGGTGGAAGCCTGCGGGCCTACCTTTGGCCCCGAGCTCGGCTTCGGGTTCGTCATGGGCACGTTCCACGACGAGCCCGTCATCCTCGTCAAGGCGGATATCGGCAACCGCAGCCTCGGCTGGGATATCCTCCCGCCCGGCACGCAACGGTACGCCTATGAAGTTGACGGCGAAGTGAAGGTCTGTCCCGGGTACGGCGAGAATGACCGCACGATCAAGGAAGGGGGCAAGCCCGGCCCGGACGAGTGGTACGCCGGCAAGCAGTACGACGACTTCACCACCTCCATTCGGGCCGTGCTCGACACTTTCGGTGAGCGGTATCCGGAGTACAAGGATCAGGGGTACGAGGTGGCTGGCTTTGTCTGGTGGCAGGGCCACAAGGACGGCGGGAATCCGGGGCACATCGCTCACTATGAGCAGAACCTCGTAAACCTCATCAAAGCTTGGCGTAAGGATTTCAACGCCCCGAATGCCAAGTGGGCGATCGCCACCGTTGGCTTTCATGGCAAGGACATGGTCGAGCACTATGTGAAGATCGCCGATGCCCAGTTGGCGGTCGCCGATCCAAAGCGGCATCCTGAATTCGCAGGCACCGTCAAGACGATCGACGCCCGACCGTTCTGGCGGCTGGCAAACATCTCCCCAAAAAACCAAGACTATCACTACAACCACAATGCCGAGACCTACATGCTCTGTGGCGACGCGCTCGGCCGCGCGATGGTGGAGCTCGAGGGGGGCACGGTGGAGTATCCCGCCGGTGACATGGTCAAGCCGGTGGAGGCGCCGCCGCTGCTTCAGCCCGCTGGCCGCGATGCCCTCGCGAGCATGATCCCGGCGATCATGCCGATCGTCATGGATGCTTTGCTGCCAGAGTTTGCGGGCGAAGCAGCGTCGATTCCAGCGTATCTCCGACGCGGGGTGCCGCTCGACAGCATCCTCGGAGGCAACGCTCCGGATCGCGCGAGCCCGATCATCGAATCACAACTCGATCACATGATCGCGCATTACGACCTCTGCGGCATCGACACCTATGATTGGAAGCCATTCGGGCCAGAGATGAAGGGCGGGGAGTGGCAATACTTCACGTTTGATCCACCGGAGACAAAGAACGATCCCGAAGGCAATCGGTATCGGCCCGTCACCTTGCCTGCCGGCATGGAGCATTGGTTTGCGGTCGACTTCAACGCGGCCCAGGCCGGCTGGAAAACTGGCCAGGCGCCCTTCGGCCAAAAGGACGGGAAGCAGGAGCCGCTCAGCCCGGGCTGCACGGTGCCATACTGCGGCTGCAGCACCGCCCCCGCCACCCTCTGGGACAAAGAGGTTCTCCTCATGCGGCAAACTTTCGTGGTGCCGCCGCTCGATTCAAACCACCGCTATCGGATTGTCGTGGGCGGTGCCGGGCATCCGTGGTCTGGCGAGGGCTTTGCGCTCTATGTGAACGGCAAGCTCGTGAGCGAAGCCACCGAAGGCTATTACAAGAGTGGTGGTCAGGCCCGCGGTGCGATTGTCTTTGACAACCTCCTGCCCGAGTTTGCCGACGGCAAGGTCACGATCGCCGTGAAAGCATTTCTGCGTCGCAACGGGTTCCGCGGCAAGGCCGCACCTCCTTCGGGTCATATGAGCGTGTGGCTGGAATCGTCGGAGCTTTCGCCAGTGGCCTCCGAGGTCGCGAAAAGGCTCAAACAATGAGCCGCGGCCGTCCTGCGAGGTCCACATGAAATGCTCACATGGATCACATAGGCTACCTGCCTTTCGCCGGCTATCGTGGCTGGCAAGGCGGTCCTGTGGGGCCACTGAAAGCCCGATACTTTGAATCAGAAAGGGAACCCGTGCCGTTGACCTTCTCTCGAACAAATAGTGTGCGAGCCATCATGGCCGCCGGATTCCTGGCATTGTTGGTGGGCTCGGGCGTCCGTGCTGAGTCGGTCCCCGACGAAGTCGCAGCGATCCCGGTTTACACGCGTGCCGCTGGCGAGGTGTCGGGATCGCTCAAGACGGTTGGTTCCGACACGATGAACAACCTCGTGGCCCTCTGGGCAGAGGGTTTCAAGAAGTTCTATCCCAACGTGCGAGAAGGGATCGAGGGGAAGGGATCGGCCTCTGGGCCCCCAGCGCTGACAGAAGGCACGTGTTCCGTTGCGCCCATGAGCCGCAATTGGAAACCCTCCGAGATCGACGTGTTCAAGGCCAAGCACGGGTATGCCCCGACGGCTGTGCCGTCTGCCATCGACATGCTGGCCGTCTTTGTGCACCGCGACAATCCGCTCAAGTCACTGTCGCTCCAGCAGGTTGACGCCATCTTCTCGAAGAACCGCACGGGTGGCTTTGCCGACGACATCCGCACCTGGGGTGACCTCGGGCTCGAAGGCGAATGGGCCGACAAGCCGATCAGCCTCTATGGCCGCAACGCCACGAGCGGCACCTACGGCTACTTCAAGGAGAACGCGCTGTTTAAGGGCGACTTCAAGCCGACGGTCAAAGAGCAGCCGGGCAGCTCCGCGGTGGTGCAGGCCGTCGCGAGTGATCGCTTCGGCATCGGCTACAGCGGCATCGGCTATATGACGCCAAACGTTCGGCCGCTCGCGCTTGCGGCATCGGCGAAAGACAAGGCGGTGGCGCCCGAGCCGGCCGCGGCCTACTCCGGCGAGTATCCCCTTGCACGGTTTCTGTATCTGAGCGTCAATCGCCGGCCCGGCACGGACCTCGACCCGCTGCGGCGTGAGTTTCTGCGGTACGTCCTCAGTCGCGATGGTCAGGCCGATGTCAGGAAGGACGGCTACCTGCCTGTGACGGCTGCCGTGGCGGCCGACGCGATGTCTGAGCTTGGCATCAAGCCGTAGGAACATCGCGGCATGAATGCCAAGGGCACGTTCACCGGCCGCACCCGCCGCCGCACGCGCCGTCCCTGGGTCCGTTTTGGGGATGCGCTGGCCCGCGGTCTGATCACGGCCGGCGGGATCGGCACGATCGTCGCCGTGCTCCTGGTCGGCGTGTTTTTGCTCGTGGTGGCGGCGCCGCTCTTCCGACCGGCCCGGTCAGAGCCAGCGGACACGTCGGCCCTTGATGGTCGCGAGCCGCTCGCGATCGGCAGCGACGAATCGGGTTATGTCGTCTGGCTGCTCGATGCTTCTGGCGTCCGCGCGTTCGCCACCTCCGACGGGACTGCCCTTCTCTCAAAGACGGCTGCCGAGGGAGGCCTCGAGGGCTGTACGGCGATCCGAACCGTGCCGGGGAGTCTGCAGGCTGCGGCTGGCTTCGCCGACGGTTCGTTCCGCACCGGGCGGCTGGGTCTCGAATCGACCTACCTCGATGCAAGTGATGTGCCTGCCGCAAGGCGTCCGACGGGTGACGGCCAGGCCGTTCGTCTCGACGACGCCATCATTGTTCCCAGTCTCGGTGGCCAGTTCTTCCGACTCAGTCTCGTGACCGATGTTGCGACTCCTGGTGGTGCCACGCTGCCAGGCCGCATCATCGACATCGATGTCACGCCCCTGGGCGCCGGCAGTCTCGTCGCTGCAATCGACGAAGCGGGGAATGTCCGTGTCGAGTCGTCGACCTCCAAGCTCAACATGCTGACCGGCAAGCGGGCGGTGACGGCCGCGGGTGCCACGATCCCACCGTCGGAAGGTTTTCGGCCGCGGTTTGTGCGGGTGTCGGAACTGGGCGACCAGCTCTTCCTGATTGCTGCCGACGGCGCGGGGCGTCGGTACGAGATTCGCGATGTCGAAACCCCCCAGGACATGGAGACGTTTTCAGCGGGCGGCCCTGTGACCTCAGTCACGCGGCTTTTCGGTGGGACTGCGCTGGCCGTCGCGCGGGCCAACGGCACGGTCGCGATCATGTTTGCGGCCCGCCCCGAGCCCGGCGCGGTTGATCACGATTCCGCGCTCGCGAAGGACGGTCTCCGCATGGTGACCGCCCGCGAGTTTCCAGCTGCCGCTCCCGGCGTGGCAGTCACGGCGATGGCCAGCTCGCCGCGGTCTCGGCTCTTCGCCGTGGCTGATGCAGCCGGGGGCATGCGGCTCCTGCACTCCACAGCCGGCCGCGAGGTGGTCGCCCTCGGTCGTGTCAGCAGGTCCAGCGAGACCGCGGCGACGGTGTCTGCGGTGGCCATTTCCGACCGCGAGAATCGGGTGATGGCCGCGAGCCCTGTCGGTCTGGCAGCGTGGTTCATCGATGCGGGATACCCCGAAGTGTCGTTGGGGACGCTCCTCTCGCCCGTCTGGTACGAGGGCTACCCGGCGCCCGTTCAGGCCTGGGAGACGACCGGGCACGAAGCGTTCGAATCGAAGTTTGGCCTCCTCCCGCTGATCTTCGGCACGATCAAGGCGACGCTCTATTCGATGCTCTTCGCCACCCCGATCGCGCTCTTCGCCGCGATCTACGCGAGCCAGTTTATGCAGCCCGCGTGGAAGGCTCGCATCAAGCCCACGATCGAAATGATGGCAAGCCTGCCGAGTGTCGTGCTGGGCTTTGTGGCCGGGCTCGTCTTCGCGCCGGTCATCGAGCAGATGCTGATGCCGGTGATCGCCGCCTTTTTCGTGGTGCCCACCACCGTCATCATTGCCGCCCATCTCTGGCAGCTTCTGCCCGACGGCGCTCGTGGCCGTCTGGCGGGCCTGCGATTCGCGGCCGTCGCCTTCGTTGCACTGCCTCTCGGCCTTGCCGCCGCGTGGGGTGTGGCACCGCTGGTCGAAGGGCTGCTCTTCGACGGCGATGTGCGTGCCTGGCTCGACGGTCGGGGGAACGGGTTTGGCGGGTGGGTCATCGCCACGCTTCCGATCGCGGCCGTCGCAACCGTGTGGCTGGTTGGCGTCTGCGTGAATCCATGGCTCCGTCGGGTCGCAGGGGCCTGGAGCCGCCCGCTGGCTGGGATGGTTGCCTTGGGCGTGTGCGTGGGTGGCGCCTTAATTGCGATAGGCCTGGCGATGGCTGCCGCCAGTTTCTTGACCGCGATCGGCCTCGAGACCCGCGGGGGCATGTTTGGCACATACGTCCAGCGCAACGCGCTCATTGTGGCGGTCGGCATGAGCTTCGCGATCATTCCTCTTGTGTTCACGATTGCCGATGACGCGCTCTCGAGCGTTCCGGAACACCTCCGCAGCGCCTCTCTCGGGGCCGGGGCGACGCCGTGGCAGACGGCTGTCCGCGTGATTGTGCCCGCGGCGGCGAGCGGACTTTTCTCGGCGGTGATGATCGGCCTCGGCAGGGCCGTCGGCGAGACCATGGTGGTACTCATGGCGGCGGGTAACACGCCGCTCATGAGCTGGAACCTCTTCAACGGATTCCAGACGCTCTCGGCGGCCATCGCGACGGAGTTGCCAGAGGCGGCACGCGGCAGTACGCACTACCGCGTGCTCTTCCTGGCGGCGTTGGTCCTGTTCGCCATGACGTTTGTCGTGAACACGGTGGCTGAGCTCGTGCGGCAGCGATTCCGGAGGCGCGCGCATGAGCTCTGATTTTCATTCGAAGAACAGAAGTGTTCCTCGGTCGGCAGACGCCGAATCCGGCGGCGGTAGTGTTCCCCCGCAGGCCCCCGGTCGCTTTCGGTATCGCCGGTCGCGCAGTGCGTCCTCTGCGCTCGCGGCTCACGGCGAGCCGTGGCTGTGGCTGACAGCGGGCTGTCTCGCGACGGCGATCGCGATGATCGTTGGGCTGCTCGGTCTCATTGCGGTCCGCGGGGCTGCGACGTTTTGGCCCGTGCCGTTGGAACTTGTCGAGCTGTCTGACGGCCGACAAATGCTCGGTGAGGTGACCACGCGGGAGAAGGCCGTCCTCGCTACGGCCGACGCTACCGGCAACCCTGCGCGAAGGCTTCTGCGAGTCGCGGGCTCCGTCGAAGCGAGCAGCCAGTTTGCGTGGGTGAACGAGTCAGACATGAAGAATGTCTCGCGGCCGGACTGGGCAACGGTCGTGGAGAAACTTGAAGGGGGCCGGCTCCACGGCACCCCAGTGCGGGTCGTGCATGGCGAGGAGGTCATCGCCGAGGGACCGGAGGCGACCTGGGTTGCCTACGGGCAGCTGCACCCTGCGGCCCGCCGTCGGTGGCGGCAGATCAGGCGAATCGATCGGGTCGATCGGGGAGATGTGCAGCGGCGGCTCCGCGTGGCCCGACTCTCAGCCGTGTCGGTCGCGCTCGAAGCCAGTGCCGATAGCTCCGCGGCCCGTGACGCCGCAGCGGCCGAAGCCCGCATCAAAGAAGAGCTTGCTGCCGAGGATCGCCGGCTCGACGACGAGGCTGCAAAACTCCGGGCTGAGAATGACGGCTGGGCGGTTGAATTTGCCCTGCCCAGCGGCAGCACCGAGAAGATCCCCCTCGACACCATCGTGCGGGCTTGGCAGCCCAACCGCCTTGGGTTTTTTGGCTGCTTGAGTGTCTATGGGTCGCGATGGGGTGAGTTTCTCTCCGACGATCCGCGGGAAGCCAACAGCGCCGGCGGTGTTTTTCCGGCGATCTGGGGCACGGTCGTGATGACGCTCATCATGGCGTTTTTTGTAGCCCCGTTCGGGGTGCTCGCCGCGCTCTACCTCCGCGAGTATGCCTCCAAGGGACCGATCATGACCACGGTGCGGGTGGCCATCAACAACCTCGCGGGCGTGCCAAGCATCGTCTACGGCGCCTTTGGTCTGGGCTTCTTCTGCTATGGGATCGGCGCCGGCATCGACGAGGTCTTCTTCAAGGCAAGCCTCGTCGCCGACGGACAGCCGGTGTTCGGCACGGGGGGCCTCCTCTGGGCATCCCTCACACTCGCGCTGCTCACGCTTCCGGTCGTGATCGTGGCCACCGAAGAGGCACTCGCCGCGGTACCCAACTCGATGCGGGAAGGCTCCTATGCCTGTGGTGCGGGCAAGTGGCAGACGATCCGACGCATCGTCCTCCCGCGAGCCCTGCCGGGCATCATGACAGGCCTCATCCTGGCGATGGCCCGTGGGGCTGGCGAGGTCGCGCCCCTGATGCTCGTGGGCGTCAAGAAACTGGCGCTCGATCTCCCGGTCGACGGCAGCTTCCCGTTCATTCATCCTGAGCGGGAGTTCATGCACCTCGCCTATCTCATCTACGACGTGGGGCTCCAGAGCTCCGACAGCCAAGCCGCCCGCCCGATGGTGTTCACGATCACGTTTCTGCTCGTGACCATCATCGCGCTGCTCAACATCACCGCCATCTGGCTGCGTTCCCGCCTGCGAAAGCGATACACATCCCAGCAGTTTTAGCGATCTCGCATGGCGTATGTGGCCTGCGCGAAGGGCATTCGAGGCAAACGGCATTGGTTTGCCGGCGGTGACATGCTCGTCACTATCTGGGGCTGGATTCGATTCGACGGGATCCATGTGGCGGGTACACTCAGACTTCCCCTTGAGGACATTTTTCATGCAGGCGGCGACGCGTCAGGAGCAGAAGGAGACGACCCAGGAGGCGCCACCAGCAGACCGGCTGCTCGCGGTAGCCCGCGGGTTCGAGGTCGCCTCGGAGGTGCATGAAAAGGTGCTCGCGGAGCAGCCTGTGCTCGAGATTGATCGGTTCAATCTCTGGTACGGCACCAAGCAGGCGCTGCATCGCATTACAATGCCGGTGCCCCACGGCAAAGTCACGGCGCTCGTTGGCCCGAGCGGCTGTGGAAAATCGACACTCCTGCGGAGCGTCAACCGGCTCAATGACCTCGTACCGGCGGTGCGGATCACCGGCGACATGCGGCTCAACGGCGACTCGATCTACGATCCTCGCATGGATGTGATTGACCTTCGCAAGCGGATGGGGATGGTGTTTCAGAAACCCAACCCGTTTCCGATGAGCATCTATGAGAACGTCGTCTACTCACTCCGGATCGACGGCGAGCGGAACCGCGGCGTGCTCGACGAGGTGTGTGAGGTGAGCCTTCGTGGGGCGGCCCTGTGGGATGAGGCGAAGGACCGACTCCAGGACAGTGCACTCGGGCTGTCGGGCGGTCAGCAGCAGCGGCTATGCATCGCGCGAGCCATTGCTGCTGAGCCGGAAGTGCTCCTTCTTGACGAGCCCTGTTCGGCCCTCGATCCGATTGCGACGGGCAAGATCGAGGACCTCATTCAGGAGCTTCGCGGTCAGTACTCGGTGCTCATGGTGACCCACAACATGCAGCAGGCCAGCCGCACGAGTGACTACACAGCCTTTATGTATCTTGGTCGACTGATCGAATATGGGCCCACCCACGACATCTTCACGAAGCCCGTCCTCGCCGAAACCGAAGCCTACGTGACTGGCCGATTCGGCTAGTCCAGCGGCATGTCCCGCTCCTGCGACCATCCATGGCACGACACATCGAGCGGCAGATCGACGGCCTCAAAGAGCGGATTCTGAAGGTCGGTACGCTGGTCGAGGAGGCCATCTCCAAGTCGATCACAGCCCTCATCAACTGCGACACGCATCTGGCCCAGCGGGTGATGGCGAGCGATGAGGAGATCGATCGTATGGAGGTGGAGGTGGAGGAGGAATGCCTCAAGATTCTCGCCCTCTATCAGCCTGTGGCCGCCGACCTCCGCTTTGTCGTGGCCGTCCTCAAGATCAACAACGACCTCGAGCGGATGGGAGACCTCGCCAAGAACATCGCCAAGCGGGTGTCGCAACTCGCTGGCTGTGGACAGATCGACCTTCCACCCGAGATTCGCGGGATGGCGATGCAGGCACAGGAAATGGTCAGGCAATGCCTCGACGCTGTTGTCCAGGGTGACATCGCGCTGGCCCGCCAGGTGCGGGAAGACGATGACCTCGTCGACGACGGGCGGCAGCGGATCCAGCGGTGGGTGATGCAGGGAATCAAGGATGATCCGGAGAACGCCGAGAGCCTGCTGCGGATCAACTCGGTCTCCAAGCACATTGAGCGAATCGCGGATATGGCCACAAACATCGCCGAAGACGTGATCTACATGGTGCAGGGGGAGATCGTTCGGCACCGCGCCGAGACGACGTAAACGGTCCCAGGACCGGCCGTCGGACGGCTTTCTCCATTCCCGTTCGCCGACCGCCCGTGGTAGCCTTTTCGGGTCGCTTACCCTCCGGGATCCACGTCCATGCCGTTGCGATTCTCCGTCGCCCTCATCGTCGCCTGCCTCAGCGCGTTTCCCGCACAGGGCGAGGAGCCGGTCCTGGTATCGATCACGGGACCACTCGAAGGCCGCGTGGGGGATCGCGTCTCATTTGAAGTGGAGCTCGTGAACCGGTCGGGCAAGCCCCTCCGCCAAGTCCGGGTCATCGACTACTTCGATCCTGGTTTTCATCACGCGGCATCGACGAGCCCAATCGAACAGAAGGGCACGATGGACCTCGCGCCCGGCACGGCGCGGCGGCTGACCCTCGACTTTCAGCTGGTCGAAGAAGGCCGCCAGTGTCACCGCGTGGCGATCCTTGACCAGTCGCAGCAGAACCTTGGCGGCGCGCAGCACTGTGTGGAAGTGGCAGCGAATGCGGCGTTTGTTCCGCCCCCGGCATCGCCCCCCTCGAGCGTCAACGCGCCGCTTCCCGGCGTGACGTCTCCGCTGTCATCGGTGACATCGCCACCGCCGCTCATCGCTCCACCGTCGACAAGCAGTTCCCTCCCGCTGGCTCCGGCCACGCAGGCTGCAGCGGCGATCGAGCTCGACCTGAGCGGCCCTGGGCAGGTGCTCTCGGGCGAGGTGGTCAAGTATGTGGCTATCGTGAAGAACACCGGCACAGCCAAGTCGGAGCCAACCACGCTCGAGTTCACCTGGGATGCGGCGCTGAGCCCACTCGAGGCCTCGGATGGCTATGCGCTCGCGGGCTCAAAGGTGACGTGGACCATCCCGGCGATGGAGCCGAAGGCAGCCCAGGAGCGGCAGATCAACCTCCGAGCCGAGGCCGCCGAGGGAGCGTTTCGGGATTCGCCCCCGACCCGCGGCTGCGTGCGTGCGGTACTGACTGGACTCCCGGGCGGATCCATGATCGCTGACGACGCATGCGTCAGCATTTCGGCGACGGCCAGCCGACCCCGCCGGCGTTCAGCCTCGGAATCGGGCCTTCGGCTGACATTTGCAGACCTCGATGATCCGGTGCGGTCGGGCGATGCGACCACGCTGGTCTGCACGCTCACCAACGGGGGCACCGATGCGAGCGGCAGGCTCGATGTCGTGGTGCTCCTGCCCGACGGCGCCCGGCTCGTCGGCGATCCAGTCCCATCGCGAGTCCGCGTGGAAAGCTCGCGGGTGACGTTCGAATCGGTCTCGTCGATTCCCGCCGGTGGGCGGCAGGCTTTCGAGCTCGCCTATCGGCTTCCATCGCCTGGTACAGGCCGCGCGTCGGCCATCGTCACGGGTTCCGATCTGGATGGGTCGCTCGAGCGAACGTGCCAGACGACATTTCTTGAGCCGTAACGCAATGGCTCGGGTTGCCCGTGCCACGTCGTCTGACGTTCGCTTCGGGCATCCTGCCCTCCGCTCACTCGATGTTGGCTGCGCTCCGCCATCCATGGCTGCGCTTGCTAACCCAAGTTACGCAGCTCGGGGACATTTTTCATGATTCTCGATGGCGGAATGATCGTAATTCCCGACGAGGCAAGGGGTGGTTTCGGGAACAGGCGTGTAGTGAAGACCTTGTTCTTGTCATTTTGCTCTGAGCGT
>JANNSZ010000043.1:0-12900 GCA_031403195.1 Planctomycetota bacterium | reverse complement strand
CGCCTGAGGATTCAGGGTGGCATTCCGGGCCCCCTGGAGGACCATCGTGAACCGCTCGTTCCCTTCACGAAGCGTGTCGTCGAAGATTTGTACCGTGATGACCTGCGATGTCTGGCCCGCAGGAATCGTGAGGGTGCCTGTCGGCCTGAGTTGAGTACGACCAATGAAGAGACGATAGTCGCGGCCGTACGTGGCCGTCGCGAGCGTGGACTCGAGGGAGTAGCTGACTGTGACGGGAGTGGCAAGCTTTTCCGAGAGCGTGACGACCATCTGCGTCGTGCTGGCGGTCTCATTGACCTCGGTTGGCCCGGTGATCGACACGGCTGCCGGGCAGGCCCGCTGCTCGAGCTGCTCCATGAAGTGAGTCTGCCGGAGGCCAGCATTGCTGCGCCTTGCCGACGACCGCCGACTCCGCCTTCCGACCATTGCCATGCTACGTCTCCCCTTCGCCCGCCAAGGTGCCGTGGCCGCGCACTATCGCTTCGGCCTCCAGCAAGAATGCCCCAGGAATTCTGGCAATGCTAAAGCAGCCTTGAAAGGACCGCAACTTTCGGGCGTTCACGGGGCCCGAACATGGGCAGCCAGCGGTGTGCCGCGCCGGGCCAGAGCAAGCCCCTGAGCCCTTTAAAAGAAAAGGACCCGTGGTTGGGGAACCACGGGTCCATAGCGGCTCTAGATGTGTGGGTCTTGGGGGGGGAACAGCCGCTGACAAGATCTGGGTGTATTGGTGAGCCGGTAGGAAACCTGCATTCCTCCCGACTTGAGAAACTATACACCATGCAGCGCTGCCATGTCGAGCCAAGGGAGTCGTGTATTTTTTGTGAGGTGCCAGCCGCTCGGAAATGGCCCGAAAAGGCCAGGGCTCTGCCGTTCTGCGTCGAGTTTGTGGCCGCTTCTCCCGCCCCCGGCACTTTCGCTAGGCTACGCACCGTCGCGACGACCGGTACGGCCGAGCCGCCGCGTGGGCTCCCTACCTCCGAAGGATTTCAGCGTTTCCACCATGCCACCGACGCCCGCCGAAGCCTTTGCCGCCCGAGGAACCTTTGAGACCGGAAACGGCTCCGCCACCCTGTTTCGCGTTCGGGCCCTGGATGATGCCGGGGTCACGAACACTTCGCGGCTGCCCTATTCACTGCGAATGATCCTGGAGGCGCTGCTTCGGACGTGCGACGGCTACGAGGTGACCGAGGACGATGTGCGGGCCTTGGCGACGTGGAACGCCGCGAAGCCGGCGGAGCGGGAGATCCCCTTCAAGCCGGCGCGGGTGGTCCTCCAAGACTTTACTGGCGTGCCCTGCGTCGTAGACCTCGCCGCGATGCGGGCGGCCATGCGTCGGCTTGGGGGAGACCCGGCAAAGATCAACCCCCTGGTGCCGGTCGATCTCGTCATCGACCACTCGGTGCAGGTCGATTTCTTCGGATCGTCCGACGCGCTCGCCAAGAATGTCGATGTCGAGTTTGCGCGAAACGCGGAGCGGTATGCCTTCCTCCGCTGGGGCCAGCAGGCCTTTCGGAATTTTCGGGTCGTGCCGCCAGCAATTGGCATCGTCCACCAGGTAAATCTGGAGTACCTCGCCGGTTGCGTGTTTCTCCGAGAGGCGACTGGTGGCAGGGGCAGCCATCCGGTCGCCGTGCCCGATACGCTCGTCGGAACCGACAGCCACACCACCATGATCAATGGCCTGGGGGTCGTCGGCTGGGGAGTGGGAGGCATCGAAGCCGAGGCGGTGATGCTGGGGCAGGCGCTCTCGCTCTTGCTGCCCGAGGTGGTCGGCTTCGAACTCACAGGCGAGTTGCCCGCCGGAGCCACGGCAACAGACCTCGTGCTCACCGTGACGGAGATTCTTCGCAAGGCGGGGGTCGTGGGGAAATTCGTGGAGTTCTACGGCACTGGCCTCGACCGCATGCCGCTGGCCGACCGGGCGACGATCGCCAACATGGCCCCGGAGTACGGCGCCACAATGGGGTTCTTTCCGATCGACGAGGAGACGCTGCGGTACCTCAGGCTCACGGGTCGGCCCGCAGCGCAGGTGACCCTCGTCGAGCGATACATGAAAGAGCAGGGGATGTTTCGGACGGCGGCCGAGACGGTGCCCGAGTTCACCACGCGACTGGCGCTCGACTTGGGCAGTATCGAGCCAAGCCTAGCCGGGCCCAAACGGCCGCAGGATCGTGTGCCGTTGGCGTCGGTCAAGCGAACCTTTGCCGAGTCGCTCACCGCCCCCACCGCCCAGCGAGGCTTTGCACTCGAAGGCGAAGCCCTGACCCGTACCGCGGCGGTCCAGACCAATGGCCGCACTGAGACGATCGGTCACGGGGCCGTCGTGATCGCTGCCATCACCAGCTGTACCAACACGAGTAACCCCGATGTGATGGTGGCCGCGGGACTTGTGGCGCGAAAGGCCGTGGCGAAGGGACTTTCGACGCAGCCTTGGGTGAAGACGAGCCTCGCGCCGGGCAGCCGCGTCGTGACCGACTACCTCGAGAAAGCGGGGCTCGACAAGGACCTCGATGCACTCGGATTCGAGACGGTCGGGTATGGGTGTACCACCTGCATCGGCAACTCGGGGCCGCTCCCAGAGGCGGTCGCCAAGGCGGTCACCGAGGGCGATCTCGTGGCGGCTGCAGTGCTTTCGGGGAACCGCAACTTCGAAGGCCGCGTGAACCCGCTGGTGAAGGCCAACTGGCTGGCAAGCCCTCCGCTCGTCGTGGCCTACGCGTTGGCTGGCACGACCGACATCGACCTGGTCACGGAGCCCATCGGCACGGGCCGCGATGGGAAGCCGGTGTTCCTCCGCGACATTTGGCCAACGCGCGAGGAGGTTCAGGCGACCGTCGCCGCCAGCGTCTCGCCCGACCAATTCCGCCGTCGCTATGACAACGTCTGGCAATCGAATGACCGCTGGAATGCCGTGCCAACGACCGCCGGCGAGCTCTATGACTGGGACGCCACGAGCACGTACATCCAGGAGCCGCCGTTCCTCGCCGACATTGATCGAGAGCCCACACGGCCGACGAGTGTTCACGGGGCGCGGGTGCTCCTCGCGCTGGGCGACAGTGTGACCACCGATCACATTTCTCCAGCGGGCAGCATCGCGAAGAAGAGCCCGGCAGGAACCTATCTGGTCGAGCACGGGGTGCCGCCAGAAGACTTCAACAGCTATGGCGCGCGGCGGGGCAACGATCGCGTGATGACGCGCGGCACGTTCGCCAACATCCGCATTCGGAACCTGCTCGTGCCGGGAACCGAAGGCGGTGTGACGCGGCTTCTTCCCGGCAGCGATGTCATGCCGGTGTACGACGCGGCGCTGAAGTATCGCGAACAGGGCACGCCGCTCGTGGTGCTCGCCGGGGGCGAGTATGGCACCGGCAGTTCGCGCGACTGGGCCGCCAAGGGAACCATGCTCTTGGGCGTGCGGGCGGTGCTCGCGGCGAGCTTCGAACGGATCCATCGCTCGAACCTAGTGGGGATGGGCGTGCTTCCGCTCGTGCTCCCCGACTCGTGGCAGACGCTCGGACTCACCGGCGAAGAGATGTTCGACATTCCGTTCGAAGGGCTCGCGCCGCGGGCGACCGTGGCGGTGCGGGCTACGGCGCCGGATGGAAGTGTCACAGAGATTGCTTGCCTGGTGCGGATCGACACGCCAGTCGAACTGGATCAGTTCAATGCTGGGGGAATTCTGCCTTTCGTGCTTCGACGTCTGCTCGCAGACTGAGCATGCGCGATGCGTTTGATACGACCCCCCGCCGTGCTCCAGCCCGCATAATCCTCCGCGATGTGAGATTCCCGGCGGAATTTTGGCCTCGGTGCGAAATGCGCTCGTGAACCGCTGGGGCAGCGCCCGTAGCGGGTTTCGGCCAGCCCCCTATTCTTCTCGATATGCTTGAATCAGGCTGGACGACCGCTGCCGTTTGGAGGAACGCTTGATGGTGCAAGACATGCTGACGGACGTTGTCACGGCACCGAGCCACGCGTGGAGTGGCCGCGATGTCCCCGACGCGCGCTCGCGTGAGGCCATTGCAAGCGTTGTGATGCGCGAGCTGGAGCAGGCGCGTGACCCCGGGGCGCGTGCGTTGCTTACTGACGGCGCGAGTCTCATGGACTCGGGCATCGACGCCACCAGAATCGGAGATGCCATCGCCCGCATCCAAGGTCACTACGGCATGCGGTTTCACGAGGAATGGCTGGTGGCAGTCCAGACGTGCGGTGATCTCATCGACCTCGTCGCTGAGCGGATGTTCGATGCCGCCGATCGGCCCGCCAACGTGGAGAGCGTGCCGCAAGGGGTCGTACCGCCACCAGTTGAGACGCCTGGTGCTGCACATGACCCGTTTCCTGAGTGCGCCGCGCTCGAGGAGCGACTCGCAGGGCTCGCTCAAAACGGTCTCGCCAATCCTTTCCTGCTCGCCAACGAGCAGGTTCATGGACGCTCGGCCACCATTGCCGGCCGCGATGTCGTGAGCTTCGCGAGCTTTGACTACCTCGGCCTCGCCGGTCATCCCGATGTCACTCGCGCAGCCAAGGAGGCCATTGACCGTTTTGGGACGAGCGCCTCGGCGAGTCGCATGGTCGGTGGCAACACGACGCTCCACGACGAGCTGGATGCCGAACTGGCGGCATTCATCGGCACGGAGCGGGCAACGGTCTTCCCGTGTGGGTATGGCACGAATGCGTCGGTGTTTGCCCATCTCTTCGGGGCCGAAGATCTCATTCTGTACGACGAACTCGCGCACGACAGCATGGTCAAGGGCGCGGCCGCATCGCGGGCGGGAAAGCGTTCATTCCGGCACAACGACGCCGACCAGCTCGAGCGGCTTCTTCGGGACCTTCGGGGCAACTACCGACGTGTGGTCGTGGCCATCGAGGGCGTCTACAGCATGGATGGCGACTATCCCAACCTGCCCCGCTTCATCGAGGTGAAACGCCAGCACGACGCGATGCTGTATGTCGACGAGGCTCACTCGATCGGCACGATGGGGCCGCATGGTCGTGGCATGTGCGAGTTTTTCGGGGTCGATCCGTCCGAGGGTGACCTGTGGATGGGCACCATTAGTAAAGCGCTCGGCTCGGGCGGCGGCTACCTCGCCGGCTCTCGGCGTCTCGTTGATTACCTCGGCTTCACGACGCCATCGTTCGTCTTCTCGACCGCCTGCTCGCCGCCCAATGCCGCCGCGGCGCTCGAGGCTGTGCGGGTGATCCGCCGTGAGCCATGGCGGGTGACGCGGCTTCGGGAGAGGTCCAATTTGTTTCTCAAGCTCGCCATCAACGCTGGTCTGGATACGGGGCCAAGCGGCGACACGCCGGTGATCCCGATCATCGTTGGCAGTTCCCAGCGGGCACTCGCGGTGTCGCAGCGACTTCTCGAAAGGGGAATCAACGCCCGTCCGATCCTCTATCCGGCCGTCCGCGAGTCGGCCGCCCGGATCCGGTTCTTCATCACGACTGAGCACTCGGAGGAAGAGATTGAGCGCGCGGTGGAGGAACTGGCCGGCGCGGTGCTGGCGATCGGGTGATGGGGCCCGGCAGAGGATCTTACTTCGCGGTGCCGGGCGTTGAAGCCGCCGAGTCTTGTTCCACCTGATGAAGCTCGGCCGGGTCGCAGATCCAGCCACGGCACGATCCCGTGCCACACTGGCATGGGATCGCCGCGTCAGCGGGCCATGCGTAGTCGATGAGCAACTCTTCACCGGGCTCGATGGAGCGGATCGTCGTCAGCCAGAGACGATCCTCTTGCGACTCATGGGGCTCGGCCTCCCAATAGAAAAGTTCGCAATTGGGCTCGCAGCTATGGTTCACGAACCGCAGCGGGGCAGCGGGATCGAGGAGCTTGCAACTGGGCAGCTCCATGACATAACTCGAGTCTTCGGGGTGATCGTCGAGGATCTCGCCGCGAATCTCGTCGAGGACCAGCCCGGAAGGAAGCCTTCGACGGGCAAACACGCCGCGGCCCACGTGAGTTTCGCCAACGCGGATGAGGCGATCAAGTCGGGTCGAACGGGTCGAGCAAGAAGGAGTCAGGCTCCGTGTCGGTGGCGATAGGGACGTCATGGCATCTCGGAGGCAGGGGGCGGAGGACACCGGCGGCTATCCCGCAGGCGGAACTCTAGCGGCTGCCATTTGAAGTGGTCAACCT
Organism: Planctomycetota bacterium; assembly: GCA_031403195.1. Classification (GTDB taxonomy): domain Bacteria; phylum Planctomycetota; class Planctomycetia; order Pirellulales; family UBA1268; genus QWPN01. Next base: position 6,767 of record JANNSZ010000043.1, on the reverse strand, counting down.
CCGCAGCGGCACCATGCCCACTGCTACCACCAGCCACGGAAGCGATCGAGCATGCCCTGACGTGGCTCGGGCGGTGCGGCCGTGGCGGCAGCACGGGGTTCGGATTCGGCTCGGGCACGGGTGGCCACGGCGTCATCGCTCACAAATGCCTCGAGAAACGCGGGCCAGTGTCCTTCGAGTTCGACGAGCGCGGCCCCCAGATCGCCAGCCTTGAATCGGTGATCGACCAGGGCCAGCGAGCGCGCAATCTCCGCACGCTGGGCCTCGTCAAAGGCCAGGTCGAACACGCGGATCTCGTCTACATGCACACTTCCCGGACCGAGCAAATCGAACCGCACGCGAAGGGACTCGATCGATTCCGAGGGGAGGTCATCGACCTGGAGAACGAAGAGGGCCCACTCAGGGGAGAGAGGACGTCCTCCGGTAAGGCCGCCGACCGGGGCAAAGCGGTAATACTCGCGATTCCCTTCCACTCCCTCGATCGCGATGCGGAGGGGGGGTTGCGGGTCTCCTGGATCGAGCCGGAGCCAGGCGGCGACGCTGATGCGGCCGTTGGCCGGGGGCCCGAACGGATTGCTGCGGACGGTCGACAGCCCGTTCCGAGACGAGAATCGAATGCTTCGCCCGGCGCCATCGGGGCCGGCACGCCCCGGCACCAATTCAAGCCCTCCGCGCCGGGGTTCGAGCAGCTCCCAGCCGGTGACCGCCGGCGAGACGCTAGGTGCCGTCGCCTCGGCCAGACCCAGCTCGAAGCCTGGGTTGTCGAGGACATCGAGTGGATCGGGATTCACCAAGACGCCGAGCCGCTGCCGAAGCCGCTCAATGGAAGCGGCAATCGCCGTGCGAACTGTCGGGGCGTAGACGGCCGCGACCGAATCGACTTTTCCCCCGCCGTCGATCGCCAGCGAGCGGATGTCCCATGCTGCCAGCGAAACACTCGCTCGTCCGCCGGCCAGTACACACGCGGCACCGCTCGTTGCATCCACGACCGCGACCGCAGACCCGCCGATCCCCAGCACGGCCTCGACAGGGGCCGGTCCCGCGTTGACGAGCTGCACCCACGTGATGCCGTCGAGCGATCCCGTGCGGACCATGAGTGACGCGGGCAGCGTGGCCAGTCGTTTGAGCGAGATCGCCGGCAGTGCTTCGAGCCCGCGGCTGGCGGTGCCTTCGGATGGCGATGCCGCCGATGCCCGCATGTCGAAGAGCACCTCGGCGTCTGCGGTCATGAGGGCCCGGGCGAGGCAGGCATCGCCCGACGATGAAACCGGTGCGATCCATGCCTGGCAGGGCACCGCAAAGGTGGCGGCCGGAAACGGTCCGTGTGGCAGAACGTCGGCCAGGTTGAGTTCGAGTGGCCGAATCGTGATGGCGGTCGCCCGCGGGATCACACCACCGGCCGACGCTGCGCTGGCCCCGCACGTGTTGGCGGTGGCGACCGTCGAACGGTCGGCCACGGTGAGACCCGCGGCCGCCAGATGGGCCGGCACAAAGACCATGGCACCCGCGCGGTGGCCCACGGGCAGCGACGGCACGAGGCCGAGCTCCCGCATGAGATCGGCCTGGTCCGCGATCGGGGCTGCGGTGGGGCGAAACCGCGAAGCCACGTCACCATGTGTCAGGATCGTCGTGGGCACGACGAAGAGCTTGCAGCCGACGCGCTCCCCGACCATCGCCGTGAGCCGACTATAAAACGCCGCGAGCTCACCCGAACGCCAGGCCAGCCACTCGTTTCGAAGGCTTCCTGTGACGAGCTTGCCGCGGGCGGCAAATCGACCGTCGCCCCCTTCCGCTGGGGAGCCTCCGATCGCGGCCAGAAATCGGCCAAAGGTGACATCATCGAGGCCCCACGCCGTGCCTGGAAGGTGGAGCCAACCATCGTCGGGCAGCAGGATCGCGATGCCGGCAACGCCGGATTGGCCCCGCAGCCGGTCGGCGGCCTCGGTCGTGATCTCTTCCACGGCCCGCTGCACCCGCGGATCCAAGATGTTGTAGTGAATGCCAGCAGCGATTTTCCGGGGACGCCCATCAGTTCCCACGCAGGCGATGCCGGCCGCATCGTGCTCGGCGCGGAGTGACTCGAGTGAGGGAATCGGTCCATCGAAACACAGGGCTGGCACGATCGCGAGGCCCTCGCGGGCATAGGTCTGTGCGGTGACCATGAGCAGATCCTGATCGAGTCCATCGGCTGCTTCCGCAGTTGCCCAACGCGGTGGTGATCGTGTGGTGGGGCTCGGCCATGCTGCGGCACCATGGGCATACACCGTCACCACACCGCCAGCGAGCCCCTGGGCTGCGATCGCGTCTGCGGAATGACGGATCGCCGTGAGATGCGAGACCCAGTCGGCCGTCATGCGTCCCGCACCAGGCTCGGGCCGCGGTGGGCCGCCGTAGGCCTGGGTGATATCGGCCAGTGGCAGCCACGCGAACGTCTGCCGAAGTTCCCGTGGGCCCTGCGTGCGAACCTTCCGATCCCCTTTCGGAAGCCGAGCTGGGCCCGCGAGCACCCGCACGTGCCCGACCAGCGCGGGGCCCCGCGTGACCGGGTTGGAAATGACAAGCAGCGGCTGACGGGTCGTTGGCCAGAAGACAAAACGGTGCGTCGCGAGCTTGGCGGGACCATCGTGGGGCGTTGCAGACACTTCGAATCCGCCGGCGTGACGGATCTCGACGTTGCCGCCGGCCGGGTCGGCCTCGAGGACACATGCTGCGACCGTCGCCTGCTGATCCGTTGGATACTCGATTTCAACGATGTGCGGCACGCCTGCCCGCGGCGTGGCGATCACAATACCCTCCCACGCCGGAGTCGCGATTGATGCCGCCGGCGGTAGGCGAAGCATCGGCCCGAGCGGATGCGGGGCGACCGCGGAATGTCCGCTTGCCAGGAGTCCGCCCAGCCGAGGCACGAGCGACGACACGTCGGGCAGCGACATACTCGGCAGCGGTACCTCCGGCATGCGAGGCATCGTGAGCGACGGACGCGAGAACGTCGGCAGCGGCATGGCCGGGAACGCGACGGTCGGCCGAGGAACCGCCTGAAGGCCGCGGGCCGGAAGCCGACGGAGCCTCTCATGGAGCCGAGGACTACCTGGGTCTAAGTCGTAGATCACCTTCCAGGGTTCGTCTTCCGGACGTGACGGCGCGTCGGTAGCCAGGGCAACAATCTGCACGCGACTGGTGGCGAGTTGACGGTTCCATCGCAGGCCACGACGTTCCACCGCATCGAGCACGATGTCGTAGACACCTTCGTCACCAGGGAGCGTCAGATCGACATCGACCGGTGTGAACGCGGTCGGCACCTCATTTCCGGGTGCGGCCGTAGGATCGGACGGTCGTGCGGCGGCGAGCGGAATGACGCGCGAATCGACAGCCGTATCAAGGCGGGCCGGCGACAGACGCACCCGCAGTTCGACATCGCTGCCACCGGGCTTCATGAGCAGGAGTGGGGCAACCTGAAGTCGCACACGCTCACCCGGACGCCAGGTGCTTTGGATCGCTCGGCCGGCAACACTTTCAGGTTCTGCAAGCGTGACACGAAGGGCATCGCCGGTCGCCTGTTCGATAGTGAGTCGGTTGCCTTCACCGTCGAGTGGCCGCTGCCACGGCGCGGCCAACAAGTCCGCGATCAGAAGATCGGACGTGACCGCAGGCTTGCCAGCTGCTGATGGGCCAAGCGTGACGACAAGCCGAGCCCGTTGCCATTCGTGAATCGTGACCTCGACTCCATCATTGGCGATTGGGCGCGGCTGGTTGACGAGGATGCCCTGTGCCAGGCCCACGGTCGACGCCGCGGCGTCTCGCTGAGTCGAGAGAGTGCGCCACTCACTCCGTGGTGGACCGCCCCCGTCGGTGGCCAGCACATTGATCCGTCCAGCCCATGCCTGGGGAGTCCCTCCGCCCCAGCGGACGCGGATGCTGACAGGCCGCGACTCCTGGGCACACACGGCCGGTGCCGTCCCGATCGTCTGGGCGACGACCAAGGCGATGACAAGCCTCGCGAGAAGCGTCCGTGGTGGCATGGGGCGTGGAGGCCTCGGGCGATCGCCCCAGGATGGCCGGTGGTGAGGGAGCTGCTCGGGGGGACGGATGGTAGCGGCGTTGCCCACCCCGGCCAAGCGTGTTTCTATGGCGTTTTGGCGGAAAAAACGCTGCCTCACCCCGGTAGTTCTGGCTGGCCTGGAGGCTCTCGTGGGGGGCCACGAGGCCAGCGGCGTCATGTGGGCGAAACTCTCACTCGACGCCCTGCATCGCGCCGGGCGAGAGCGGCACGTCCCAGGCACGTGCGAGGTCGCCTGCCGCGAGGGCTGCCAGCTCGTCCGCTACGGCTGGGCAGCGGTCGGCCACGTCACACATCTCGAAGAAGTCATCTGGTTTCACAAACAGGTGGTGTGACTCTGGGTGGGCATGGGGCACAACAAGGTGCCAGGCCGGCGTCGCGATCGCGGTTCCGGCAGCGCTCGTCGAGATGACGCGGTCGCGGTCGGGGCCACGCCATGTATCAAGGAGGCCCGTGAGGCTCTGGCCGGATCGGGTGCTGACGGGGCGGTCAGCCCGTTCGCCGAGAAGATCGAGGAGCGTGGCGCCGAGATCATCGGGTAGCAGGAGGCCGCCGTACCGCTGTGCCGCCATGCGTTCGCGATGATCAACAAGGATGGCCGGCAGATGCACGAGCTCGTCGTAGGGGGGCAGGGTGCCGCAGCCGATCGTGCCATGAAGCCCAAGGGCTACCCCGCGCACGCCCATGATGAGGATTGTCCACGAGCGCCGACTCGCCGTCATCGCCTCGACCAGTCGGCCGATGCACCGATCAAGGAGCGAAAGCTGGCCTGCGTAGATATGCCGGATGCCGACGACGACATCAGGATCGGTGTCGGCAGTGAGCTTCATCTCGGGAACCCTCGCGCCAGACGGGGGCGGCGGGTCATCCGGATCAAGGTAGCGATCGCGAAAGGCCACGGGTGCGTCCCAGGCGATGCCGAGGCTCGCGGCATGGCACCACACGAGCTTGTGGTTCCCCGTGGTCACGAGCTTGGTGGCCGCACAAAAAAGTCTGCCGAGGTTGGTGGCATCTGCCGTCTCGGCGGGCTCCGTCGCGGCGACGGGCGGCACGCAGCAGGCGGTTGTGGATGCGGGGATGATTGCGGCTAGCAATGCGTCATCGGTGACAAACGCCGCCGACCAGCCTCGGCCTGCTGCTGCGGCCAGGACGGGCCAGCCGCAAGGGTCAGTCGCTCCAGGGCCTCCCCCTGCGACCGCCTGCAGCGTGTGTTGCACGTCATCGCTCGAGGCGAGCATGCGATCAAAGACAAGGCCGCGGCCAGCCAATGCGTCAAGGTGCGGCATCGCCACCCAGACACAGCCAAACGCTGGGAGCATCCAACCCGGAAGGCGGTCAACCGTGATGATCGCGATCGCATCGGGCGAGGGGGCGGCGTGAGGCATAGCAGTCAGCTTGCCGCTCCATCGGGTCCAGGGCAACCCTGCCATGCTGCCGCGGGTCAGCCTGGTGGCCAGCTGAGTTGACGGCCGCCGAGGAGATGGACGTGGAGGTGGTCCACCGACTGCCCGCCGTCGCGACCGCAGTTCACGACGAGTCGGTAGCCCTGGGCGAGACCGAGCGTGCGGGCCAGCTGTGTGGCTACGACCACGAGGTGCCCGAGGAGATCCGTATCACCCGGAGTGGCCTCGGCGAGCGACGCGATCGCTTGCTTTGGGATCACGAGGACATGCACGGGTGCCTGGGGAGCGACATCGTGGAAGGCCAGGCACCGATCATCGTCGTAGACGATCTTTGCCGGGATCTCTCCGCGGATGATCTTTCCGAAGATCGTGTCAGCCATCGGTCGCGAGGGGCGCGGTGGTGGCGTCGGTCTTGCGGCGGCGGCGGCGCGGTGGCTTGGGCGTCGCCCACTCTTTGGTCAGCGCCTCAAACACTTCAGGCGTCTCGTAGCGCACGATCGTGCGCCCTTCCGGCATCGGTCCGATGAGCTCACGAAAAACCGGTGCGCCGCGGAGTTCGAGGTCGGTCGAGCAGTCGTCGATGCCGACTTGCAGGTGCGTTTTCAGGAGGTCTTCAGGAGAACCAAAATCGCGGATCACCAAGTCGCCGTCGGCCCCTCGGGTGACGAGCCGCCAGGTTTCTTTCGCCATGGATGAATCACTCCAGACGGGTCGACGGCCGGCCAAGGCATCGGAATCCCGCGCTCTACTCGCTCTATCGGCAGCAGGACCAGTGCCACCGAGCCCAGAAGACACCCCATGGTGTCTCCGGCATTTTCCGCCCAGCCGCTACGCGGCGGGTCTTCGGCACGAGCCGCGCAGGCGGTCTTGCGAGGCATGACCTTGAGGAGTGAGGCCACCGTCCTTAGAATCGGCCCCGGAGGGTAAGCGAATGGCTAGCGGTCTGACTCGAAATCAGATGCCGAGTAATCGGTTGCGGGTTCGAATCCCGTGCCCTCCGCTTCGGTAAATCCCGAGAAAAATAACGAGAATGCCCCTGGAAACAGGGGCTTTTTCATGCGCGGACCTTCTCTTTCGAGATCGATGTTTTTCCCGTGTTTTCTTTGCCGATACACTGTCCTGGTAGCCCCAGGGTAGCCCAAGATTCCTGTCAGACGCCCCGCTGGGTTAGCCCAAGTTACGCACCTGGGCGTATAAAGCCCGGGATTTTTGACGATCCCGCTCGAAAGTCTTCACTACATTTGCGCGACTCCGTTGATGCGTTTGAGTCGCCGCGGGGGCGTCAGCCCCAGCCGGTGAAGCAGTGT
>JANNSZ010000042.1:0-20888 GCA_031403195.1 Planctomycetota bacterium | reverse complement strand
CAACGCTCAGAGCAAAATGACAAGAACAAGGTCTTCACTACACGCCTGTTCCCGAAACCACCCCTTGCCTCGTCGGGAATTACGATCATTCCGCCATCGAGAATCATGAAAAATGTCCCCGAGCTGCGTAACTTGGGCTAGTGCTCGGCAACTTCATGGAAGACACGGCCGAGTACGTCATAGGCTTTCAATTCCACTGGGTGCAGCGGCAAGACATGACGGTGACGTTCGTCGAACCCACGGTGGGCCGTGTGATTCACGATCTTAAGAGCCTGCCAGGAGTGATCGCGGCGGAGCCGTTCCGAGCCGTTCCCGTTCGGATTCGCTATGGCCGCGCCATGCGGCGGGTCGGTGTCATGGGGCTGCCAGCCGACCGCCGGCTCTATCGCCCTCGCGACAGCAGTGGCCGGCTCGTCGAGTTGCCCACCGCCGGCATCGTGCTTTCGGAGAAACTGGCCGAAGTCCTCGGCTGCGGACTGGGCGACCTTGTGCAGGTCGAAGTGCTCGAATTGGAACGGCCCGTAAGGCAGGTCGCTGTAACTGGGATCGTATCTGACTTCATCGAGCTCAATGCGTACATGCAGCTCGGGGCCCTGCACCGTTTGCTGCGTGAGCAGGATGCCGCGAGTGGTGCCTTTTTAAGTGTCGATCCGATAGAAGCCGACCGGTTGTATGCCCGGCTCAAGGTGACGCCGAGGGTGTCCGGCGTGGAGATCAAGCGGGCGTCCCTGGCCAGCTATGAAGACACTCTTGCGGAAAACTTGCTACGTATGAAGGCGATCAACGTGCTGTTTGCGTCGGTCGTGGCACTCGGCGTCGTGTATAACTGTGCCCGCATCGCGCTGGCTGAGCATAACCGTGACCTGGCGACGTTGCGGGTACTGGGCTTTACACGAGCCGAGACGGCTCAGATTCTGTTTGGTGAGTTGGCGGTGATCGTGGTCACGGCGATTCCCGTCGGGCTGGCAATTGGTTACCTGCTGGCGGGAGTGCTGACGGCAGCGCTTGATACGGAGGTACACCGCTTTCCGCTGCGGATCAGTTCAGGCACCTATGCCTTTGCAGCCCTCGTCGTGCTGACTGCCTCCGTGGGAAGCGCTTGGGTGGTACGGCGGCGCTTGGAATCGCTTGACCTCGTTGCTGTGCTGAAGGCTCGCGACTAATTCATGAATCGTCTCTGGCAAAACCTGCCGCTGATCCTGGCTGCCTGCATTGTGGCCGCGCTCGCCACCTTTGCCCTGTGGCCGCAGCCGGTCAGCGTCGACCTGGCGACGGTCAGCGAGGGGCCGCTGATGGTTACCGTCGACGATGATGGCCGCACCCGAGTCCGCGATCGCTACGTCGTCTTTGCGCCGCTGGCTGGGCAGATGACTCGCATCGAGCTGGAACCTGGCGACCGGGTCGAAGCGGGGAAGACTCTGGTCACGACTATTCAGCCCGTTGATCCGGCTCTGTTGGACGAGCGTGCGCGGCGCGAAGCGGAGGCGCGACTGCGGGCCGCGACCGCAGCCATTGAACATGCCAACTCCCGGATTGCCGAGGCCCGCGAACTGCATGAATCGGCTCGCCATGAGTTCGAAAGGTCCAAAGTGCTGGTGAAGACGAAAGCCGTGACCCAGTCCGACTACGACCTGTTCGAGCACGCGGAGCGCCGCACGGCGCAGGCCATCCGGTCCGCAGAGTTTGCCCTCCAAGTAGCGCAATTCGAACGGGAGCAGGCCCAGGCCTCGCTGCAGCGCACCGGTGGCGGTGCCAGCGGCACGAATACCACCGACGAGCGGCTGGAAATTCGTGCCCCCGTCACGGGCCGTATCCTGCGTCGGATGCAACAGAGCGCGCGATTTGTGAGCCCTGGCCTTCCCTTGGTGGAGCTGGGCGATCCCAGTCAAATTGAAATCGAGATCGACCTTCTTTCGTCGGACGCCGCGATGATCCGCCCGGGCGCGAAAGTCTTGCTTGAGCAATGGGGCGGCGTGAATCCGCTTCCGGCCCGTGTTCGTCTGATCGAGCCGTCCGGATTCATGAAGATTTCGTCGCTCGGGGTTGAGGAACAGCGGGTGAACGTCATCGCCGACTTCACCGTCCCGCCCGAACAGCATGCCGCACTTGGCGATGCCTACCGGGTCGAGGCCAGGATCGTCGTCTGGGAGTCCCCTCGCGTCCTCAAGATCCCTGCGGGATGCCTGTTCCGAGATCGCGGACAGTGGGTCGTCTACGTCGCCAAGCATAACGCGGCCCAGCTTCGCTCCGTCGAAGTCGGCCACAATAACGGCCTGGAGGCCGAAGTTCTTAGCGGCCTGGCGGCCGGTGAGCAGGTCATCGTCTATCCCGGCGACAAACTCACCAGCGACGCTCGCATCGTCTCGAGGCGACCGGAGTAGGAAGCGTCCGCGGAGGCCACGGTGCCACAACCAGCACCTTCGCGCACAGCACCAGGTATTCTGGTCATCGTGTGTCAGCCACCTTTGCGTAGGTGATCGAATCTCGTTGACACGAAAGGACCATTCGCATGAAGCGTTCGAACCAGCCAGTCGCAAAGAAGTGCCCAACGCGAGGGATGTCACCTGCGGCGGGCGAGGCGATCGACCCCACTGGCCCAGGGACGCTCGAACAGACATGTTTTCATGTCAGTCGCGCGTATTTCAATTATGTCGCTCTGCTGGAACAGGTTCTGAGTGACCTCGATCTGGCAACAAACGTGAAGCCCGGTATGGGGCATGTCCTGTTCGCCTTGTTTGAACGGGACAACCTGATCATCAAGGATCTCGTGCATCGAATCTCGCTGGCGCCATCCACGCTGACCGGGATCCTGTCAAAAATGGAAGCGGGCTCCTTGATCACGCGTGGTTCCGATAAGGCCGACCGCCGGGCCGTGCGGGTCAAGCTCACCACGCGGGGCAAGTCACTGCGAGCACGCGCCATGCTCGCTCTCAAACGTGTGAACGCCGTCATGGAGGCCACCCTTTCCGCTGGCGAGGTCAAAACCGCGAAACTGTCGCTGACCGCCATGAATCAAGCCATGTATGCGGAGGCCCAGCGACGCAAAAGTCTGGGTCGAGAGACGAGGCCTCCAGGCAGCCGGGCTTGACAAGATACTTCGACATCGAAATAATAGTCTCCATGCAGAGGGCCACGAGCCGGCCGGTCACCGTCAGGGGGTGTACACGGCCACTGCGTGGCGAATGGAGGCGACATGTTTCGCCCGACGGCTCTCGGCCTGTCCGTCATCGTGAGCCTTGCCCCCACACTCGCATGGGGGGCGAACGCGACAGTGAATACAGGGGCGGTCACCAATGCCAACGCCCGGCTTCTCCTAGGGCAGTCGTTTGACGCCCGAGCGAGCTTCACGCTCTCGACGGGTGCCGTCGGCTACTACAGCCCGACGACCGGTCTGCCGATCGATATGACGCCCGGCACTGGGGTGACGTGGAAGTGGGAATCACTCGATCAGACATCCTTGCGATACCCGCAGGGCCCCGTGAACACGTGGAACTGGAAAGCCACGATCGGCCCAATCGCCTCGCGAGCCACCCAGCCCTACCAGCCGTATCCGAATAAAGCCGCGTTCGGGCTCGACGAGTTCATGGCCATGGCCGCGGCGCAAGGTGTGTCTGCCGACAATGTGCACATGATGGTGAACATCTATGGGGACGTTTACAACAAGAACAAAACTCAAGCGATTCAGGACGCTGCGGACTTGGTGTCCTACCTCAACGCGACAACCGGCCCCTGGCCCGCGATGCGGGCCGCCAACGGCCATGCTGCCCCCTATGGTGTCAAGCTCTTCAATCTCGGCAACGAGCCGTGGACGCCGTCCACGGCGCAGGTCGAATACAACTTCATGACTGCCACCGGGGCTGCGGCGTACGCCGCCGACTCGCTTGAGTTTATTGCTGCGATGAAGGCTGTCGACTCGAGCATACGAGTCACCCTCTCGGCCACGAGCCCGAGGCCAAGCGCCCCGGTGCAGGCGGTGGCCTGGAACCAGACACTCATCGATACCTGCGGGAACGACGTCTACGCCCTCGTGACAAACACGTACTACGACTCGACGCTCCCAACAGCAATACGGTGTCCAAAGCGTCGAACCTTTTGTCGATGGGCTTATCGATCAGGTGAACGCGTTCAATGCGTCGCATTCCAATCAGATGCGTGTGATCGTGGGTGAGCACGGCAACTCGATTGTTCCGGCCATCGGCAACACCGACCCGAACTTCGCGATGGCGTGGCAGGGCGCCGTGACGATGGCAGACTACCTCGGCATGCTGAACCAAAAGGCCGAAGTGGAGCGGGCCCACTCGTTCATCTGGGGCAATGGGGCGGCGGTATGGCACCCCATGCGCCTCGATGGGTATGACGCGAATGGTGCACCGATCTACACGTTTCTCCCTGTGGTAGAGATGGTGGATGCTCTCGACGATGTGGTCCTGGAACGAGCACTCGCGGTAGACACCGTCTCGCCGGCGACCGCCAATGGCCTGAGCCCATACTCCATCAGGACATCCGCTTATACGTCGGCCGACGGCCAGGCTCTCTCCTTGGTACTCGTCAATATCGACACCTTCCTGGCCGGCTCACAGGTGATGGACATCGCAGGGACGGCCGGGTATGCGCTGACGAATGCTCGCCTCCTGACAGCCCTCGCCCCAGGCACTGAGAGCTTTCTGACATCTTCGCTGACGATCACACCCGAGCAGACTCAGTTTCTTCTGCCGAATCAAAGCGTGATGCTGCTCGAGTTTGTTGCCGTACCAGAACCGGGGACTGCGATGCTCGCGGGTTCGGCGGCAGTCGTGGGCATCGCCCTTGGTCGCCGGTATCTCAGGGGGCGAGGAACCAGGGCCGGGTTGTCGAATCGGTCATGAAGAAGTCGAGCACAAGGCCACCGACCTTCCGGGCCCCTGCCGCAGAATGATGCGTGCCGTCATCTTCGCGAAAGTCTTCCCGCAGTGACGCGAAGCCGTCGGCTCGCGGATCCGCCCCATTGGCCCAGAGATACGGCCCCCAACTGATCCACGGCACCCGAACATCGCCGCGCGCCGCATCAAAGTTGAGCGATCGGTCGCCCGCGATCTGTCGTTCCACGAGCCACTTCACGGCGAACCCCGACTCGTAGGCGTATGGTTCGGGATTGAGCGTCGTCGTGGCGTAACCGCCGTAGGTGCGACTCGACAGGTAGGCCAGGCCGCAGTTCGGAAAGCGATCATGGACGAGTTTAAGGATTCGCAACTGCTCCCGTTCGAGACGACGGGCATAGTCGGGAAATCCTTCCCGTGGGTCTGCGTTAGCCTGTTTGATCCACACGGCCTGAACCTGCGCACGCGTCAGGCCGTGCCTCTTCAGTCGATCGTCGACTGTCCGCCAGAACGTGGCGCCGCGGCCCTCGCCCGCATGCTGGATCACACTCGCGGTCATGCCGCCTTGGGCGCCATTCACGAATCGCACTCGCGGGTTGATCTTTCCCGGCAGCATCTTCGACGCAAAACCCTCGGAGAGTTGAGACGTGTTGCTCATGCCAAGCGAAAGGAGCACGATTGCGCCTTCAGGGTCGGGACGCCCGTCCACGTTGAGCGGTCGCACGTGCCGAGCTCGAGCGAGCCCGGCCTCCTCGTGCTCTTGCGGGCGGGCGTTCTCGCCCTCGGGATACAACCCGCCGCGGAATCCGCGATAATCGCCTTCACCAAGCTGCGTTAACGGGACGAGATCCTTTGGTGGAGTCGCCACGTCAACACTTCCGCGGCCTGCGCGGTGTCGTTCAAAAACGTCGTGAAATTCATCCCGGGAGACTTCGCCACGTGGCGGTTTCCCTGCCATCTCGAAGATCCGCCCGAGGAGGCGTTTATCCTGCGCGGCAGCCTCGTCCAACGTCAGTCGGCCATTTCAGTCGACGTCGAGCCGGTCAAACATGTGTTGGGCATCACGTGCTGAGTCTGCGTCAGCGGCCAGCAACGCCCGGTCGCGCGACGATGCTCCTACGGCAGCGATAAGAACCACCACGGCGGCCGCGATCCGAGCCACTACGGCACCCACATCTTGGACTACGCGAAGAACCCATGCATCGAGGCATCGACCCCATAACGAAGGATACCGCCGGAATGAGTTCTCACGCCAGGCCGCGTGGCCCGACAGCCGAACGCCGAGCGGCCAACGGTCCGAAGTGGTATGGAGAAGACCATGTGTCTGCTGGGTGACCTCCGACCGTCATCAGGCATCGGGCACAGCATTGGCCTGAATCACGACGCGGGGTGGGCGCATGTCTCAGGTGAAAGGCCGATTCATCGTCTGCGAGTGGCCCAGATTTCATAGGCAACGGGGAGCACGGACATGAGCACGATGCCCACCACCACGAGTTCGAAGTTTTCCTTGACGATCGGGACGTTGCCGAAGAAGTAGCCTGCCAGCGTGCAGATACCGATCCACAAGAAACCGCCGATTACGTTAAACCAGAGAAACTGCGGGTAGTCCATGCGGCCGACACCCGCTACGAACGGGGCGAACGTGCGGATGATGGGAATGAACCGGGCGAGCACGATCGTCTTGCCGCCGTGCTTCTCGTAATAGGCCTGCGTTTTTGTCAGATTCTCATGCTTGAGGAACCACGTGTTGATCCCGAAGGCGCGAGGACCCACCCAGCGGCCGATCCAATAGTTGAGCGTGTCACCGAGTACGGCGGCCACGAAGAGCAGCCCCAGCAGCAGGGTCACGCTCAAGTGCTCAGGGTAGAGCGCCGCCATCGCGCCGGCTGCGAAGAGAAGCGAGTCACCGGGAAGGAACGGCGTGACGACAAGCCCCGTCTCACAGAGGATGATCACGAACAGGAGCACGTAGGTCCACGGCCCCCAAGCTTCGATCACCCCATGCAGGTGCTCGTCGAGATGAAGAAAGATATCGAGTACGTATGTGATGGCGTCCATGGCGGCAACAGCATAGTCGAACCGAGGTTCGATTACCGGTTGCCGCACCCCGCCCCGGGCAAATCCGACGCAGTGGATGCTGTAGCGGCGGTATCTCCAACGTTCGTGTTGCCGATGCTCGCTGCGGGGTTCAACCACCCTTCGGCAGATGACCGTTGCTCAATCATAAATCGGGCAGAACGTGTTGAACGCGACTTCCGCAAAGACACCGGGATCGTTGAATCGCCACCGCCGGTCAAGCCCCGTGAGCATCTCGATCTCGTCATCGGTCAGCGTGAAATCGCCCACGGCGAGATTCTCGGCCAGACGCTCCGGTTTCGAGGTCATGGGAATCACGGCCGTTCCCCGCTGGACTCCCCACTGGAGCAGCACTTGGGCCGGCGTTCGGCCCGTACGCTGCGCTGCCTGCGCGACCGGCGGCTGAGTGAACAGCGAGTCCTCCAGCCGGGCCATGCCAAGCGACTGATACGAGGCCGGCCCCAAGGGAGAAAACGCCGTGACCGCGATTCCTTCCTCGCGGCAGAATCGCATCAGCTTTTCTTGCGCCAAGTACGGATGCATTTCCACCTGCAGCATCGCCGGCCGGATGTCTGCCACGGTGAGTAGGTCACGCAGGAGGGCCGTGTTGAAATTGCAGACTCCGATCTCTCTCACGAGTCCGGCCCGTACGAGCTCTTCCATTGCCTTCCAGGTTTCCGAAATGGGCACGCGGGCGAATTCCATTCTCGGCGCAGCCACCTGCGGATCATGGAACCATGCCGGCGGGTACCGCTTTTCAAACGGCACGTATTTCAGCGCAATCGGAAAGTGGATGAGGTACAGATCAAGATGATCGAGCTCCAAATCCCGCAGCGTTCGTTCGCAAGCTGGCCGGACGTGGTCACGTGCGTGATACGTGTTCCACAGCTTGGACGTCACCCACAGCTCATCTCGCGTGACGAGTCCAGCCGAAAGGGCGCGGCGAATCCCCTGTCCGACCTCGACTTCGTTGCCGTAGTCGCAAGCCGAATCGAGATGCCGGTAGCCCTCGCGAATGGCTTGCTCAACTCGCTCGGCCGCTACCGCTTGTGGGAGTTTCCACAGTCCCAGGCCTACGGCTGGAACACACGCCCCGCTCACCAGAGAAAGTGACGGTGCGTGTGACATGGGCGGGCCCAGGCTATCAGGCTTCGCGTTCGTTCGATTCGTCGTCTTCCCAATCGGCGTCGCTCTCGTCGTCGTACTCGTCCGAGTCGCTGGCGTCAGCATCAGCGTTGTCGTACTCTGCGTCGACGTCGTCTCCGTCTTCGACGAGGGCTTGGATGGCGTCGCTGGCGTGTGGCTGGATGCGAAGCTTTCGGGGTGCAGGATCGGGTGGCAGTGGCTCGCTGCCACTTCGTGCGGCCCACTGCTCCATTGTGAGGAGCACCTCGCGGGCCTGGCTGCCCTTGTACTCACCAACGACGCCGTCCTCGGCCATGAAGTCGATGAGCCGAGCACCACGGCCGTATCCTACACCCAGCGCTCGCTGCAACAGCGAGACACTGCCACGCCCTTCGCGAATCACGACCTCGACAGCCGCTTCATACAACTCGTCACGGTCCTGCGGGCTCACTTCGGCCTTCGCGGCGGCATCGTTCGCACCGGCTGGCTGGAGGTTCACAAGCTCGGCGGCATACTGCGGCTCGGTCGTGCCGATCGCCGCCATCACGCGGCCGATCTCGTCATCGCTCACAAACGTGCCCTGGCCGCGTAGGATCTGGCTCGTGCCCGGTGACAGGAAGAGCATGTCGCCATTGCCCAAAAGCCGCTCAGCCCCCATCTCGTCGAGCACCACGCGGCTGTCCGTGCGGCTCGCCACCTGGAACGCGATCCGCGCGGGCAGATTGCTCTTGATGAGGCCGGTGATGACGTCCACCGTCGGTTTTTGAGTCGCGAGGATGAGATGGATACCCACCGCCCGGCTCTTCTGGGCGAGCCGGATGATGTGGGCCTCGATTTCCTTGCCGGCGGTCATCATCATGTCCGCGATCTCGTCTGCAATCATCACGATGAAGGGCATCGTCGTGGGGATCGCTGCTGCCTCTTCATCGTTGGCGGGGTTCATCCGGCGGATGAGCTCGTCGCGGCCCATCGCGTTGTACTGCGTGAGGTGGCGCACGCCCACCTTTGCGAGCAGCATGTACCGCTGCTCCATCTTCTCGACGGCCCAGGCAAGAATCGCCTCGGCCTTCTTCATGTCGGTGACTACCGGATGCATGAGGTGGGGCAGTGACTTGTAGGGCGTGAGCTCGACCATCTTCGGGTCGATCATCAGCATGCGAACTTCATCAGGCCGTCGGGTCATGAGCATCGACACGATGATCGAGTTCAAGCAGACCGACTTGCCCGTGCCCGTGCGGCCGGCGATCAGGAGGTGGGGCATGCTCGCCATGTCCACGACCATCGGATTGCCTGCCACGTCTTTGCCGAGGAAGATCGGGATCTTCATCGACCTGGTCTTCGACTGCGTTTCCTCGATCACCTCGCGGAGGCGGACCATCTGACGGGTCGTGTTGGGCACTTCGATGCCTACCGAGTTCTTGCCCGGAATCGGAGCCACGATCCGGACGCTCGGCACGCGGAGCGCAATGGCCATGTCGTCGGCCAGATTCGTGATCTTGGCCAATCGCAGGCCCGCTTCGAGCTCGATCTCATACTGCGAGATAACTGGCCCCGTCTCGACCTCGACTACCTTTACCTTGAAGCCGAATTCGGCAAACGTCTTTTCGAGCACCTTGGCACGGTCGCGAACCTCTTGTTCCTGTTGGTCGAGGGCGACGTACTCAGTGGGCAGGAGCATCTCGAGGCTTGGCAGCTCGTAGTCGCCAATCGGATCGGGAGACAGCTCAAGCGCTGGAGTTGTGGGCCGTCGGCTCGCTCGCGACCGAATCGGCACAGGACGGGCGACAGGCTCGGCCGGCGCGTCCGCGTCATCGACGTCGTTGAGATCCTCGTTGTCGGCATCCGACTCGTCCTCAACGGGCTCAGTGATCAGAGGCTCACGGCGACGGACGCGAATCGTGGGCGCATCGTCGTCGTCTTGATCGTCGTCATCGCCAACCTGCTCGCTCTCAGCCGCAAGCCGTTTCCGAAGACCAGGGAATGCGAGGGCTGTTTGGGTGATGCTTGCCTGAACGGGCGCGATGGTTGTGGCCCGCGGCCGAGCCATCCGGCCAGCGATGGCAGCCAATCCGCCCACTAGGCGGGTGGCACATCGTGTGCCACCCGCGACTGCCATAGTGCCGCACCGTACGAGCATCGCGTCGCACGCGATGAAGAGACCACTTCCCAGCAGGGCGAGCAGGAGGATCGTAGCGCCCGCCGTGGCGAGGTAGGTCTCCGCGATCACGCGGCCCATGCCGCCGACCCGTCCCCCGGCGCCCCAGAGTGGCCGGGGGATCCAGTCGGGAAGAAATACGGCGAGGAGCGAACAGGCCGCGGCGAGCGCGACGACAGCGCCTGCGGTCCGCAGCGGCAGGTCAGGCAGCGGGCGACGACGAAGCATCGCCACATCGGCGGCGAGGACGATCGCAACGGCTAGCCAGGCCCCAAAGCCAATCATCTCATAGAGCCCCGCGGCAGCGATTGCGCCTACCAGTCCACAGCCGTTCGTGGCTCGTGCGTTCGGCGGAAACCCTCGCGACAAGGGAGGATCCGCTGGATCAAACGTCGCAAGGGCGACGACGAGAAAACCACACACGGCTAGGAGCACGAGCGCCGTAAGGTCTCGAGCGCGGTTGCGGGCTCCTGCGTCGGCCTGTGGCACGGCGGCAATTCGAGGGGCGGCAAAGGATGGCAGCGAGACGGCGCGTTCGGCGATCGACATGGAGGCGTTTTCCAGGCGGGCAGAGTGGCTGCGCAACTCTACAGGCCGGTTCATGGGCAAGCGGGGCAGGGCGGCTGGAACGGGCCGGCCGAACGTTGCGGTCGTAGGGGAGATGCCGGCTGCACAAGCCCTGCCGCCAGCGTGCAGCGTGGGGTGCTACGATCGGTATCCCCCACCTCCAGCCTCCAGCCTCCGCCGGCTTGCGCCACGTATGGATTTCACCGGATCCCTGACGCTTGGCGTGGCGGCCGGCCTCTTCGCTGCGGCGGCAAGCGCCGTTTCGTATCTCGTGTCGCGGCATCATGGATGCCGTGCCCCTGGCGGGAGCCTCCGGTTGCTGGTGCAGGCGCATCTTGTGATGGGGCTTGCATCGCTCCCGATCGTTGCGGCATGCGCTCCAGGGCGATGGCCTCCTACCTTCGCATGGCTCTGGCCGTTGGCAGGTTCCGTGGGCTGTTACTTTGTCGGGCAGGCAGGGGTCTTCGCGGCGCTGAAGCGGATCCCCGCGTCGCGGGTGGCGCCGCTCCTCGGCCTCAAGCTTGTGATGCTCGCGGCAATTGTGTCGATGACGCCCAATGGAAACCTGGACTGGCGGCAGTGGGCTGCGGTCGTGGCCAGCGTCGTAGCTGCCGGAATGCTTCAGCGGGGCGGCGCTAGTGGGCTTCCCACGCTCGCCATCATTCTCGTCACGTGCCTTGGGTTCGCATGCTCAGACCTCTACATCATCGGCCTGATTGACGCGATGAAACCAGCAACCAGCACCGCCGGACAGCCGATCTCCAGGCTTCACGCCGGATCGCTCGCAATGGCTGTCACCTACGTCGCCTGCGGTGTGCTCGCGGCGATCGCGCTGCTGATTTGGCCTCGCCTGCGGGCACGTGACCGGCGCGAACGAATCGCTGCATGGCAGTACGCCGCCGCCTGGCTCTCGGGCATGGTGGCCCTCTACGCCTGCTTCGGCCTCGTGGGCGTGGTTTTTGGGAACGTGCTCCAGGCCACGCGGGGAGTGATGGCGGTCGTGCTCGGCGCGTGGCTGGCCCGCGCGGGCTGGCACGAACTTGAGGAACGGGTCGATCGTGGGACGTTTATCCGCCGTGTCGTCGCGGCCTCGCTGATGGTGGCTGCGATCGCGCTGTATGTGGTGGACTCGTTGTCGATTGATTGATACAGCCACAACGGTCTCGCGCTGTGGTGATGGCTATTGGTCGGTGCCAACAAAATGACCGGTGGGTGTTCTTAGGGAACATTCCACCGGTCATCTGTATTGCTGCGATTGATCGGAGCAATGGTCTAGTTCTACGACTGGCCTGAGTTTGGCTTAGCGCCGACCACCGCCACCGTAGCCACCACCACCACCACCACCGTAGCCGCCACCGCCACCGCCACCGCTACGCGCTTCGCGTGGCTTGGCTTCGTTGACCGTCAGGGCGCGACCGTCGACTTCCTTCTCGTGCAGGCCCTTGATGGCCTCGCGAGCGGCATTATCGTCGGCCATTTCGACGAAGCCAAAACCCTTGCTGCGACCGGTTTCACGGTCCTGAATCACTTCGGCGCTACGCACTTCGCCGAACTCGACAAACATTTGCTCAAGACTTGAGCTGGTAACCGAATAGCTCAGGTTACCGACGTACAATTTCTTACCCACTGTCTGATCTCCACAAAAAAACCGACCGGCTCGAGTCTGCTTTCCAAGCCGAAAAAGAAAGGGACCAGAGTGGTGGCCCGCCAAGTAGGCAAGGCGAGAAGCAGCGAGCAGGCAAATCATCGACCAAGCCAATCAGGCTTGGAATCGACAGCAGAACTGGCGCTACGGTTCACGTCGTTAAACCGACTGCTTCGGAGTATAGCAGGTCGGCAGGGCAATGATAGAGAGGTTTTCGACGCTCCGCCGGAGAGGCTAGCAATTGGCAGCAGGCCCTGTTTTGCGCCTATCCGTGAAACAGGGCAGGTTTTGCGAGCGGCACCTGCGCGTCCAGCGGCCGGTCGCCGGTACCGGCCATGACCGGAAAACCTCGGAAATCCCGTATGGTGGAGCGTTTCTGGGGCGGGCGGCTATGTGGCCGTACCCCCGGTGGTTAGCATGTCCGGTGCGGTGGCGGCCCGACGCTCGAGGGCTTTAGAATCGAAGCATGACACCATACGGGCAGTGCGTGCGTGGGGTGGCGGTGGTGCTTTTTTTTGGCACCAGCGGCGTCGGCGAGGCGAGTGATTCGGGGCCGGCACTGCTCACGCGGTATTGCGGTGCGTGTCACGGCAATGGGACAGAGGAAGGGGGAGTCGCCCTCGACGCGCTCCTCGCGGGTCGAACAAAGAACGGAGCCATTCCAGGCGACGCCCAGCGTCACTGGATTGCAGTCTGGAAGAATCTTCGGGCCGAGACGATGCCACCGGCCGACGAGACGCAGCCGTCAGCGGCGGAGCGGCATCAGCTCATCAACTTCGTCTCGCATGATGTGCTCGGCGTCGATCCCGCACGGCCAGATCCGGGCCATGTCGTGCTTCGGAGGCTCAACCGCGTGGAGTACGCCAACACGGTGCGTGACCTCACCGGCATCAAAGAAAATCTGCGAGATGAACTGCCGATTGACGACACCGGACATGGCTTCGACACAATCGGCGCCGTGCACTCGGTCTCACCCATGCTGCTCGAGAAGTATCTCACGCTCGCGACACGGATCGGGAATCGCGTTGCAAGCGAGGTAGTGCTCATCACAACGGCCGACAAAAAGCGGGAGTACCCAGATCACCTTCGACGTCTCTTTCCCTACGGACCACCTCCCGGCGACGAATCCGAACGGCCAGCACACCTCCGCCGCACCGTGCGAAAACTCGCGGCCCGCGGGTTTCGCCGACCACCCGATGACGAGACGCTCGCGCGGCTTGTGGCAGTAGCTACAGACGCACGCGGAGCGCAGGGCGGGTCGTTTGAAAAGGGGATCGCGACTGCCCTGACCGCCATCCTGGCCTCACCGCGGTTTCTCTTTCGGATCGAAGACCAGCACGCAGATGCAGGTGCGATGCCTGGAGCGGCAGTCCTCATCGACGAGTTTGCACTCGCGAGCCGGCTCTCCTACTTTCTCTGGAGCACAATGCCCGACGATGAGCTCTTCAGGCTTGCGGAGAAGAATTCGCTTCGCCAGGAGTTGGCGAAGCAGATTGACCGGATGATTGGCGATCGACGGTGTGATGCATTCGTACAGAACTTCGTGGGCCAGTGGCTTCAGACACGGGACGTCGAGGGAATCGCGATCGACGTGATGGTCGTGCTTCAGGCGAAGACGTGGGAGGAGGGCGATCGCGTCTTCAATGACCGCGTGCGGCGGTCTATGCGAAAGGAGACCGAGTTGCTTTTCGCGCACGGGCTCCGCGAGGGGCTGCCGGCGACGGACCTCCTCACCACACGGCACACTTTCGTCAATGAGCCGCTGGCGCGGTTCTACGGGATCCCCGGAGTTTCGGGTGATGAGATGCGGCTTGTAGACGTCCCCGACGACGTCGCCCGCGGCGGCCTCTTGACCCACGGCAGCTTCCTCATGGTCACGAGCAACCCCATGCGAACATCTCCCGTGAAACGCGGGCTGTTTATTCTCGAGAATTTCCTGGGCACGCCGCCGGCGCCGGCGCCGGCGAACGTCCCCGCGATCGAAAAGGCGGCGGATTCGCTGGGGAAGCAGGCAACCATGCGCGAGGTCATGGAGTTGCATCGTCGTGATGCCCTCTGTGCATCTTGCCATGCGAGAATGGATCCGCTCGGTCTCGCGCTCGAACGATACAACGCCTTGGGGCAGTGGCGCGCCGATTCCGATGCCGCGGCCGTCGACACGGCCGGTCGGCTCGTCACTGGCGAGCAGTTTTCCGACGTTCGCGAGCTCTCGACCGTCATTGCGGGACCCCGGCGGCGTGATTTTTACCGTTGCCTCGCGGAAAAGCTTCTGACGTATGCCCTCGGCAGGGGGCTGGAATACGTAGACGGTCCGGCAGTGGATAGAATTGTCGAAGAGGTCGAGCGACACGATCGCTTGGCTACGTTCGTGTCGGGCGTGGTGACGAGCGTTCCGTTTCAAATGCGTCGCGGCGGCCCGACTTCGGTGCCTCCCGCGGCGGGCAATCCACCTGCGGTGGAGAGGGTGCCATGAGCAGCGCAAGCGATACCGGCGACACACTGCGGCCAACTCGTCACGTTGCCTTGACTCGGCGGGCGGTCTTGCGAGGCCTGGGAGTCGGTGTCGGTCTCCCGATCCTCGAGTCGTTCCGACCTGCCGGTATGGCCCGAGCCTCAGCGGGCGCGGCGCCCGTGCCGACCCGCATAGCATTCATGTACATCCCCAACGGCGTGAATGTGGACCAGTGGCGACCCGGCGGGGCAGGGACCGACCTGCAGTTGAGCCCGACGCTCGAGCCCCTGGCAGAGTTCACGAGCGATGTGCAGGTGATCTCGGGGCTTGCCCATCGATGTGGTGTGGCTGGCCGTGACGGCGCTGGCGACCACGCGCGAGCCTCCGCCACGTTTCTCACCGGGGCACGGCCCAAGAAGACCGCTGGGGACGACATCCGCGTCGGCATCTCTGTCGACCAGGTCGCGGCGGGAGCCGTCGGTCATCAGACACGGCTCCGGTCGCTCGAACTTTCCTGCGATGCGTCCCGCAGGAGCGGCGGCTGCGACTCCGGGTATTCGTGCGCCTACCAGCACAATATCGTCTGGCGAAGCCCGAATCAGCCGGTCGCCGCCGAGACGAATCCGCGGCTGGTCTTCGAACGGCTGTTCGGTGAAGGGAAGGGGGCGGAGAGGGGTGTGAGCCTCACTGCGCGCCGTGGTAACCAGCAGTCCATTCTTGACTTTGTCTTGGCTGACGCGCGGTCGCTTCGTCAGCGACTGGCCCCGGCAGACTGTCGCAAACTCGATGAGTACCTGCATGGCATTCGCGAGATCGAGCGACAGGTGGCGCGCTTCGACGGGCCTCCGCCGAACGTGCCCGACATGAAACTGCCCGATGGGCCGCCCCCGTCCTATAAGGAGCACATCCGGCTGCTCGCCGACATGCTCGTGCTTGCCTTCCAGACCGACTCGACGCGAATCGCAACGTTCATGTTCGCTCATGATGGGAGCAACCGCACGTTTCCGGAGATCGGCGTCTCAGAGGGGCATCATGAGCTCTCTCACCACCGGAACAACAAGGAATCGCTGGAGAAGATCGCCCGCATCGATCGATTTCACGCGGAACAGTTCGCGTATGTTTTGGGTCGCATGCGGGATGTGAAAGAAGCAGATGGCCAAAGCCTCCTCGACCACGCGATGGTGGTCTATGCGAGTGGTCTTTCGGATGGAAACAGGCACGGACATGACAACCTCCCGGTGGTGCTTGCCGGTCACGCCGGTGGCCGCCTTGCTCCCGGTCGTCATGTGCTCCTCCCCAGCGAGCAGCCGATGACCAATC
This sequence comes from Planctomycetota bacterium, assembly GCA_031403195.1. GTDB lineage: Bacteria > Planctomycetota > Planctomycetia > Pirellulales > UBA1268 > QWPN01. The sequence goes on along the minus strand of JANNSZ010000042.1, from coordinate 4,692 downwards.
TCTACCTCACCATGCTCGACCTTATGGGCGTCGAGCAGCCGTCGTTCGGCGACTCCACGGGGACGCTCGACACGATTCTCGCGTAGGCAGCCAAAAGTCCTCGGCCGTTCCAGCGGTCGGCCTTCGGTTGGATAGAGCCAGGGATCGCTTTTTCCACGGACAGCGAGGTGCTAGCCCACGCCTCGGAAGTTGGGACGGAGGCGATACGCGCCCGACGAATGCCGTTTGAGAATGCCCACCATGTCGCCCGAGCCATCGACGGCGGCAAGATGCTCCGCCACGGGTGAGCCCTCGGTCACTGGTCCGGCGACAAGGCCACCGCGCACGGCTGCATCGAGCTCCGCACCGACGAGCACCACCTGCGGAAGATGCGGCACCGCAGCGACCGCCGGCAGGAGCGTGGCCTCCACGGTCTCAGTGCGGATGTCTGCCATCGCGAGACTCGCGTCGCGGCCAAACGGCCCAATACTCGTGCGCACGAGCGACTCCATCACGGCCTGCGTTTGGAGGGTGGCCGCCACGTCGCGGCCGAGCGCGCGGATAAACGTCCCCGTCGAACACTCGATGTCGAGCGAGAGCCGAGGCCAGTCGTAGGCGGTGGCGGCAAGATGGTCGATCCGAACGGCTTTGTGTGGAAGGTCGATGTCACGCCCTTTCCTCGCCAGGGCATAGGCCCGCTGGCCGTTGACATGCACGGCTGAATAGTCACAGGGCCGTTGCATGATGTTTCCGCGGAATGGTGGCAGGGCTGCCAGCACCTCGTCATACGTGGGCCGCCGGGCATCCTGCTCCTCTGCGACCGGTGTTTCAAGATCGTCGGACGGACTCGATCGACCGAGGAGAAACACCGCCTCGTACCGCTTGGGAAGCTGATGGATGTAGTCGACGAGCTTGGTCGCGTGGCCGACGCAGACGACCACAACGCCCATGGCCAGTGGGTCGAGGGTGCCGGCATGGCCAACGGCCCGCATCCCACAGGCCCTGGCGACGATATCGACGACGCGCCGCGAGGATGTCCCCGGCGGCTTGTCAATCGGGATCACACCCGTGAATGGGAAATCCATAGAGCTCCGCCACGTCTTGGGGTGATCGGCCGGCGAGGCGTATCCGTGCCCGCACCCTGTTCAAGTCATCCACGGCACCGGCTACAAGCCGGTCAAATTTCAAATCGACGAGCGAGCGAGTGTCGGCGGCGTTCGATTTCGCGTGGCCGAGTGGGTATCGCACAAGGCCGCCATCAAGCGTACCAAGCGATTCATGGTCGATGAAGACCCGCGTCGGAATTCCATCGGGGTAAAGCCGGTCATACTCGGGGCCGCCGTGCTCGATGGTGATCCGATCGATCAACGATGCCACAGCCGGGGAGCGGATCGCGTCGGCAGCGTAGTCGTCTGGTAGAAGCATGAGCGATTTCCAGTCCGCGGGCTCGCCTCCCATGGCCGCGTCACCCGCCTTCAGGAGGGTGCGGGCGAGGATGTACGGCAGCGAGTGATCGGCCGATTGTCGCGTCGTCGGTGTGCGCTTGGCCGGATCAGCGATGATCGAGTAGGCCGGCTCGTAGATCGTGACGCGGACATTGCTTATGCCGGAGAGATCTCGGGCAAGCGCTGGATGAAGGTGAAAGAGATCGACGAGGGATTGGAGGGCCCCCGCCGACTGGTGCTCATAGAGACCGAGCTTGAAATGCATGGAATGGATTGCGAATGCATCACCGCCTAGGCCAAGCTCAAGATCAAAGGGGCTCAGATCACCTGGGGTGGGCTCGTTGAGTCGGTAGATCGCAAGCGGGTTGCGAAAAATGTCCCGTGGTCCGACGAACCCGGCGAGCGCGCGCCGGCCGCAGGTCACGCCCGCCTCGGCGGCGAACGCGGCCGAGGCACCCTTGCTATCGGAGAGTTGATGGCCGGCACGGATCGCGCGGTAGGGCACATAATGGGCCACGGCCATTCCGATGGCCGACTCGATCTGGTCTGCACTCCCGCCGAGGGCGGCTGTGAAGGCCGCGGCCGAAGCGACCGTGCCGTGATGGACATGGTCGATCGCGTACTTCCGAAGTGGGAACACTTCCGCCAGCCTGCCGCGAATCTCATCGATGAGGAGCATCACGCGGAGGGTCTGGTCTCCGTCGAGGCTGGCCTCAGCGGCCGCCGCGAGCGCCACGGGGTAGAAATCGTTGTGCCCAAACTCACCAGCGGTGCGGCCGCGGGCGTCGTCGTAGCCAAAGTTTGTGCCGTTGGAATCCCATTCACGCACCGCGGAGGCATTGGCGGCCACGGCTCGCTCGGTGAGACACCGGCGGGCGGAGCCCAGGCAAACCGTCCCGGTCGTGCCCGCGGCCGGCGCCGCCGCGAGCGCATCCTGCCGCAGGATGGTCGGGGCCCTGGCCCGGTGAGCCAGGGCTGAAATGCCGCAGCCAACGCTATCGAGGTGAAATCGTTCGAGGAGTTCGAGGGTTGCCGAGCCGATGCCTGGCGGCCAGCAGCCCAGAAAATCGATGGCGTAGCTGGCCAAGCCGCGAGCCTGATTAGTGGTAGACGGCAGAAATCGCGTCACGCCGTCAGGTCGCGTCGATTCATGCATTCTGGAGGTCCTCGTCGTGGGCCGGGGCCTGGTGCCGGCGGTGCATGTTGTACCCGCGCATGCCGCTAGGCGGTGGGCTGCGATACACTTTCTCCCCATGGATCCGACACGCTTGGGCCCGTACACGATTCGGCGCCGGCTTGGCCGGGGCGGCATGGGCACGGTCTACGAGGCCGAGGATGCCGACGGCCGCCCGCTGGCCGTGAAGACGCTCGCGACCTACTTGAGTGACGACGCTGGGCTTCGCCGGCGATTCGAGGCCGAAATTGAGGCGCTCAAAGGGCTTCGTCATCCCGGCATCGTTCGGCTGATGGCCTTTGGCGAGGAAGACGGCTTGCCCTTCTTCGCCATGGAACTGGTGCCCGGCCGAAGCCTCGAGGACTTGCTCAAGAGCGGTCGCAGGTTTTCCTGGCGGGAAACCATCGCGACGGCCGCCGCGATCACGCGGGCCCTCAAGGCGGCACACGATCAGGGGATTGTCCACCGCGACCTCAAGCCGGCCAACCTCCTCTTTGCCGACGAGTCGGCAATCGATGGCGGTGTCAAGCTGGCCGACTTCGGAATCGCGAGACTCTTCGGCGAGACGGGCCACACCCAAGCAGGCACCGTCGTGGGTACGGCGGAATACATGGCACCCGAACAGGCAACCGGTGCCGTGATCGATCATCGCGCTGATCTCTACGCACTCGGTCTCGTGATGTATGCGATGCTGACCGGCCGCCCCCCGTTCCACGGTGGAAGGGTGGTCGAGGTCCTTGTGCGGCAGCGGCGAGAGAAGCCGCCACGCGTTTCCTCCATCGCGACCGACGTGCCTCCCTCGCTTGATCAGCTCGTGGATAAGCTCCTTGCCAAGGAACCAGCCGAGCGGCCTGCCAGTGCATTGGCGTTGGGGCGGCTGCTCGAGACCATTGAACGCGAGGCACATCCGGAAGCTGCCACATCGCCGCATCGGGCGAGCGGCGGAACAGTGCGGGTTGATCGGCCAGCCACGGGCATCGACCTCATGCGGACGACCCGCGGCACGGGGCCGGCCGATGTCCCTGCTGCGGCGACACAGCGGGCTCCATCAGCCCCGTCCCCTGGTAGTCCCGTCGGCGACGGGTCGACGATGGAGTTTATGCCAGGCACCGCAGCCGATGCCGGCTCGCTTGCCCACCGGGTCACTGATCCCGATCCCAGCCACGCCGAGCCGAGGCGAGTGGCTGCGACGAGATTCACGACCGTGGACGACCTGGATCGCACGATGCGGGCGGACGCGGCGAGGCAAGCCAACCGTGACACACTGCTCAAAGCCGCGGTGGGTATTGGGCTCGTGGTGGCATTTGCTGCCCTCGTCGTGTTCCTCGTGCGTCCGCCCTCGGCTGACACGCTCCATGGTCGCATCATGCTGATTGCCGACGATCCGTCGGCTGATCTGCGGGACGCGCAGCGATCGATCGATGACTTTCTCGAGCGATTCGCAGATGATCCGCGCGCCGCAGCCATTCGGGATCTCGATAGCTCGCTCGAGCTCGACGCCCTCGAACGCCGCGCCCGCCGGAGGCTTTCGAAGACTGCGGTGCCTCGCCCGCTCGAACGGGATTATCGCGCCGCGATGGCACGCGAACCAGAAAGCCCCCTCGCCTGCCTAGCTGCGCTGGAGGCGATCCTCACCCTCCACAAGACTTCGGCCACGGAACCCACGACCGCAGGCGAGAAGGAGGATGTCCTCTGGCTCAAGCTTGTTCGCCGGCAGCTTGAACGGCTCACTCCACTGGCTTTCCACGAACGAAAGGAAGATGCCACGCGAGCAGCCGCAACTCTCGCGGAGGCATCGTCGCTGGCCTTGCGTGCCCGAGGTGCGTCGCCCACGGACCGCGAGGCGTTGCTCATCCGTCGTCGCGCATTGCTCACAGGCCTCGTGGAGATGTATGCGGGCCGACCGCATGCCGCATCTGCCGTTGCCGAAGCACGCCGCCTTCTGGCCGCGCCCTAGTGTAGTGTCGCGTAAATAACGCAACTTATATTCGGCAGTGGCGTTGAATCCTCAACTCGTGGAGGATTCGATCATGCGTGTTGCGAAGCCAATTACCCTGACGGCTGAACAGCGAGCGACGCTGACGAAGTGGTCGA
>JANNSZ010000041.1:0-1806 GCA_031403195.1 Planctomycetota bacterium | reverse complement strand
TCACTTGTGGAGTCTGTGTAGGTGAAGCTGTTCGCTAGACTCACGTCGATCACGTTCACCGCCAGGACGCGCCGCGACTCCAGGTTTTCCATCGCGAGGCGTGACCCACGACCACCGGTCCGGCGCAGTTTGCGTTTCGAGGCCATGAGAAGAAACTCCTATATAGAGATGGAAGGGATTTTGAGTGTGCGAACCACGCGCTGTCTGACGCCTCTGGGCTCTATGGCCCTCACCTCATCGCCGACCAGCACTCGGCGGATGAGGGAATTGCGTATTCTCCGCAATTCCCCAGGAGAACCTATTCAACCAGAAAGCCAGATGCAAGCAGCGCCCGAAATCTTCGTGCATTCCCCCCATTTTGCCATTCCAGGCGGCACGAATCGGTCGTCTGGCGGGTGATCCCCCGAGTAGCTGAGGGTGGATCACCTGAAGGATTTTCGAGGCGCACTCGAATTTCCTCGGACGTTGCCCGCGCGAGTGGCGACCGACGACTGGGTGAGCTCGTGCAGGCCCACCGTTCACCGAGCAGCCGTGCAGGACTTGCCTGACACGCTGCCCGTGAACGCCACCCACTCGCGCTCAAGAGCAGACAACGCCGAGCCACCCGGCACGGCCTGCGCCGAGTCTGAAACGCCGTGGGCTGACGGTGGCTTGGACGGTATCCGAGGCTGTCCAGATCACCGAAAGTCGACTGCAGACCGACTCGCCCACGATCACACAAAAACCTTCGGCGTCACGTTGCCATGACCGGCTCCCGTGTCGAGAATGCCGGTAAGGGTGCCGGTTCCATCAAAGAATCCGCCGTCGTTGGTGTCGATCGCGAAGAAGTTACTGCCGCTGGTCAGCGACGTGAGCCGGCCGGCGATGATGATGTCGTCACGCACAGCCCCATAGATGATGATCTGGTTCACGTTGCCACCGAAGCGAAGCGAAGTGTCGAGTCCACCGGTGGTATTCAACGCGCCGTTGAAGTTTCCGCCGAAGACGAACTCGGCGGCGCTACTCCCGGCGTCGATGTCGGCGAAGTTGAGCACGGCCCCTGCACCGACAACGCCACCGATCAGCGTTTGCGTGGCGCCCGTGCCGGTGGTGAACGTTTGGGAAACATCGAGCACGCCGTTAAAATTCCGGCCGATCGTGAAGCCGATGAAGTCGCCGTCGACGTCGAAGACATGACGCGTCTGCAGTTTGGCGCCGGCTAGCACGTCGCGACCGATGCTCACGTCGAGGACACCCGCTTGCACGAATCCGAACAGGTCAAGCGTGACCTTCAGTAAGACATTTTCGCCCACCACCCGGCTTTGTACGAGCGAGCCACCGATATCGACCGTCAGATTAGCACTGACACTGTTGGCAGAGATTACGCTCGGGATGTTTGCTCCGGCCGGGGTTACGAAGTTCCTCACGTCGCCGGCGACACTCAGCGTGATGTCGCTTTCGGCGGCCAGCACGGAGGCGATCACGCTGCCGCCAATGTCGGCGGAGATCTCGCCGTCGGAGGAGGTCAGGTTGGATCGCGTGACGCTTGCGCCTGCGGTCAGCGCGATGTCGGTTTTCGCGCTGGCTCGCAGCCGTGTGACGCTGCCCGTCACATCGAGCGAGATATCGCTGCCCGCGACAATATCGGTGTCGCTGAGCGATCCGCCGACCGTGAGGGAGACGTTGCTTTCCGGGGCGAAGAACTTCGAGCCCGCCACGCTGCCGCTGACTTCCGCGGTCACATCGTTCGAGCCAGCCTGGACGATGGTTCCCCGCACGTCGCCGGTGACGACCATCGAGATGTCGTCGCCGCCCTCGTCAGCAAAC
>JANNSZ010000040.1:0-5036 GCA_031403195.1 Planctomycetota bacterium | reverse complement strand
TACGAAATTCTAGGAAAGTTAAATTCATAACGTAAAAAAAGCCTGATCAGTGGGCTGTTTTGCGTGGTCTCCGAGGGCAAAGAATGCGGTTTTGCGCCGAGATACTGGGTTTCGGGAGGGTCAAAGTGAAATTTACGGGGGATGGACCAAAACCGAAAAGCGATCGCGATGTCGAGTTTAAAAGTGTTTTTTCATACGAACCGGTCATCCATGCGGTGAATGTATGGGTGGTCGTGATTTAATTGGCCTACCGGGGTGAATTCAAGGTTCTGCCTGGGCTCGGATCTGACGAGCGGGGGCGTCGCGAAGGGGCGGCGATGGCCCTACCGCTTCATGGAGGAAGGTAGCCCCATGGTAGCCCAAGAGAATTTACGGTGCGAAAAAACGCGTGAAAATGAGACAAAAGTGGGTGCGGGATCATGACTCGAAATCAGATGCCGAGTAATCGGTTGCGGGTTCGAATCCCGTGCCCTCCGCTTTTTTTCTGCCGTGGTTTCTAGGGGTTCTCGACTCATCGAGCCCCTTCGGGCTCATCATTGGCACCAATTGCCACCAGTGCCAAAGAATGCCTTTCGGAGCCCCTCCGAGCCGTTCGCGAGTAGTCCTTTTGGTCGCGGGGTCAGCCGGCTATCTGTGCCCGTCGCCAGCATGGTTTCGGATTCCAGACGGGGCGACCGGTCAGTAGGTCGCCAAGCCCGTCGATCGACATCCAGTCGCTGGAAAACGCCTCACGGAGGCACGCGTTGAGCCAGCGTGAAAAACCGTTCTCCTGGGAGCGAGCAATCCGCGAGTGACACGAGGCCGTCACGCCCAGCTCAGCGACCAGCCACCCGGCGTCCCGCCGGGATGGATGAAGCCGCCTGGACCGCGGCCGACCAGTTGGCTCCATAGGCTGCAAAAGCGGCCGCCGTTGCTGAACTGGGCACGGTGGCCGAATCGCGGAAGCCGGCCAACCGCACACCCGTGGTGGCCGCGAGCGGCGACAGCGTGAACTGGGCCTGGTACACGCCTGTCGAAGCCGCCCGCCCCGAGCCTGCTCGAGCGGCGACGTAGGCAGAGTTTCCGTAGCCCGAGAGGCCCACATAGTACGTGCCGGCGGTGGTCGCGCGAAAGGAACGAAGGCTGTCGTACGTCGAGCCGTCGTCGTCGTTCGAGGCGACCTGGGTTCCCGACGCGTTGAAGATTCGCAGATAGCTGTCGAGTGTCGAGCCGCCGGAGAGCGTGCGGGCATCCACATCCACCGTGAGCGTCTGTCCCGCAGCCAGCACGACCTTGAAGAGATCGACATCCTTCGAGGTAAACGTGCCGTCGCCGATCCGGCCAGCCAGCCGAACCGTTCCGGACCGAATGCTGATCGGAGCTGCCGTCGCGATGGAGTCGCCCGCATCCACAAGCGTGGCCGCGTTCGTGGTCCATGTGTCAGAGGCTGCCACCGCGAGAACGGCCCCTCCATCAACCGCCACGATTCCGCTCCCCGTCGCCTTGAGCGTGAGGACGTACGTGCCTGCCGACGCGGTTGCGGCGTCCAGGCCCGAGAGTGTCCAACGCACGTTGTCGGTCGTCGTGACCGTGGCCCCGGTGATCGCGACCGCGGTGCCGCCACGGGTGAGAGTGAAGTCACTCACATCCACGCCTGACACGGCGCGGCTGAACTGCACGACCACTGCCGACACGGAGGTTGTTCGTGGATCGGGAGACACGTCGATGATGTCGGCCGTTGGGGCAGGAAGGACAGGCAGCGCCACGGTCACGATGGCCGAATAGCTTCCAGACGTGTCTCCCGCCGTCCCAGTCCCGGCCGTCGTCGCCGAATAGGCCGAGTTGCCGTAGGACGTCACGCCGATGTAGTACGTGCCTGCGGTTGCCGCGGTGTACGTGACGAGGCTGTCGAGCGTGCCTCCCGAGTCGTCATTTGCGGCGACCTGGGTGCCGGCGGCGGTGAAGATACGGACGTACGAATCGAGTGCCGAGGGCGTTGCCAAGGTCGCGGCGTCGATATCAACGGTGAGTGTGCCACCGGCCCCGACGGTCACGGCGTAGAGATCGACATCGGCTGTTCCATACGCGCCGTCGCCCACCGTGCCGGAAACCGTCGCCCGACCACTTGAGAGCGTGATGGCCTTCGCGGTCGCGATCGAGTCATTCGGCTCGCCGATCCCTGAGGACGGCGGTGGTGGCGGAGGAGGAGGAGGAGGAGGTGGAGGTGGTGGCTGCACTCCCGTTATGGCGGCCACTGCAGCCGCTACGTTCACAAGCCCACCCGTTGCGACCTTGCCTGCCAGCGACGCAATCGGAACGGTCGTCGAAAGAATAGCCGAGCGGATCTGGGTGGCGGTGGCCTGCGGGTTGGCCGCCGCCATCAGCGCCACCATGCCTGCAACCTGGGGCGTCGCCATCGACGTGCCGCTGTAGGACGAATAGGTGTTGTTTGGCGTCGTCGAGAAAATCGCGACACCCGGCGCACCGACGTCGACCGTCGTCACGCCGTAGTTTGAGAACGATGCCAAGCGGTTTGACGAATCGGTTGCCGCCACGGAGATGACGAAGGTGGAGGGTACGTTGGCTGGATACGACGGAGTGACATCGTTGTTGGCGCTCTCGTTCCCGGCGGCGGCCACGGTCAGGATTCCGGCGTTGCCGCCATTCACGATCGCATTCGTGAGCGCCGTCGATGCCCCGCCGCCGCCCCAGCTGTTGTTTGTGGCCACGACGTTCACGCCACGGGTTTGCCGCATCATCGTGGCGTAGTTGAGGGCGGCCACCGCGGCGCTCGTTGAGCCACTGCCGTCGGCCCCCAGGAACTTGAGTGCCATGAGCGACACCTGCCAATTCACGCCGGCGACGCCCACCCCGTTATTGCCCACGGCACCGATCGTGCCCGCGACGTGGGTTCCATGGCCCTCGTCATCAAAAGGGTTGGCATCGTTATTGGCAAAGTCCCATCCATACACGTCATCGACGAACCCGTTCCCTTCGTTGTCGATACCATCACCGGCGATTTCACCGGGGTTTCGCCACATGTTGGCCGCGAGGTCGGGATGCAGGTAGTCGATGCCGGTGTCAATCACGCCGACCACCACCGAACGCGATCCTGTCGTCGTGTTCCAGGCCTCGGCCGCATCGATATCAGCGTCGGCCGCGCCGCCGGTCTGTCCGGTATTGTGAAGCCCCCAGAGGGAAGCAAAAGACGGATCGTTGGGGATCGCTGATGCGGTGATGATCCGATCGGGCTCGAGCGATCGAATGCCGAGCGTTGACGAAGCCCAGGCCGATACGTCGGCGGCCGATGCAGCCGGCGCTCGGACGGAAAAGGAGCCTGCCCCCAGAGACGACATCGTCCACCCCGCGCGAACAGGCGGCGCGGCGGCGCTCGCGTGGGTCGTCACGATCCAGGCGTCGACCGCGGCGGTGACAGTCTCGCCGTTCCACACGAGTTGGTGGACTGGTGGGCCGCTGAGAAGATCCGCTGCGAGGAGCATGCGCCTCTCGAGCGACTCAGCACGCAGGTGGGTGTAGCGACGGACAGAAGCGCGGCGACGATTATGTGCCATGGCTCGATCCTCCCAAAAGACGGTGGTCGGAGAAGATTTTAGATCCCGAGCAGGGCCTCGCCCTCGCTGCGCCGCCATGAATAAACATGGACGACGTTTGATCTGTGTTGCCCCACCCGCCCCTAACGATAGGAGAGTCGCGGTCGCAAGGCAACAGGGCCGCGATCAGATTTTAATCGTGCCGACCAGCCCGAGATTGCACGGGGCCGGGGACGGCAGCTCTCGTGGGCACGGCCATTGGCAAAATTTGGCCGTGCACGCATCAAAATAGAGGCTGAATTCGCGCGGGCGTCGCAGGCCTTGGCCAGTGACGCGGCCTCTGCGACATTCCCGCTGGAATGCCGCAGAGGCCGTCCGTCACGTCGAAAGTCGACTGCAGGCCGACTCGCCTTCGATCACACTACCAAGCTTTTCGGCGTCACGTTGCCGTGTCCGGTTCCCGTGTCGAGAGTGCCGGTAAGGGTGAAGAGGCCGTCAAAGAATTCGCCATCGTTGGTGTCGATCGCGGTGAACAAGCTGCCGCTGGTCAGCGATGTCAGCCCACCGACGACGATGATGTCGTCACGCACGGCCCCCGAGATGATGATCTGGTTCACGTTGCCGCCGAAGCGAAGCGAAGTGTCGAGCGTACTGTTGATATTCAGCGTGCCGTTGAAGTTTCCACCGAAGAAGAACTCGTCGGCGCTATTCGCTTCGTCGATATCCGCGATGTTGAGCACGGCCCCCGAGCCCACAACGCCACTGATCAGGGTTTGCGTGGCGCCCGTGCCGCTGGCGAACGAGCCGGAGACATCGAGCAGGCCGTTGAAATTCCGCCCGATTTGGAAGGCGATGTCGTCGGCGTCAAGGTCCGAGACATTGAGCGTCTGTAGTTTCGCGCCCGGTCCCACGTCGCGACCAACGCTCACGTCGAGATCCACCGCTTGCACGAACCCGAACATGTCAAGCCCGACCTTGAGCAAGACTTCGTCGCCCACCACCCGGCTTTGTACGAGTGAACCGCCAATCTCGACCGTCACATCGCTGTCGCTGGAAGTGATCACGCTCGGGATGTTTGCTCCGGCCGGGGTCACGAAGTTCCTCACATCGCCAGCGACACTGAGTGTGACATCGGTTTTGGCGGCCAGCACGGAAGCGATGACGCTGCCGCCGATATCAGCGGAGATGTCTGCGGCGGTGGAGGTGAGGGTGGATCGCGTCACGCTTCCGCCTGCGGTCAGCGAGATATCGCCTGTACCGCTCGCTCGTAGTCGCGTGACGCTGCCTGTCACATCGAGCGAGATATCGCTGCCCGCGACAATATCGGTGTCGCTGAGCGATCCGCCGACCGTGAGGGAGACGTTACTTTCCGGGGCGAAGAACTTCGAGCCCGCCACGCTGCCGCTGACTTCCGCGGTCACATCGTTCGAGCCAGCCTGGACGATGGTTCCCCGCACGTCGCCGGTGACGACCATCGAGATGTCGTCGCCGCCCTCGTCAGCAAAC
>JANNSZ010000039.1:0-6375 GCA_031403195.1 Planctomycetota bacterium | reverse complement strand
GGCCACCCGCTCGCCGTTTTCCCATTGCGGCATCGTGGCTCTGGATCGCGGGCGTTGGGTGGTGATCGAGGCCGTCGGCCCGGTGCGCGAGACGCCGCTGGAACGATGGATCGGGCAGGGCCGGGAGCGGAGGATGGCGGCGTATCGGCTTGATGATCGCTTCGTGGGCAGCATCGATGCGCTTGTTGCAGCGGCTCGTGATTTCAAGGGCCGGCCGTACGACACGCGATATCGCATGGACGATGAGCGAATCTATTGCTCGGAGCTGGTGTACAAGGCGTTCAAGGCGGCGACCGGGGAGTGGCAAACTCCAATGCGGCTTCCGCTCGGGGTTGGGCGTGGCATGGCCCCCGGCGTGGGAAACAAGCGCAGCCAGGATGGCGAAGCGCCGTTTCCGTCGAGTGAGCGAAGGGCAGGATGCCCGAAGCGAACGTCCGGCGACATGGCACGGGCAACCCCGAGCCGCCACAACTCGGGATGCGTCGAAGCGTTACGAACTCGTGACAACGAATTTTCGGGAACTTTTCTATGTTCCTAGGCATCCAACCGTACGATGCCGGCTGAATCAACCGGCAAACGGACACCGCGCGAGGCCCTAAACCATGTCATCGCAACGATTCTGCCTCCTCTTTTCGATCGCCCTAAGCCTCGTGGCCACCGTCGCCTCGGCCGATGGACTGATCGTGATTGACCGCCTGCCGCCCGGATGGCGACCGCCTCCGCATGTGCCTTATGCGTTTGCCCCGCTTGAGGTCCGTCGGCATCACGTGACGGTCTCGATTACTGATCAGGTGGCGAAGACCGAAGTCGATCAGACATTCTTCAACCCCAACGGGGTGCAGCTCGAGGGAACGTATCTTTTTCCGGTGCCACGGGGCGCGAAGATTGATTCCTTCGCGATGGAAATCGATGGCAAGCTCACTGAGGCAGAGCTCCTCGACTCCGCGAAGGCCCGAAAAATCTACGAGGATATCGTCCGCCAGATGAAGGACCCGGCCCTTCTCGAATACGCAGGCCAGGACCTCTTCAAGGTGCGGATTTTTCCGCTCGAGCCGCGAAAGGAGAAGCGAGTCAAGCTCACCTACACGCAGCTACTCACGGCCGATGGCGGGCTCGTCGAGTACGTGTATCCCCTGAATACGGAGAAGTTCTCGGCTCGGCCAATCGATTCGGTATGTGTCACGGTCAAGGTCAAGACTGCCGAACCGCTGACGGCCGTCTCCTCCCCAAGCCATGAGGTCGAGATCACACGAGACGGGGATCGAGGGGCCGTGATTGGCTTCGAGGCCAAGGACGTACGACCCGACACTGATTTCCGGCTGATCTACGGTGTCGAGCCATCTGACGCCATCGGGCTGGGCGTCCTCTGCCATCGCGAGGCGAGTGACGACGAGGGAACTTTCGCCCTCTTCGCCGCACCGTCGCCGTCCGCGGTCGCGGCCACGACCCAACCAAAAGACATCGTCTTCGTCATCGATACGTCGGGCTCAATGGCAGACGGTGACAAGCTCGGTCAGGCCCGCCGCGCGCTCGAGTTTTGCATCCGAAACCTGGATGATGGTGACCGATTCGGGATGGTGCGGTTTGCCACCGAGGCAGAGCCCCTCACCGATCGGCTTCTGCCAGCCGACGCAGCATCGCGTGACAAGGCCGTGGCCTTCGTGAAAGGCTTCAAGCCGATCGGGGGCACTGCCATTGCCGATGCCCTCGAGCGTGGCCTGAAGCTGGCCACTGCCGAGAGTGACCCGAAGCGGCCCTGCTTCGTTGTCTTTCTCACCGACGGCCTGCCAACCGTCGGGACAACCAACGTCGATCGGCTCGTCAAGATCGCGAGCGACGCCGCTGAAGCGAAGTCGGTCCGGGTCTTCTGCTTGGGCGTGGGCACCGACGTGAATACGCATCTCCTAGACCGGATCGTCGAGAAGACACGAGCGGCGAGCGAGTACGTTCTCCCCGACGAAGACCTCGAACTGAAACTGGCGAGCTTCTACGGCAAGATCGCCAGCCCCGTCCTGGCGAACCTTGAGGTCACCGTCGACGGGCCGGTGCGAATCACGAAGATGCACCCCGCGCCGCTGCCCGATCTCTTCAAGGGAGAGCAACTTGTCGTGCTCGGCCGCTCGACGGGGCACGGCCGAACCACGATCACCCTGACCGGCACCGTGGCTGGAGAAAAGCGGCGATTCACGATCACGAAAAACTTTCCAGAGAAGAATGAGGACCACGAATTCCTGCCAAACCTCTGGGCGACCCGCCGCGTCGGCTTTCTCCTCGATCAGATCCGGCTCCATGGCGAAAGCACCGAGTTGCGAGACGAGGCGGCAACGCTGGCCCGCCGCTACGGCATCGTGACGCCCTACACTTCGTGGCTCATTCTCGAGGATGAGGGCCGACGCAACGTCGTGGCCCGCGATCGCACGCTCCAGTCGCTGGACGCCGACCTGGCTGCTCGGTCCGGTGCGAAGCGCATGTATGGAGCCGTCCGCGAAAAGCAAAGCGGTGCCGGCGCTGTTGGCGATGCCCAGGCCTTCGACGCCCTCAGCGACGCCGAAACCCTCGCTGCCCCTGCATCCGCCAACGCCTCAGCCTGGCGAGGCCAGGCCGGTGAACGGCCAGATGGAGCCGGTGCCGTCCAAAAGGCCGTCGAGGCCCAGCAGACTCGCACCGCCGCCGGCCGGACGTTTTACGGGAACGCGGGCCAGTGGATTGATGCCCGCGTCCAGGATGTGCCCGACGCCCCGCGAAAGGAGGTCTCTTTTGGCTCAGACGCATACTTCGCCCTCATGGACCGCGATCCGTCCGTAGCTCGGTGGCTCGCCCTGGGCCGTAACGTCGTGGTCTTGGTGGGGAACGAAGTCATCGAAGTGGTGGAGTGAGAACCGATCGGCCCAGACATTCCAGAAAGAGAGAACCTGATGAAGATTTCAGCCCTATTGACGTGCCTCTTCGTGCTGGCCGCAACCACGAACGCGTGGAGTAGCGCACCCGCGGACACCACAAGACCCCGGATTGAAGTCTGTTTCGTGCTCGATACCACGGGGTCCATGTCTGGGCTGATTGAGGGTGCAAAAGAAAAAATCTGGAGCATCGCTAACGAGATGATTGCCGCCAAGCCAACGCCGCAGTTGAAGCTCTCGCTCGTGGGCTATCGCGATCGCGGCGACGAGTACGTCACGAAAGTCACCGACCTGACCGACGACATCGACACGATCCATGCGCGATTGATGGAGTTCAACGCGAACGGCGGTGGCGATGGTCCCGAGTCAGTCAATCAGGCGCTCCACGAGGCGGTCACGAAGATCGCGTGGAGTGCTGACCGTGATGTCCTCAAGATCGTGTTTCTTGTGGGCGACGCCCCACCCCACATGGACTATGACCAAGACACGCGCTATCAAGACGTGTGCCAGGCTGCGGTGAAGCAAGACATCGTGATCAACGCCGTGCAGTGCGGCCAGCAGGACGACACGGCACGGGTGTGGAAGATGATCGCCACGCTCGCCGAAGGAAAATACATTCCACTCGTTCAGACCGGCGGCATGGTGCGGATCGAGGCGCCGCAAGACGCCGAGATCGCCGCCCTTAATCGCGACCTCGGCACGACGCTCATCGGGTACGGCGGCGCCAAGGCCCGCGGCGAGGTCCTCGCAAAGCAGTCTCGTGCGGAAGCGGCTCCAGCCTCAGCCGCAGCGGACCGCCTGTCCTACAACGCTTCGACAGGACGGACTGTCCAGGGCGAAGGCGAACTGATCGATGCCCTCGACCGAGGTGACATCACGCTCGACGCGGTCAAGGATGAGGACCTTCCCGATGAACTGCGGTCCCTCGGCGCAGGTGAGCGAGCGGAGGCGGTTGAGACCAAGCGGGCCAAGCGGAAGGATCTTCAAGCCAAACTCTCCAAGCTCCTCGAAGAACGAAACGGCTTCCTTGTCGCCGAACGAAATCGCCTCGCCGACGAAGGCAAGGGCGACACCTTCGACGCCGAGGTTACCACCACGGTTCGCGAGCAGGCCGCCCGGAAAGGCATTGACTACGCGAAGTGAACGAACGAGCCGTCACAACCGGCAGTTTGCAATGCGTGTTTCAATAATTGCTGAGGCGCCGATCACTTCGAGTCGCTCGATGACCGCGTGCGCCTCGCCCCGGCGCACCATCGCCCGGACGGCGCACCACGCCGAATCTTCAAGCGCCATGACCGTTGGCGATTTGAATCCGGGAGTGATCCGTTCGGCCTCGGCAAGGCGTGCACGTGGCACGTTGTACTCCAAAAGCGACCACCCGCGGGCGATCACGATTCCCTCGAGACGCCTTACGATTCGATCGGCCAATTCGGGGTGCGACAGGTTCGGATCCTGTACGAGCACGGTCTCATAGCGCCCAATTTCGTCGAGGATGCGCAGCCGGTTGGCCGCTAGGGTGCTGCCAGTCTCGACGAGGTCGACGATGGCGTCGGCCACCCCGAGGGTGATCATGACCTCGACGCTGCCAGAAAGCTCTACAAAATGGGCGTCGGTCACACCCCGCTCGGCGAGCCATTGACGGGTGATCTGAGGGAAGCTCGTGGCGATTCGGCGACCGGCCAGAAGCTGCGGAGTGTCGATCGTGGAATCATCAGGAACACACAGGGCGAGCCTGCAGCTTCCTACGCCAAGGTCGAGGCGATGGACGACGTCCCCACCACTCTCGGCCACAAGGTCAGCACCCGTGATGCCGAGGCCGATCGCGCCCTCGGCCACGAGAACAGGAATGTCGTCCGTTCGGAGAAACGTGACCTCAACCGGCATGTCTTTGCAACGGGCAAACAGGCTCCGATCCGTCCGGCGAAAGGAGAGCCCCGCGTCGGCCAAGAGCTCCGCCGCCAATTCGGCAAGCCGCCCTTTGCTCGGGACACCGATCCTCAGGAGCCACTCGCCGCCGTGATCGCTCATCCGTTGCCTCCGCCCGTGGTTCTCGCCGCCTTCTCGGCCAAGCCCGACACACCAAACCGTCGGGCCAATTCACTCTCGACCCGCTCGAGGGGGATATCCCGGCAGGCCAGCAGCACCAGCGTGTGGTAGACGAGGTCGGCGGCCTCCGCGACGACCCGCTCGTCGGATTCGTCACCAGCCGCACGGACAAATTCGCCTGCCTCCTCGGTGACCTTGGCCCCGGCGGCCGCGACTCCGCCGGCGAGGAGCCGAGCGGTGTAGGATCGAGCGGCATCGCTCCCTTTTCGCGCGGCGATGACCTGCTCGAGTGCCTCGAGCACCTCGCCAAGCCGCCTCACAGATGTCTGGGAATCCGCCACAATCAACTCGCGAGCTAGGTCTACGCGGCACGACCGTCGGGTCGCCGGATGCACTCCGGCCACCGTCGGCTGACCGCCCAACTCTAGCATGCGCCCAGGATGCCCCGGCGCCTGGCAGACTGATTCTTGGGGAAGATTGCTGGTTTCTCACGGGCCCTACCGCCGCCGGCAAGTCGGCCCTCGCCATTCCACTGGCTCTTCGGCTCAGGGCGGAAATCGTGAGCGTGGACTCGATCGCGGTCTACCGTGGCCTCGACGTGGGCACGGCAAAACCTTCACGCGACGACCGGGCACGCATGCCGCACCACTGCCTGGATCTCGTCACGCCCGCCGAGTCGTTTAGTGTCGCGGCGTGGCTCAAGGCCGCCGGAGCAGCCGTCGACGACTGCCGATCGCGGGGACGAGCCATCCTGTTTGTTGGGGGTACGCCCCTCTACCTCCGGTCACTGCGGGATGGGCTCGCCACGCTTCCCGGAGCGGACCCCTCGCTCCGCGCCGAACTCATGGCGCGGGCCGAGGCCTCGGGGCCCGAGCTGCTCCATGGCAGCCTTGCCGTCGTCGACCCAGTAGCAGCCGCACGCATTCATCCTCGCGATACGCGGAGGATCGTCCGCGCGTTGGAGGTCACCTCGCTCACCGGCCGCCAGCTTTCGACGGCCCACTCCGCGTCTCCGGATCCCTGGTTCGAGCAGCGGCTCATGATCCTCGATGTCACGCGCTCGGCCCTGGCTGAACGAATCGACCGTCGCGTCGAAGTGATGTTTGCCAACGGGCTGGTCGAGGAGACCGCTGCCGCCCTCACCGCTCCTGGTGGCATCGGCCCAACCGCTGGTCAGGCCCCTGGCTACCGCGAGGCCATGGATCTCCTCGCTGGCCGCATCGACCGTGCTGAAGCCGTCCGTCGCACGCAGGTCCGCACTCGTCAGCTCGCAAAGCGTCAGCGAACCTGGTTCCGCAGTTTTAGGAACGCCACCTGGATCGGCGCATAGGCTTGTTCCGCTCTTGATCCGCGAGGGGTGGGGCGGGGCCGGGCGCCCCCCGAGGAGTGTGATCGCAGACCCGCAGGCGGAGACAACAAAAAAACCAGAAAA
>JANNSZ010000038.1:0-2368 GCA_031403195.1 Planctomycetota bacterium | reverse complement strand
CCCTTTAGGGAATAAAGAAACTTACACTATCAGAAAACTTACAGGGGTATCTTCGCAAAACAGCACCCCTGTAAGTTTCCTTTTGATCGGAATGTCCTATTCCCTAAAGGGAGATATAAAATCCTGTTATTGTAAAAGGCTACGCAACTCAAATACGTGTAAGACTTTCAGTTCTGCAAGTCGAGCCGGGTCGCGAGCGGCCGGTTGAATGCGACCAGACGCGGCTCGCGAACCGGAGACGGTGTCGCCGGCGAGTAAAAGAGCTGCGGCAGCTCCGTGTAAGTGTGCTCGAGGCGCCAGCCTGCCATGTGACCATCATAGCGGGTGACTCGTGTTCCCTCGCTGTCACCCAGCTCTTATCCCGCGTCCATTGCGATTGCCGCGTCCAGCGTGCACACTCTTGCTCGGGAGAGATCGAATATGCAGCCAGCCTCGGCCGTTCCCTTCGAGTCGGTCCCGGCGCGACGTGCGTCGGCGGACCATGGCTTCTACCTCGGCACCGCCATCTTCTCGCTGGTCATCGCCGTCGGCAGCTTCGCGCCAGGCATCATCAACCCCTCGTCGCGTCGAGCGCCGCTCACGACGCTGGCCATCGTCCACGGCGCCGCGTTCACGGGATGGCTGCTGCTGTACCTCGTCCAGGTGCTCCTCGCGAGCTCCGGCAACATCCGGCACCATCGGCGCCTCGGCGTGGTCGGCGTGGGACTAGCGGCGGTGATGGTGATCGTCGGGTATCAGACCACGATCGAGATGGTCCGGCGCGGGTTCGACCTGAGCGACGACCTCAACAAGCTTGGGCCGGTGATTCTCAACGCGGCCTTTCAGCTGCCGAACCTGGTGTTCTTCGGTGGACTGGTCGCTGCTGCCGTCGGATATCGCCGCCGTCCAGCCGTGCACAAGCGACTCATGTGGCTGGCGATTCCCGCCGCACTCCTCGGCGCGCCAATCGTCCACGCCATCGGTCACTTCGGTCTTCCCTTGGTGGTGGCCCCGCTGTTTTCGCTGGCCTCGCTCATGGCCAACGCGATTTTCGATCGCGTCGCGCACGGCCGCATGCACCCGGTCTCGCTCTGGGGCGGCATCGGCTTTGTCGTGGCCGCCAACCTTCAGGCGACCGTCCTGGCGCCGAACCAGACGTGGCAGGCCTTCGTGCTGTGGCTGGCGCGATGACTACGTCGGTTCGTCCTGCCGCACGCTCCGACGCGCCAACTTCCCGAGACCTCATGCCTCGCACTCATCACCCGTCGTGCCCAGGACCCTCGTCTTGGGACAACAGGCTCCCGCCGCCCCGGAGCTGGTCTGGGAAACCACAGAATTCGTTGCCCCTGAGTCGGTGGTCTTCGACCAGGAGCGGAAGCAGTTCTACGTGTCCAACTTGGGCACCTGGGGCCAGGGGGCTGCGCCCGGCGACGGGTTCATCAGTCGCGTGAGCGCGGCCGGCCGAATCCTCGATCTGCGGTGGGTGACCGGCCTCGACAATCCCAAAGGCCTTGCGCTTACCGGCGGCCGGCTCTACGTTGGCGACGATGCCGAGCTGGTCGAGATCGATCCGGCGGCCGCTGCCATCTCCGCCCGCCATCGGCCCGCCGACGGCCCCGGCGCCTTCAACGATTGCACCGCTGACCCGGCCGGCAACGTGTACGGCTTCAGCCGACGGTTCTCGACCGTGTTCCGTCTGCGCGCGGGCACGTTCGAATCGTGGGCCAATGTCGATGCCACGAAGACCGGCTGGCCCAACGGACTGCTCGCGGAACCCGACCATCTCCTCCTCGGCAGCTGGGTGGTACGCGGCGGCTACACGGTGACCGATTGGACGAAGGGAGAAGTGCTGCACGTCTCCGCCGACGGCAGGCCGACTCCGCTCGTGACGTTGCGGCAGGGCGCCGCCGACCACGACTACGTCATCGACCAGCGCCTGCTCGTCGTTCCGCTGGTGCTCGACAACGCGGTCCGGGCTTACCGCTGGGCGCCGGCCGACTGACCGTTCGCGGCGGCAAGCGGCCGGCTGAACACCGCGCCGTGTGGAATGCCCTTGGCCCTGCCGCCATGGGGCCATGCCTTGTTGTCCATGCGGAAGCCCGGCTCGGTAGCACCTTCTTCGCGGAAGTGCTCGTCGAGCGCGAGCCGGCCTGTGGCTGGGTCGAAGCGAGCGATCACCACGCGGTGTCGCATGCCCTGGTAGCCGGTGACGACCAGGCGTCGATGGTCCGGTGAGATCGCGATCCAGTGCGGCACGTCGCCATAGCCTAGCGTGACGCGGCTCACCTCGCGCGGCGCACCAGGATCGCTGATATCCAGGCTAACCACGGCACTCCACGCCGGAACGGTGACCAGATAGTAGTGGCCGGCGATCACCGGAATCGCGCAG
>JANNSZ010000037.1:0-7490 GCA_031403195.1 Planctomycetota bacterium | reverse complement strand
CTGGCCCACCTGAACACAGTCAACTTCTACGACGCGGCCCTCTCGCGCCGCACCTCCGAAACCATCAACCGCCACTTCGCCATCGCCATAGCCGCCTCGGTGTATCCGGGGCTGTACTACCTCATGCGATGCTTCGCGGGAAAGATTTTCATGCGGGCATTCGGTCACGGAGGCGACTTTGATTACGAGTCGGCCACGGCCACAATTCCCTTTGCCGAGATCGACCGCTCCTCATATACGCCTCCCTCCACCTGGCTCGGCCGCGTGCTCGCGACGGCCCGCAACCGATTGCCGATCACCGACAGGCCCTCGTTTCGCAACATGGTGACCACCGAGATGACGCGGGTTCGCGACCGGCTCTACCTCGCGGCTGCCTATCAGCAGATCATCGACCACGAGCGACCGTTTCTCCGTCGGCGGGCGGTCTTTATGCCGCTGGCCCTGCCCGATTCGCTGTTGAGTGGTGGCGACACCTGGACCGGCGGCGAAGACCGCGTGCTCTTCGTCTGCCCGAATATCGACCAGATTGATTACTACCGGCGGATCTATGTGCGGTTCCGCGAAGAGCTGGGAAGTTTCCCCAATTGGGTCGCGGGCAGGCAGGATCTCCACGGCGTGGCGACCCCGCTCGCCACCGAAGATGATTCGATCCTCGGCTACATTTCCCGCGCGCGGCTCGACGAATTGCTCCGCCGCTGCTTCTGCATGTTTTATCACTCGCAAGAACCACGGCATCTGCACTACCACCCGCTGGAGGCGATCGCGATTGGCCAGCCGCTGGTGTTCATGGCCGGCGGGCTCCTGGAGGCGCTCGGTGGCCCCGATCAGCCCGGGCTCTGCCGCTCGTATGCCGAGGCCCGCGACAAAATCACCCGACTGCGGGCAGGCGACCGCGGCCTGCAAGACGCGATCCGCGGCGACCAGCGAGGCATCCTCGCGCATTTCGAGCCCGACCGCTGCGCTCGAGCGTGGCGCGACAACTTCCTACCGCTGGTCGGCGGAGCCGCCTCATGAAGCTCCTTGTATGGCAGCCGGTCTATGTCCTCGGCGGTGGGCTCGAGGTCTTGAGGTTGATCGTGGCTGCGCTGGGCCGGCATCCCGCCATCGACTCGATCACGCTGGCAGTCAACCGCCGCTACTCCGCGGCGGCGCTCGCCCCGCTGGCGGCAGTCCGTGGCCTGTCGATGGTCCGCGTGGATGCCGGCACATGGCTGGCAGCGCATGCTCCCGGCCACGATGTCGCCTACATCCCCTGGCCCCATGGCACGCCGCAGACGCCCGCAGCCCTGCCGAAAGTCTGCGTGTTTCAAGACACGATTCTGCTCGACGCCCTGGGCGGCCACGCCACGAAAGAGTTTCTCGAAGGCATGGCCCGCGGTGTGCGCGAAACGGTGGACTATCACGACCATGTCATCGTGACGTCAAACTACACCCGGCGGCGGATGCTCGAGATCGTGGGCAGTATCCACGCCGACCGGATCAGCGTCTTGCCCCACATGGCAACCGAGCCTGCGGATACGAGCGCCAAGTCGGCTGGCTCGGCGACCGCTTTGGCGACCCTGCCCTGGGGTGTGCGGCCTCCCTACCTGCTCTATCCCGCGAACGCATCGGAACACAAAAACCACGAGACGCTCCTCCAATCGCTGACCCGTCGCCAGAGGCGGGATGTGCCGGTCGTGTTGTGTGGCTACGGCACCGAGCAGATTGGCGGCACGGCGCTGGTCGAGCAGGCCCACGTGAACCGGATCAACCGCATGATCCACGACCGTGGCCTCCGCCCCGGCCAAGACTTCCGCAGCCTCGGCTACGTGGACGACCCCACTGCTGCCGCGCTTCTGCGACAGGCGACAGCAGTCGTCATGCCGACACGGGCCGAGGGGATGGGGTTGCCGATTCACGAAGCCATCGACGCCGGCGTGCCGGTGATCTGCTCCGACATCGAGGTGCTCCGCGAACACTATGACACCCGGAGCCGCGCGATTCGCTGGGTCGACCCGGAGTGCCCGTCGGAGATCGCCGCCGCGCTCGACGACGCCTGCGATCACGCCGCCGAACTGCGGGCCGCCGCGGCCGACAATCGAGGCTGCGGCCGCACCTGGGACGACATTGCCACGGCGACCGTCGCCATCCTGCGGGAAGCCATCGGCGGTTACGATCCACAGGCCTGCGAACCCTCAGCGGCCGCGCCGCCGCGCCGGCGCTGGTTCGGTTCTTGGCGGTTCCGTGGCCCGCGTCGGCTGCTCCAGAAGCTCGGGCTATTGCGGTAGCGAACCCGACAGGAAAACGGTCGATGCGGATCGGGATCTGGTGTTCCTACGGCCGCACGCTCACACCCACCGAGGGGATCGGTGTGTTCACGCATGCGATCGCCCGCGGGCTCACCGCCCTGCCCGGTGTCCACGACGTGCAGCTCGTGGTGCACGCAGGCAGCGAGCAGGAGGTGGAATCCACCGTCGCGGCGGGTGGTGGGCGAATTCACGTGGCGCTCCTCCATCGTCAGCACTGGCTCGATCGGTGGCGGTGGAAGTCGCTGCGTCGGCAGCATCGCCGGCTCTGCGACCGCCTCGCCGCGGGCGAGCGCGATGGCCACCTTGCAGCCCACCGCGATGCCATCGAGCAAAAGATCGCAACCCTCTTCGCGCGGCAGCGGCTTGTGGAGCCGCCCGGCACACCGCCCCGCGACGTGTGGCTTCTGCCGCATATCGCCGTCGAGCGGCCGCTTGCGGCCCCGTCGGTGGTCGTTGTCCACGACATGGTGCCGTTTCATGTCTCGGGCGTCATCAAGGCCGCCGACCTCGAATCGTTTCGCAGACGGAGTGAGCGGATGGTCGCCCGTGCGGCGCTCGTGGGCACGATGTCGCGCACGATCCGCGACGTTGACATCGTGGGCCTGCTCGGCTGCCCGCCGGAGAAGGTGCGGGTGGTGTCTGCGGCGACGCCCGACGACCTGGGCGTGCCGGCCAGCCGCGACACGCTGCTGGCCACGGTGCCGGCAGCGGGCAAGCCATTTCTGCTCTATCCGTCGGCTTTGCGTGTCTACAAGAACCACGCCCGACTCATCGAGGCCTTGGCGATCATCCGGCAAGGTGCCCAGCCCGCCATGCAACTGATTTTCACGGGCTTTGGGCCGCTGCCAGCAGACCTCGCGCGCCTTGTCTCGAGCCTGGGGCTCGCGGGGGCGGTGCATGCAGTCGGCTCAGTCTCCAGGTCGGTACTGGCCGCGCTCTATGAGGCCGCGGCGGCGACAGTCGTGCCCTCGCTCTACGAGCAGGGCTCGTTTCCGGTGTTGGAGGCGATCCGCTGCGGCTGCCCGGCGGCGGCCAGCGATATCCCGACGCTCCGCGAAGCGTTTGCCGGGTTCTCCGACACAGTCCCGCTCTTCGATCCGCAGTCGCCTCCCGCCATCGCAGCCGCGGTGCTCGGTATCCTGGCAGACCGCGACGGCGTGCGGCGGCGTCAGCACGAGGCCGTCGCGGCAATGCCACCACGATCATGGGCCGATGCCGCAGCCGATTGGCTGGCAGTGCTGCGTGAGGCCGCGGCGAGTGGTCGCTTGAGGTAGCGCCGCGGCACGGGCAACCCCTCGCGATTCACTTGCTCGACAGGGCACACGCGGCAGCGCGAAGACCAGGCAAAACGTGCCAAACCCCTCTCATGCCAATTGCCGTTTCGTCTGATTGGTCATCGTATCAGCCCACTCCTTTGGCCGGCTGTCGCAGCCCAAGCGTCTCATCACTGTCGTCCCGAATATCGTCGATGATCTCGTTTTTACTGACGCTTGAATACGGCCGAAGGTTACGTTGCATGTGAGCCCTCGACTCGCACCTTCGGACACTCTGGCGAGCCATGTCTTCAGCACAGCCAGCTTTGTGTCGCCGCTGTACCCTTGTACTTTTCACGGCGTGGATGGCAGCCACTGTTTCTTTTGTGATGGCGCTTCGCGGCGACGCTGGCATCGGCATCTATCCCATCAACTGCTTGATGGGGCCGGTTTGATCGAGTTTCTTGCGGGCCATCTCGAGATCGAGGTCGCCGTAGTGCTCGATCGGGTTGCCGTGGGCGTTCATGAGCGTGGTGTACCAGTTGCCGAGGGTCTTGTGGCCTTCGACGCCCAGGAACGGGAGCCGGATATACCGCCCGGCGATGTCCAAGGCGCAATTCTTGCCGGACATGATCACGAACGGTGACTCGAGGCCGATGCCATGATGCGTTTCGCCGTTCTCGGGGAAGTACATGACCATTGTGTTGTCGAACATGGTGCCGTTGCCCTCGGGCACTGCCTTGAGCCGCTCGACGATCGTCTTGATCTGATTCACGTGGCTGATCCGGATCTGTTCCCGAGTCTTCCAGGCGGGGACGCCCCCGAAGGCTTCGTCATGCCCCAACGGGTGGATTCCAACGCGATCCGTTTCATTGCCGGGAAGTCCGGTGATGGGCGTGCCCAGGTCGTCGATCGTGTACGTGACGACATTCGTCAAGCCGGCAATCAGCGCCGCGACCAGAACGTCGGTCATAGCCGCCTGTTTCTCCGGGGTGCTCGCGTCCGGGCCACCATTGGCATGCACCGGTGCGATCTCGGGGAGGTGCTTGGCAAGCGAGCCAGAAACCTCGATGAGCTTCTTGTTCCGCTGGCGGATCGCATCGATCGATTCGATCTGCGCTTCCTGCCGCCGCCGTTCATGCCCCGTGATCCCGGTCGCCTTCTGCCCCTCCCTGGTTTGGAGGAACGACAGCATGTCGTTGTCTGAATTGACCGCCTCCGGATTGAGAACCGACTTGAAGAGCTCGCTGCGGGCGGTGTCGG
This sequence comes from Planctomycetota bacterium, assembly GCA_031403195.1. Taxonomy (GTDB): domain Bacteria; phylum Planctomycetota; class Planctomycetia; order Pirellulales; family UBA1268; genus QWPN01. Next base: position 2,686 of record JANNSZ010000037.1, on the reverse strand, counting down.
GATCCGCGTAGCAGTAGTTCCGGGTTTGCGGCGCCGGGGCGGAGTATCCGGACACGATGCCCATCCGGCCGTCGGCAAACGACAATTCGACGTGGCCGAACGGCGACGGAAACAGCTTGGCAAGCTCGAAATCGACCGTCGTGCGTTTGATCGAACTGAGGGTATTGCGGTTCGACTTGAAGCACCCCATCACCGACGAGAACGAGTAGTGGACGTTCTCGCTCATCTTGGCCGAGAGCCCCTGCAGGATGGTCATGTTGTCTTTGTGGGCATCCAGGCCCCGCAGCCAGACGGGGAGCTCGTGCTGGTGCAGATCGGCCACGAGCGGAAGCTTCTTCTCGTCGAGGGCCTTGTCTTTCGCTGAAAAATTGACGGGGCAGATTTCGAGGGGGCGGAGGCCGCTCGATTTGCGGATGAACACAAACCGCTTGGGAATGCCTGCGGCAAGGGAGGCCGCAAACACCTGGTTGAACGACGGCGCGAGGGCCATACCGCCGGCGCCGAGGATCGAAGCCTGCAAGAAATCTCGTCGGTTAGTCATGGCATCAATCCTCGACAGGTTTGCGGTAGAGAAACGAATCCGAAGTCAAAAGCGAAACGATGACGGCATCAAAACTGCCGTCGCTATCGACATAAGCCTGTTCGGCATCGATCAGCGTTTTGGAGTCTGAAAGGGTCTCATTGTGGCCCATGAAGTAGCGAAAAGCATGGCGGAGAATGGACTGACGCACCCGTTGTGATCGGCCGAGCCGGTCCGCGAGGTCGATCGCATCCGTGACTTCTCCATCGAGCGAAACGTCGCCGGTGCCGCGGAGATAGCCCTTCGCATTGACGGGCAGCGTCTTGTAGACGTCGCGCGTGTCGGTGAGCAGCGTCCACGCGTCCGGACGCTTGGCGACAAGCATGTCGGGATACTCGAGCGCCTCCTCGGTGCGGAATCGGCCAAAGTCGTCGTAGCACTCAAAGGCATAGCCCAGCGGGTTCATGCCCTCGTGACACTTCCAGCAGTAAGCCGTTTCAGTGGCACTTGCCAGCCGGTCGCGGAGGCCCCTACTGTGATCCTCTGGAATCGAAGCGTCGACCGTGATCGGCACGTCGGGAATGGTTCCAGCGAGGAGCTTTTCACGAACCCACTTGCCCCGCTGCACGGGGTCGTTCTCGGTGTTCTTGGCATGGGCGACGAGCCAGGCCGGGTGCGAGAGCAGGCCCTTCCGGTCAGGAACAGGGGCCGGCTGGAGTGTGGCATAGTACCAGTCATCAAGCGAGATGTCGTAAAACTTCGCGACGTTGTATCCAACCATGAAGTCGTATCCGTATCCGCGATAGAGATCGAACGGCGCCGCCTCTTTCTGCCCCTTGTCCAAGCGGGCCGTGATGCTCGTCATCGACAGCTTGAAAAGCTGGAGCGCCGTGCCCTGCCGGTTCCTTGCCTCAAGGTTGTCCGGGTTGACCATGCGCATCTTTACGTCGCGGAGAAAATCCGCGTGGGCGAGAAGGTCTTCGTTCGTGAAGTTTTTCCAGTCGAGATCCTTGAAATACTCGTAGATCCGCTTGATCCGGTCGGAAGCTGCCTGCATCCGGTCGTTGTCGCCGTCGTGGTAGACATAGAACTCCTCGGTGGTGAGCAGTTCCTCGAACACATGCTGATCCTTGTTGAGGATGTGCTCCACGAGCCTGTCGGCCTCGTTGACGAGGCGCGCCGTCGCATCCCCGAGACGGTCGGCACCAAATCGCTTCTCGTCCTTGAAGATCGCGAGTGCTGCCGGGTAGCCAAAGAACTCGCGAAAGAACCGCAGCTTCCGGATGGGGACCGTGGTCGTGTTGTCCTGATAGCGCGTGTCTGCCAGGAAAGGATCGATGACGTAAACGATGTCGCGTCGCGCGAGCATTCGGAGCACCTCGCGTCGATAGTCCTCGCGGGTCTCGAGCCTGCCACTGGTCGCCGCACGAACCAGATCCTCGTCGGGGCGTTGGTCGGTGAGGGCATAGGCAATCGCGTAGCTGGCATCCCGCGGCGACAGCATCCTTCGGCCATGCTCGTCGGCGGGACCGGCACCGAATTCTTGGCGGTAGGCGAAGTCGCTCGACAGGATGAATGTCTGAATGAGTTTCTGGATGGCCTTGAGCTTGCCGAGTTTGGTCACATACGCCTTCGCGAGGTCGAGATACTCTGACGCTTCGGCCTCGGTGGGTGGGCGTTCCAGGATCTGCACCGAGAGCTGGTCGATGAGGTCCGCGAGGAGCTCGTCGGAAGGAGGCCCTGCGGCAATGCGCTCGGCCTCAAACTCTCGCTCCCAGTTCGCCATGCACCTGTCGATGATCTCGCGGTAAAAATCCTCCTTCTTGCGATGCTTCTTGATGGATGATCGCAGCACGTCCATTTCCGGGTCGGCGAGCGGCTTGGGTTCGAGCGGCTTGATCTTGCCCGAGTTCTTGGCCACATGGTCACGCAGTTCCGGCAGGTAGTCCCGAAGGATCGTCATGCGGCCTTGGATGTTCCGCTCGTGATCGCCGAAGAAGAACCAGGTGCGTTCACAGAGCTCCCTGAAGTCGTCGTCGGATGACGTCCCGTGCTTGGGATCATGCAGGAGTTGGTACACCGTGCTCTCTCCGTCAAGAGCCTTGAGCATGTTCTGGGCTACGTGGAACGGCGCCTTCTTGTAGGTCTCTCCTTTCGCCAATGGCT
>JANNSZ010000036.1:0-1623 GCA_031403195.1 Planctomycetota bacterium | reverse complement strand
GGGCCTTCGGCGGAACAAACTTTTCCAACTGCCCCTGAGTAATGATGCCGGAGTCGGTCAGTTGCTTCACAACGGTTTCGAGGGCGACGGCCATAGCCCCTGATTCTAATCCAACGGCCGGAATGATCGAAATCGGGTGGGGGCGAGAATGGTTTGGGATAAAGCAAAACATCTTCTGTGAATGGCGGATGTCAGAGTTGGGTCACGCGCGGTACAAAAGCGTCGACGCGGCAAAATGCAAAACAATCAGGCTACGGATGTTTCTGAAGAGGGCACGGGCATCCCCACTTCGAAGGCGGTTGGGGCCGTCTTTCAGCAAGCGGATGGCACCGTGCATGGCATCAGCGCAGCAGCAAGGCCGAGCGCGCCCGCGACATCCTCGCTACCTACCGATGCGGTCATGCCACGGAGCGGCATGACTTCAAGTGCCCACCCAGTTCGGTGTGGCAGACGAATGGGTGCTGGGCCAGATCAACGGTCGGAGGCTGGTCGCCGTCTCGGAGCGGCGGGAGATGGTCCCGGGAGGTGTGGCCTCGGCGGTGGTTGTACCAGTCGGCGCCGATTCTCAGGATGTGATCGAGATGCCGTTCGCTGACCACGCAGAACGCATTCACGACCTCGTGCTTGAGTGTCTGAATGACCCGCTCGACAAACGCTTGCAGATTCGGTGAACGAACAGGTGTGAGCTTCACGGCTCGTCCATTCCCCTTGAAGACGTCGTCAAATGCCTGCACGTACTTCGTGTCTCGGTCGCGTTGCACGATGGTGCACGGCAAGTGCTCCTCCTGGAGAAACATGTCGAAGTTGCGTGAAGTGCAGCTCCCGGTGGCGACGGGTGTCCGATTCCGGCCGCCGGTCCGGCGTGCAGGGCTGCGCCGCCCAGAAAGCGGATCCCCGCTGGTGGCAGATGGCGACCACGGACGCGCTCGCGTTCCCGCGGGGGCCACACCAGGGCCCCTCTGAGAACTAAGGAGCGCGGAGGCCACGACCGGTAAAAAATCGAAAAGATCTCTCACCGGACCACGTTCTGCGGAGTGCCGGCAGCGAAGCAGCGAAGGTTGGCCGCAGCAATCTCGATGAGCCCGGCGCGAGCGTTGCGGGTGGCCCAGGCGACGTGCGGCGTGATGATGCAGTTGCGGGCACGAAGAAGCGGATTGTCGGCAGGCGGCGACTCGGTGGAGAGCACGTCGAGGCCGGCTCCGGCGATGGCCCCAGCGTCGAGAGCAGCCGCGAGATCAGCTTCCACGACAAGTCCGCCGCGGGCGGTGTTCACAAGAAAAGCTGTTGGCGTCATGAGGGTGAGCCGCTTCGCATTCACGAGCCCCGCCGTCTCGGGCGTCAGCGGGCAATAGAGGCTGATGACATCGCTCACGCCGAAAACGTGGTCGAGACCGACAATGGATAGGACGGTCAACGGCGGTTTCGCGACCGCCCTCCCGGGCCTTCTTGGACGCGCTCCACATCGCGGGAACTGAGACCGGCTAGCGGTGGCCTTTCAGCCACGCAGCCACCTGCTCGAGCGCGACTCCGTCCACATCCGAAAAATCGTTCCTGTGGACTGAGTCGATATCGAGCACGGCCCACACCTCGCCGCTCGCATCAAACAGCGGGACAACGATCTCT
>JANNSZ010000035.1:0-19573 GCA_031403195.1 Planctomycetota bacterium | reverse complement strand
GATCAAGGGGGTCGCCCTCGTTGTGCCCGAGGATGCAGAGAACGGTCCGCCCGAGTTCAAGATCACGCCCGAGGCCGATGTGACGGTCATCTGCTACAAGGCGGGCACGGTGAAGGCCAACCATGCCCTCGCCAAGGACGCCCTCTGCTGCGAGACGATCGACGCGATTGTCGAGGACTCGTGCGCACTCGTCGAGGCTGAGTGAGGCGAACTCGCGCTCGTCGGAAGACGCGCGTGCCGACAGATGCGAATCATTGAGGCGGCCCGGGAAAGAAATTCCCGGGCCGCCGTTTTTCCATGCGAACCACCTGAGGAAGCTCGACTGTGTTCAAGAGGCTCCTCCGTCGGTTCTGGCATCTGGTAGTCACGCCGTACGAACCTGATCCCCAGGTCGACGACTTTCTGGAGCGTGCGCTCACGCAGGAGGATCCCCGAGCCCGAGTCACCGTGGCGGTGCCCACGGCGGGTGAGAGCCGTCGCTTCTTCGGCGTCGATCTCGCGAGGCGGGGCATCCAGCCCGTCTTCGTCAAGATCCAGAACTGTTCGACCGAGTCGCTCCGGCTTCAACTCGTGGGCATCGACCCACGCTACTTCACGCCGCTCGAGGCCGCAGCGGCGGTGCACTTCTCCATCGTGCGACGGCTCACCGCCTTCGGTGCGCTCGGCTGGGTGTTTCTTCCGTTGCTCCTCTTCGCACCTATGAAGCTTCTGACCGCAAAGTGGGCCAACACCCGCATGGACGACCTCTTTCGCAGCCGTGGATTCCGACTCGCGCCCGTGGCGGCAGGGGCATCCGCTGAAGGTTTTGTCTTCACGACGCTCGATCTGGGCACCAAGGTCGTCCATGTGCGGCTCGTGCCAGCCGGTGACATCCGCGCAGCAGTGGACCGGGCTGGGCCGCTCAATGACGACGACTTGCTCGCCCGCGCTGCCGCGCCGACGCCGGTCGTGGACCTCGCCTTCACAGTCCCTGTGCCCGGGATCGCTGCCGATTACCTCCGCAAGGATTTTGAGGTGCTCGTGCCGAGCGCATCGGTCGAAGACCTCACGCTCCGTTTGCTCGTCACGCGGCTGGAGGCATTGCCGGCCACCACGACGAATCTCTCTGGGACAAAGCATGGCGATCCTGTCAACCTGATCGTAATCGGCGAGTTTGCCACGCTGCTGGGTGGGTTTGCCGCCCGTTGGGACGAGAGTGAGACAATTACCTTCGCCACCTGCTGGAAGACCGTGAAGGCCTTTTTGCTCGGGGCGAACTACCGCTATTCGCCAGTGAGCGCGCTCTATCTGTTTGGTCGACCGCAAGACATTGCGCTGCAGCGGACCCGGCATTCGATCAACGAACGGATTCATCTGCGATTGTGGCTCTCGACGCTGGCCTTCAAGGGGCAGCCGGTCTGGGTCGGCCAGGTGAGCCGCGACATCGGCGTTCGGTTCACACGGCACGCTTGGAATCTCACGACCCATCGGATCGATCCCGATGTAGACGAGTCCCGCGACTATGTCGTCGAGGATCTCTCGCTCGCGGGCCGCGTGAGGGCGGCGGGCTACGTCGGCGGCGTGGGGGCATCGCCGCGGAGCGATCCGCAGCGCAACCTGACAGGCGACCCGTGGCACAGCGACGGCCAGCGAGCCCTGATTCTGATTTCCCCCACGCACGCCGCATGACGGCCGCGGGCATCCCTGGCTGACAGCGTGGTACCTGTGGGCTATATTTCAGCGGCTAGGGCGGCGTAGCTCAGTTGGTTAGAGCACCGGCTTCATAAGCCGGGTGTCGGCGGTTCAAGTCCGCCCGCCGCTAGTTTCACGACCGAACGACTTCTGCCCAGCCCCCGGGGCGCTCTAAGATGGCCTGCGTCCGGACGAGGCTCTGGTCTGTTGTTGTGGTGGCGGTTGCCCGCGTTTTCTGACGGAGAATATTTTTCGATGCTCACCTCCCTCTTCGCCATGTCTGAGTCGATGATCACGCTGGCGGTGATCGCAGGCGTGCTCATCGTGGTAGCGCTGTGGGCTGCGGGCATCTACAACCAACTCGTGGCGCTTCGCGAACGCAGCCGCAACGGCTTCGCCCAGATCGACGTCCAACTCAAGCGGCGGTACGACCTGATCCCCAACCTCGTGGAGACCGTCAAGGGCTACATGGCGCACGAGCGTGAGACGCTGGAGGCCGTGATCAATGCCCGCAACCAGGCGGTCTCGGCAGCCGGAGCGGCGGCGGCCAATCCCGGCGATGTGGCCGCGATGGGTGCCCTCGGTGGTGCCGAGTCGATGCTGACCAAGTCGCTCGGCAGGCTCTTCGCCCTCGCCGAAGCCTATCCCGATCTCAAGGCCAACCAAAACATGCTCTCACTTCAAGAGGAGCTGACGAGCACGGAGAACAAGGTCGCTTTCTCACGCCAGGCCTTCAACGATGCCGTGACCCACTACAACACCTACCGCCAGTCGTTCCCGCCGATGCTGCTGGCGGGTGCCTTCGGATTCCAGCCGGCTGCGCTTCTGGAGTTCGAGGATCGCGCCACGATCCAGGCGGCGCCCAAGGTGTCGTTCTGACGGATCGGCCGGCGCAGCGAGTGGCAGCGTTGGGGCGCCTGCGACGATGAATTTTTTCGAACACCAGGATCGGGCCCGACGCAACACGACGAGGCTCGTTGGCCTGTTCGGCGTGGCCGTCGTGGGACTCATCGCCGCGGCGTATGCCGTCGTCATGACGATCTTCGTGGTCGGTACCTCCCAGTTGCCGGAGCACGCTGAGGCGCTCGGTGGCCTGGGCCGCGGTGGTCTGTGGCGGCCCGACATTCTGGTCGGCGTGGCGGTTGCCGTGGTGGGCGTGGTGAGCGCCGGCAGCCTCTATAAGACGGCCCAACTCGCCGGTGGAGGAGAGGCCCTGGCAGTCTCGCTTGGCGGTCGGCGGCTCCTGGCCGACTCGCCCGACCCGCTCGAGCGGAAGGTACTCAATGTCGTTGAAGAGATGGCTATCGCCTGCGGCCTACCCGTTCCGCCGGTGTATCTCATGGACGGTGAGGAGGGCATCAACGCCTTCGCCGCCGGCTACCGTCCGGAGGAGGCCGTGATCGGCGTGACGCGGGGCTGCGCCGAGCAGCTCTCCCGGGATGAGCTCCAGGGGGTCATCGCCCACGAGTTCAGCCACATTCTCAACGGCGACATGCGGCTCAATATCCGTCTGATTGCGATCGTGCACGGCATTCTGCTGGTGGGCCTGATCGGCTACTACACCCTCCGGCTGGCCGCCTCCTCGAACACCCGTCGCCGTAGCGACGACAAGGGCAGCCCCGCCGCGGCCTTCATGGCTCTGGGGCTGGGCCTGATGGCCGTGGGATTCGCCGGCACGCTCGTCGGCAATCTCATCAAGGCCGCCGTGAGCCGGCAGCGGGAGTTTCTGGCCGACGCCTCGGCGGTGCAGTTCACCCGCAACCCAGACAGCATCGCCGGCGCCCTCAAGCGGATCGGCGGGTTTCAAGGAGGCTCACGGCTTGAGGCCCCCCGAGCCACCGAGGCCTCTCATATGTTCTTCGCCTCCGGCGTGTCGGCGCTTTTTGCCACGCATCCGCCGCTGGAGGATCGGATCACTCGCATCGACCAGTATTGGCATGCCGAGCAGAAGATCGGTGGGGCGGCTGCTCAACCGACGGCAGGCGAGGCGTCCCCCGGCATGTCCGGGCTGGTCAGCGGGGTCGAGTCATCCACACCAGCTCCCTCGCCTGCTGCCGCTGTGAATGCGATCGGACGGCTGACGCCCGCGCAGCTCGAACGGTCTCGAGAGTTGCTCGCCGGCCTCCCGCCAGAGTTGCGGGCTGCGGCCCACGAGCCGCTCGGCAGCGAGGCGATCGTGTATGCCCTGCTGCTCGATTCCACAGACGCGATCCGCGATGGGCAGTTTGTGTCGCTTGCCAGCGGAGTCGAGCCTCCAGTTGTCGCGGAGACCAGGCGGATCCTGCCGATGGTTGTGACACTCGCTCCAGACCTGCGACTGCCAGTGGTAGAAATCTGCCTGGGGCCGCTCAAGAACTTGTCACGGGAGCAATACGAGCGATTCCGGGGCAGCGTCATCGCTCTGGTGGCAGCCGACAACCGCCTCAACCTCTTTGAGTGGTGTTTGCAGAAGGTGGTGTTTCATGTTCTCGACCAAGCCTTCGGCCAGCCTCGCCCGCGAGGGCCAAGGCCGGGCAAGGAACACGCGGCCGTGGTGTTGTCGGCGCTGGCCCACGCCGGCAGCGGCGATGCTGCTCAGGTGCGGGAAGCGTTTGAGCGTGGCGTGCAGGCGACCGGACTCGGTCCGCTGCCGCTGGCTCCCTGGGATGCGAATATGTTTGCTCTGCTCGATACGGCACTCGATGCGCTGGGTCGGCTGAAGCCATCGGCGAAGGCCACCCTGGTGCGCGGGCTCGCGGAGACTGCCGCCGCAGATGGCCGCATCGCGCCGCGGGAGATGGAAGTCCTGCGGGCCATCACGACAACCCTCGACTGCCCCCTGCCCTTGATTGGCTAGCCGACTGTGGGCCAAGTCTGCCGCCACCCGAAGCGGCGGTTGGACAACGCCGGCCAGGCAGCCTGGGCAAACCCGGCAAGCCCTCCATGCCCGCGTAGACGGACGTGGCACACGTCACCTCATCTGGATCGCCGCTGGCGGCCTCGCTACCGTCGCTCCTCCATGACGCAACAGCCTTCCCCGAGCACGCACGGCTCAACGCCGTCGGGCACCCTCACGCTTGCCGAGGCCAAGGCGTTCGCCGCCCAGGTCGGCCTGCTGTCATTACCCCATGTGACCGAGCTGGACAAAGCCGTTGCCGAGGCCCTCTCGTTCCATCCGGGCACCCTCGACCTTCCGGGTCTGCGCTCCCTCTCGGTCGATGTCGCCTACTGGCTCGGCCTCCACGCCGACTGGCTGCTCCTGAATGGTGTCGCGACACTCGACGCCCCGACTGCCAAATGGCTCGCGAGGCATGCTGGCGGACTGTCGCTGCGAGGTGTCACCACGCTCACGCCGGAAGTGGCGAAGCCGCTTGCCAAGTCAACCGGCGACCTCCGACTCGACGGCCTCCGGAGCCTCGATCCCGACACGGCATCCGCCCTCGCACAACTGCGGGGCACTCTCTCGCTCGATGGCCTGGAGACCGTGAGTGTTGAAACCCTCGCCGCCCTGGTCACACGGGAGGGCGGGCTCTCGCTTGGCAGCCTCAGTGGGCTGGATACCGCACAGGCCGAGGCGCTCGCTGGGCATCGTGGCCGGCTCTGGCTCGACGGCCTGCGGGAGCTTCCACGCGATATCGCTGCCATCCTCGGCCGCCACACGGGAGGCTTGTCGCTGGCCGGCCTCACCGAGCTCGATGCGATCGACCCGGACGCGCTTGCCGCGCTCACGCCATCCGACCGTGAACGTCTTCTGGCAACTGGTCGCACCCACGACAACGTCTCCGAGTCGGTGCGGTTTGTGAGGGCTTCTCCGGATGCAGAGCCACTTGGTGTGGCAATCATCGGCGGTGGCTTTGCCGGAATTGCGATGGCGATCCGGCTCCTCGAGGAGGGCCGTCGGGACGTCGCCATTCTTGAAAAGGCCTCCGCCCTCGGAGGCACCTGGCGTGACAACACGTATCCCGGCTGCGCCTGTGACATCCCCTCGCGACTCTACTCCTATTCGTTCGCCGCAGACTCGTCTTGGTCGCGCACCTACGCCCCGCAGGGCGAGATCCTGGCCTATATCGAACGCGTGGCCCGCCACCACGACATCCATGGCATCACGCGGTTCGGCACCGCCATCGAACGGCTGGAATGGGACGAGGCGGCTCGTCTCTGGCAGCTCACCGCCGCTGACGGTCGGAGGTTTACGGCCCGCGTCGCCATCTCGGCAGTGGGCGGGATTCACATTCCGCATGTTCCCGACCTACCGGGGCTTGATCAATTCGCCGGGACGGCCTTCCACACCGCCCGCTGGCGACACGACATCGACCTCACCGGCCGCCGCGTCGCCGTCATCGGTACCGGTGCGACCACCATCCAACTGGTTCCCGAAATTGCCAGCCGGGTCGAGCGGCTGATCGTGATTCAGCGAACGGCACCGTGGGTCCTTCCGCGTGGTGACCGGCCGATTTCGTCCGTCGGGCGGTGGCTTGATGATTGGGTGCCGGGGATGCGCTGGCTTCGCCGCCAAGGGGCGTATTGGGCCGCGGAGGCGCGGGCTATTCCGCTGACCCGCTACCCGCGACTCATTGTGCATCCGCAACGGAGAGTGAAGGCCTACACTCTCCAATGCATCAGGAGTCACCAGCTCCGCAGCAAGCTCGAGCCGACCTACGCACTGGGCTGCAAGCGGGTCCTCAAGTCCGACGACTACTATTCGACACTCGACCGCGACAACGTGGAAGTCGTCGCCGAACCGATCCATCGCATCGGCCCGTGGGACATCACCACGGTCGACGGAGTCGTGCGGCCTGTGGATGCCATCGTCCTGGCAACCGGCTTCAAACCCTTCAATCTCACCGATGCGGTGGACGTGATTGGCCGACAAGGCCAGTCCTTAACCGACGACTGGCAAGACGGCCCCGAGGCCTACCACGGCGTGGCCGTGGCGGGATTCCCGAATCTCTTTCTCCTCATGGGCCCCAACACCGCCTTGGGGCACAACTCGATCCTCGTCATGATCGAGGCGCAGGTGAACTACATTCTTCAGTGTCTCCGCTGGCTCGACCGAGGTGAGCTCCCTTCGGTCGAGGTCACGCGCGAGGCGCAGTCGGCCTTCAATGCCGCGCTCCAGGACCGCTTCGAGCAGACGGTGTGGCGGAACGGCACGCTGGTCGGAACCGGTGGCAGCATCGTGCCACCGTGCGGCAGTTGGTATCGGCATCAGTCGGGGCGGAACCATGTCGTCTGGCCGGGCTCCGCGATGTCGTATCGAGCAGCGGTCCGCCGCGCGGATATCGCGGCCTTCCTCCCGGCCGAAGGCACCGGCAGCAACGTCGTCCCCCTGCCCATCAGGCGCGCGGCGTGTTGGTTCGGTGTGCGGTCGCGAGTGGTCGCATCGCCATCGAACGCGTGCAGCTTGGTGCCGTAGCGCTGCTTCGATGGGTCAGCCTCCGGCCGTCGACTCGACCCAGGCGGCAACCGGGACACAGCTACAAAACAGGTTGCGGTCGCCGTGCACGTTGTCGACGCGGGCGACGGGCGGCCAGTACTTGCGTCGCCTGAGCTCCGGCACCGGGAAGGCTGCAACCTCGCGAGAATAGGGCCGCTGCCAGTCCGCCACCATGAGGCTCATCGCCGTATGCGGGGCGCGAACGAGCGGATTCTCGTCACGCGGCCATTCGCCCGCCTCGATCCGACGAATCTCGGCGCGGATGGCGATCATGGCGTCGATGAATCGGTCGAGTTCGGCCAGATCTTCGCTCTCGGTCGGCTCCACCATCAGCGTGCCAGGCACGGGAAAACTCAGCGTCGGCGCGTGGAAGCCGTAGTCGATGAGCCGCTTGGCCACGTCTTCGGCTGTGACCCCAGCCGATTCTTTGAGCGGACGCAGATCGAGAATGCACTCGTGGGCCACTCGCCCACCCGGACCGCAGAAGAGCGTGGGGTAGTGATCGCGCAGGCGGGCGCTCACATAGTTGGCAGCGAGGATCGCGGCTGCCGTGGCGTGCCTCAGACCATCAGGCCCCATCATCCGGCAGTACATCCACGAAATGGGGAGCACGAGCGCATTGCCGAGCGGAGCGGCAGACACCGCGCCGACCGGCCTGCCGGTCACGCCACCGGTGACATGTCCCGGAAGGAACTCGGTGAGATCCTCGACCACACAGACGGGCCCGACCCCCGGACCGCCGCCGCCGTGCGGAATGCAAAACGTCTTGTGAAGGTTGAGATGACTCACATCGCCACCAAACTCTCCCGGCGCCGCCAGCCCCACCAGCGCGTTCATGTTCGCCCCGTCCACATAGACGCGGCCACCGTGGGCATGCACGATCTCGCAGAGCCGCCGTACGCCCGTCTCGAAAACGCCGTGCGTGCTCGGGTAGGTGATCATCGCGGCAGCCAGCCTGTCCGCATGAGTGCGACACTTGTCTTCGAGATCGGCCAGATCGACGTTCCCTTCCGAATCACAGGCCACGACCACGACCTCCATCCCCACCATCTGCGCGCTCGCTGGATTCGTACCGTGGGCCGATGAAGGGATCAGGCAAATATCGCGACTGCCCTGGCCACGGGATCGGTGCCAGGCCCGGATCGCCAGCAGGCCCGCATACTCGCCCTGGCTGCCGGCGTTGGGCTGGAGGCTGATGCCGGCGTAGCCCGTGGCGGCGGAAAGCCAGTCGATCAACTGCCGTTCGAGGATCGCATAGCCCTCCCGCTGATCCGCCGGCGCGAACGGGTGAATGGCAGCGAATTCGGACCACGTGATCGGGATCATCTCGCTCGTGGCGTTGAGCTTCATCGTGCAACTCCCGAGCGGGATCATCGTGCGGTCGAGCGCGAGATCACGGTCTGCCAGCTCGCGGAGGTAGCGCAGCAGGGCCGTCTCACTGCGGTAGGCATGAAAGACGGGATGCTCGAGAAACGCGGTCGTGCGACGAAGCGCCACCGGAAGGAGCGATCCTGCCTGCGCTTCCTGCGCTGCACACTCCGGTAGCGTTTGACTTGGCTGCGTGAAGGCCTCCCAGAGCCGCACGACGTCGGCGGGCTGCGTGGTCTCGTCGAGGGCCACGCCGATCGTGCCCGCATCGAGGAGGCGGAGATTCATACCGAGCTGGCAGGCCCGCTCGAGGATCGCGTTGGTGCGGTCACCAGTGGCCACCGCCAGCGTGTCGAAGGCATACGGGTTCTTGAGCGCAAAGCCAAGGTCTCGCAGGCCGGCGGCGAGGACGGCCGTCAGTCCCGCGACCCGCCGCGCGATTCGCGTGAGCCCTTCTGGCCCGTGGTAGACCGCGTACATCGAGGCCACAACGGCCGGCAGCACCTGGGCGGTACAGATATTGGATGTCGCCTTCTCACGGCGAATATGTTGCTCACGAGTCTGGAGCGCCAGCCGATACGCCGGCGCACCGGCGGCGTCGATGCTCACGCCCACGAGCCGTCCCGGCAGCGATCGCTTCAACTCGTCACGGCAGGCGAAAAACGCGGCATGCGGCCCGCCGCAGCCCATCGGCATTCCGAACCGCTGGGTGGAACCGACGACAACATCCGCCCCCCACTCGCCGGGCGGCACGAGCAGCGTGAGCGCAAGCAGGTCGGAGGCCACGCAGAACACCGCCTGGGCCCCATGCACCACACGGGCCAAATCCCGCCAGTCAGGCACGTCGCCGTCAGTGGTCGGGTATTGCACGAGGACACCAACGCAGCCGCCGTTCACGAGCGTGCACGCATCGCCCACGACAAGGTCGATGCCGAGCGGCTCCGCCCGCGTCGCGAGGAGCTCGATCGTCTGCGGATGCACGCGGCGATCGACGAGAAACCGTGGGCTCTTACTCGAGGACGTGCGGCGGGCGAGCGTCATGGCCTCGGCGGCGGCGGTGGCCTCATCCAGCATGGATGCATTGGCAATCGGCATCGCGGTGAGATCACAGACCATCGTTTGAAAGTTGACGAGGGCCTCCATGCGGCCCTGGGAGATCTCGGCCTGGTAGGGCGTGTAGGCCGTGTACCACGACGGGTTCTCGAGCACGTTGCGAAGGATCACCGTGGGAGTGCGAGTGCCGTAGTAGCCCTGCCCAATGAAACTCTGCTTGATCCGATTGCGAGAGGCAATCTCCCGAAGCTCGTCGAGGGCCGCCGCCTCGGACGCGGCTGGTGGCAACCGCATAGTGTCCGATCGCCGGATACCTGCGGGAATGATTTCGTCGAGCAGGTCATCGAGGGAAGCCGCCCCGACCGCCTCAAGCATTCGCCCCTCGTCAGCCGGTGTGAGGCCGATGTGACGCGTGACAAAGTCTGCCGGTTCATGAAGTCCCGATACCGGGCGCGACGGTGCTGGGACGGTTTCCTCGGGAGCTTCGGGCCGCAGGCGCGGCGAACGCGCCGCAATGGCAGCGGGCGAGGTGGCAACATCGGACATGCGAGGGCTCCTGGCAGTCACGGCGCCGGCCCACGCCGACCCCTGGAACCCTGTTGTCCTGGGACCTGAGAGATTCGCCGCGAGACCGTGCCCGCGGTTTGCCCCTTCGGTGGACGCGACACCGTTTCAGCGGCGCGTCACTCTCCAACAGAATGTGTCGTCAGTTCTTTTGCCAGAAAATACCTGATTTCACCGGGGATTTTAGGGGGTCAGGCGGGAAAAAACAAGGGTAGGCGACACCGAATTACCCGGAAAATTACCCGCCAATTTTGACGGCATTTTGCCCCACCTGCCATATTCGACCATTTTGGCATTCTTTTCCATCTTGCCCAGACTTCCATCCTCGAAAACGCTCTTGGATGCCCTTCAAGCCAAGGGGGTATCTGAGGCAGGAGGCAGCCTCGAAATGGCTTTAGGGGGCATTCTGGAGCGTCTCAATTGTGGGAATGCCTTATTGTGCTGCCCTTACTTCAAAATATGTTCTTGGCAATATGACGACGGTGAATATCTCGGATCGTAGCGACCGCCCATTTTTGGCTTCCCTTTTTTTCCAGCCATGTCGTTTCATTGCTTTTCATATTCACCTTGCCGATCATCCACAATTCATTATTCCCTGGCTGCGGCTGGCAGAATATCTCATATGCCCCGATCTTCTCATTTAGCGTGAGGCGGCATTGTTCCGCTGCCCTACATTGTGCTGCCGTATATCTCATTTTCCCCCTTATATTGCCTTACCTAAAATCGGAATTTTTATCACGCTCCTGGCCGTAGCTTAACAAGCGATCATAGTGAAAGTTTATTCGACCGACCGCCAGTATGCCCACACGCCACCCACTGCATTCGTTCGGCATATTTCGATCCGCTTATCTGATTCAGTTCTCATTGCCTTATCGAGTCTCTCGCCGCAACGAATACGCTCACGAACGTCAAGCCAGTAGGATCGGGCATCGTACCCATCGGCATGATCGTACTGTCGGTGTGCCTCATTATATTCGCTTTGTTGTATGGCTCGATTATTCTCTTCGAGGATGTCATCGCAGTGAGCCTTCAATTGTTTGAGGCTTGAAAATATTTTCGTGTTCATGTTCACCTTATCCTTTTTTGTAAATGGTATTCATCACGTTCATTCGTTCATTCGTTCAATCGTCACCCGTCGCTTGATATTCGTCGATTTCTTTTGAGTTTAACTGGTAATGCATTAGCAGAGTCATCCAAAATAAACCCTTATGATTGTCGGGCCATGCATTAAACTCCTCTATCGAGTCGCCTAGCATTTCGTAAAAATAGTTGCCTAGATTGCTCGATATGACTCCCGCAGGATATGACTGCATTAAAATCCACAATGCCCACTCCCTGTCAAGTTGTGTCATGTCGCAAATATTTCGGTATAGGTCAGGCAAGCCCAGTATATCCACTCGCCCCGACTCATGCATAATTGTCATTAAGGCTTTATGGTTTGATTCGTCCATCACATTGTCCCCTTTATATTTTTTGGTGTCTCCCGCATGTCAAAAAAGTTTTCATATCTCGGATCATCTAGCATCAATTGGCGAGCCAGCATAGGTGCGTGATCGTTTGATATTTTGAAACCCATATACCTGTCTTCGATCTCATATTCCCATCGCAGCCGATTGACAATGAACTGAGCGGATGATTTTTGCTTGCCTTTCATCTTCAATATGTTGGCGAATTTTTTGAATAATGAATACGTTTGTTTGCCATGCGGCGAACTGAGCCATCGGTTATATCTTTCCATTTTTTTCCTTGTGTAACGGGAGAAGAATTTCTCGTGTCGTGATGTATCATATGTATCCATGATGGTATATACGCATCATCGGGACAGTTTTTATCCTGAGAGATACATTTTCTTTTGGAGCGTTGTATCCTCACTCAATAATCCTGGCCGATGGCTGCGGATTATTCCATCATGCTCGGCCATGCTCTCATGATGGTCTAAAAACTTTTTCTCGCTACGCTCGCCATTAGAAGTTATTACGTCGCTCTGCTCCGTAATAACTTCCCCCTCATATTCAAAAGTGAATTCGCCAAAATCGAAAAAGGTTTCTGGCTCACCTTTTATTTTGGCAAGCCATTCCTTTTGCTTTTGCTTTCGATCCTCATATTGTTTAACTATTTCGGGAGGGGTCGAGGATGAAAACTGTCGGCTCGGCTTGTCTATTTCGTATGCCAAGATACATAAATGCCGGTGAACACTTTTGAACGTCAGCGGGAACGTGCCAGTGTCGTCTATGATCCTCGCCAGTCGTCTCGCCTCAGGTCGCATCATGGGCGAATATTCGTCGATCCTTTTCTGGCGGTCAATCAATTCCTGCCATATCTTTTTTTGCGGTGTGAGCCAGAATTCGCCAATAGAACCACACTTTTTTAGACGGCATTCTTTCTTGAAAATTCGTCGCTTGTGAAAATAAATGTCCTCACTTGTTCGCCCATAGGAGGGGTCATTTATATTCTGGCTCGCCCGTATATCCTGCCCGTATACAACCGCCTTGGGGATATATTGGCAGAGTGCCTTTTGATCTTCGATGGCGGCACAATGAATTCTTGAAACGCTCTTTAGCTCACTTGACAGGGAGTCTCTCAGCGTATTTTTGATTTCCTCCTGCTGCCATTTATTGACAATCAAAAGGTGATAATGAATCCTGCCCGTCTCACACAATTCCCGATGCCAATATGCGATTATCTTATTCGCTCTAAGGCATCGACATATCTGCCCCCATATTCTCGAATGGTCATTTTCGGTCAGGTCGGCATCAAAAGATATTGTCGCTTCGTGGGAATAATGCTGCCTTCCCGTTTCTCTGGCATTATGTTCAAGGCAGTAGGCGATTTTGGTAGCCTCATATTTTGCCCCCTCGATTGATTTCCAGCCTTTTGCCTCATTATGGCCAGTGAAAGGGTTTCGCTTTATGCCCCTTTCCGGGTTTCGCTCTTGAAAATCGACGGTTATACTACTATCATATATTATCACAGTATCCACCTTTTGCCCTCATGGTTTCTTTTGCGGAGCCATGAGGGCATTTTTTATACCCGTAGTGATATAGTGGGATCGTTTCTTTTCTTTTAGCTTTTTTGTGTCAATTTCCTGTCAATTTTTTAGAACATGGTTTTTGGTGATAATATGGGTGTACAACCGATATGCATAATTCCCGAGAAAAAGGGGGGTCGTGTCGTGTTGTAGCGGTTACTTATAGTGTAGCAAGCCTACCCCCCTTGTTTTTCAATATGGGTGTACAACCGATTTCCTCCTTACCTCATTTTTTGGAGTTTGTGGGAGGGGACGGGCAGGTACATTCCGCTACTGCATTGGCGAAAGTTTTCTTGAGGCTCAGAATTGCCCCCTAATCGCCTTTTCCATGCCCCCATATATTCGACCCCCTACGGGGCAATCGACCGTCTCAGGGCATTCTGGAGCGTCCCTGTGGCAAAAATCGAGCTATGGCATATCGCTGGGGAAGATTTTGTCTATGCATGAAAAATCCCCCTTACCTGATTTCCCAAGTAAGGGGGATTTCTTTTGCCCTGTGAGTCTAGCTCGGCGGGCGAGTGTCACTAAGGACACAATTCTATAGCCTCATTTCTGAGACTTGGGACATTGTATTGATTGTCATTCCTCAGTCAAGTCATTTTTTTCTCAGGCTTCGACCCCGATCCACTGTGCCACCTTGACTAGAGCATCCTTCAATTTTGCCTTTTGCTCTGGGGTATAGTGTCGAATATATGACCCCATATGCACGTCACACTGAGCATCCCCACGATATAGACGACTGACTGTCTCGCCGCAATGGTCATGAATATATTGTGCCACCGTTTTTCGTAATGCCTTTTGCGAGGGCAGATTATGTTCCTTGGCGAAAAGACGATACGCCCTCTCCAATATCCAAGGCTTTAAACCATATTGGATATTTCGCCGTGTCTCTTGCCACATATAATGACATGGCACGATGATATTGGCTTTCCATTCTAATTTTTTTCGTGGCTTTTCCATGTCATCGCCAATTATATTTTCTGCGGTCATTGCCACTACCTCACACTTTGTCCAGCCAAAATTTAAGCCGCACAATAATGATGTCCTCACAACCCCTTCCGCTTTGTCTACGGCGAGCCTTAATTGCTCAATCGTATATTGTTCCTTTTTTGGTCGATCACGCCTGAGCCGATATTGTGGGAGCGTGATATATGCGACGTGTATACGATGGATGGCTGCCATACTTTTCAGAAATGAATGTAGATAGCGTTGGAGATTTTTCCTTGTTGTGCCTCCCCACGTTTCATGATCTTGAACCCGTTTCATCCACTCTCGATAATGTTCATGGCTTATATCCTGCACCGATATATTGCCCGTGATTTCATAAAACAATTCGAGCGACTGAGCCACCGAATAATGCTCGACATGACCACGTTTTTTATATGCCTCGATATAGTGGTCGATTTCTTTTCGGACTGATTCACTAGACTTTATAACCCTCGGCTTTAATGAGGCGAGGATATTCGTCTCATATTCGTCGGTGTCATCTAGGCAAAATGCTCTGGCTTGTTTTTCAATATCGGGATGGATCATCGGCACGTCGGCATTTTCGATGTCGTGAGCAGGGATATTCAGGCATCGCTCATATTCGTCTCTTATAACCGGCGTCTCTTTTCCATCGGTGAATATATCTTCAATTGATTTTAGACGCCGCTGCAATGGGCTATTTTTTCTTTTGTCATCCTGTACCTGCCCGAATATATTATCGAGAAATGCAAGCCAATAGTTTTCGGATTCTCTTTTGGTCGTCAGTGTGACATTGAACATATCTGACAATTGTTTGAGACTTTGGGATATTTCCTTGCCCTTATATTGTTTGCCTTTCAATCTCCACCGACCGTCATTATAATTGCCCTTATTTTTTCGTCGCATCACAATATCCATTTCTGCCTCAACTTCCGTTTGAAAAAAGTAAATCGACCACGGGCGAAATGATAAAGGGTAACAATAACTCGATCAAGGCTGACGACGATAAAATACCCTGTCGCCTACCCTGCTGAGGAATTACCCGTCACCCCGTCGTGTCATAAACGTAGGCCAGATATAGACTTAGCACGAGCCGAAAGGAAGAGTTGAGGCGTTACAATTTCGGTCTTTTGCCTGAGCGTTCAGCCTTCGGCGGCTCCTCGAAAGAGCTCTCTCCTGACGAGAAAAGTATAGCCGATAGCCTCCTGTTCGACAACGAAACGGCGCCATCCGCTCACTCCGCTTCGAGCGTCTGGCGGGCCTCGGCGATCTGTTTTCGCTGGGCGTCATCGACCGTGGGCCATTGAAGTCCGAGCTGCCGGATCGTGCCTGCCAGCACCGCACCGACCACCGCCCGGCTCACCCATTTCTTGTCGGCTGGCACGACATACCACGGGGCATGGTGGGTGCTCGTTTCCTGAATCGCCTCCTCGTAGGCCCCCATGTAGGAGTCCCAGTATCTTCGCTCGGCAATGTCAGACGGCGAAAATTTCCAGTGCTTGTCTGGTTCATTGATCCGGTCGATGAATCTCTCTTTCTGCTCGCCCCTCGAGATGTTGAGAAAGAATTTCACGATCGCCGTGCCATTCCTGGCAAGGTGTGCCTCGAACGCGTTGATGTCTTCAAACCGCTGCCGCCAGGTCTTCTCGCAGGCATCGATCCCCGGGATTCGCTGGGCAGCCAGCAAGTTCGGATGAACGCGAACGATCAGTACCTCTTCGTAGTACGAACGATTGAAAATCCCGATCCGCCCCCGCTCCGGCAGTCGCTTCATACATCGCCAGAGAAACGTGTGATCGAGATCCTCGGCCGACGGATGCTTGAAGCTCGTGACCTCGACCCCCTGCGGATTGACGCCGCTCATCACATGCTTGATCGCGCCATCTTTCCCGGCGGCATCCATCGCTTGAAAGATGACGAGCATGCTCCAGGAGTCAGCGGCGTAGAGCAGTTCCTGCGTTGCGGCAAGCTCCTCGCGGCTTTCTGTGAGGATCTCTTCCGCCCGCTCCTTCCGCTTCTTCTCAGGGATGTCTTCGTCACCCGCCCACGCGGGATCATGGTCGGCAAGGCGAAACTTCGTGCCCGGCTTCACGCGAAACACATTCTCGACGGTGGCAAAATCAATCGGCATAGACGATTCTCCATGGGGTCAACGCCAGGGTATGTGGTGGCCAGATCATCCCCCCTGGAGCGAGTGCCGCGGCTCCGTTTTGACACGACCGTTCGCAACGGGAAGAATCGACGAGTTGCTTCGCTTGCCCGGAGGGTTCCTTGATGCGTTTTGGAATTGTGCTCGCTGTCTGGGGATGCCTGCTGCCGGCTCTGGCACGTGCCGCCGAGCCCTCCCGGCCAAATATCATCTTCGTCTTTTCGGACGACCATGCCCAACACGCCATTTCGGCCTATGGGTCGAAGGTCAACACGACCCCGCACCTCGATCGGCTGGCTTCCGCAGGTGCCAGGTTCACCAACTCGTTTGTCACCAATTCGATCTGCACTCCCAGCCGCGCGACGCTGCTCACCGGCCAATACTCCCACAAGAACGGCGTGCCCGTGTTCAATCCATTCGACGGCAGCCGCGACCACGTCGCGAAGCACCTCCGGGCCGGGGGGTATCACACCGGGATCGTGGGCAAGTGGCACCTGGGCAGCGACCCAACTGGCTTTGATCGCTGGGTGATCCTGCCGGGCCAAGGGGACTATTGGAACCCACGGTTCCTGGTTCCCGGACGAATGATCACGATCGAGGGGCACTGCACCGCCATCACCGGCGACTTGGCAATCGAGTTTCTCGAGACCCGCCCGAAAGACAAGCCGTTCTTTCTCATGGTGCACCAGAAGGCGCCCCATCGAAGGTGGGAGCCAGACGATCGCAACAAGGAGCGATTCAAGGATGCCGTGATTCCAGAACCCGACACCCTCATGGACACCTACGCCACGCGGCCCGCGGCGCTTCCTGAGAACCGCCAGACCATTGCCCACGACCTGGAGCCTAAGGACCTCAAGATCGCTCCCCCGCAGGGCCTGGCTGGCACGGATCTCATCAAATGGAAGTACCAGCGGTACATGCAGGATTATCTGGCGTGCGTGCAGGGGGTGGACGACAACGTCGGCGCTCTCCTGGACTACCTCGACGCCCAGGGCCTCTCGCGCAACACGATCGTGATGTACTCCGCCGACAACGGCTGGTACCTGGGCGATCTCGGCCTCTACGACAAACGGTTCATGTATGAGCCAGGGCTGCGGGTGCCGCTCATCGCCCGGGGCCCCGGGATCACGCCCGGCACCACACCGGACGCGTTCGTGGCCAACATCGATCTCGCGCCGACATTTCTTGACCTCGCCGGCCTGCCGATCCCAAGCTTCATGCAGGGCCGAAGCCTCGCGCCACTGCTTCGCGGCGAGAAGCCCGCCGACTGGCGCAAGACCGTCTACTACCGCTACTACCACAGTCCAGGTCATCACAACACGCAGGCCCATTACGGCGTGCGATCGGCCACCCACAAGCTGATCTATTACTGGAAGAAAGACGCCTGGGAGCTGTTTGACCTGCGCCACGATCCCACCGAGCAGCACAATCTTCTATTCGACCCTGCCGAGGCCGCCAAGCCAGAGATCGCGGCGGCTTTTGGGGAACTGAAAGCTGAGATCACCCGACTGCAGCAGGAGTTTGGTGACGACGGCCGGTACGCGGACCCCACAACCTGGCCGCAGGGGGGCGTCGATGGCCCGTTCCCAGACAAGCAGCCGGTGGGCCGGAAGGCGGTGGCCGAAGCAATGGTCATGTCGGCAGCGGAGTAGGTCTCGCCATTCGTGCGGCATGGCGCTGGCATCGCCGCGTGGTCGTGGCTGGCGCGTAGGACGAACTAGCCACCCGCAAAGCGACCGTGGCCTGATATTCTGTCTGGGCTCCACCGCTTTGTCCTCCCGCCACGTGCCCACCTGCTCGGAGATTCGCCCATGCCTTGCGTGCGCCTCGCGCTCCTGCTCCTCCTCGGCCACATCGCCACCAGCGCTGCCGACGCGGCGCCCACGGCCACGGATCCCACCACGCCCAGGCTCTCGCTGCCCTTGGAATTTCCGGCGATCGAGGGCTATGGCTCGGTCGTTTCGCTGCCCGAGGCGGGCGAGCGTCCTCGTATCGGTGGCCGTGTGGTGTTCGATACCACCGAGGCCGCGCCAGCAGGAAAACTCAACCGAGGACTGGAGAGCGCGGCCCGCCTCGTCAATCTCTATGCCCAGGAGGGCATGGGCGGCGCTCGTCCACAAATGGCCGTGATCCTTCATCACAACGCGATGCCGGCAGCCCTGATTGACGCCACCCACGAGCGGGCAGGCGGCGGCTCAAATCCAAATCGCGAGCTCGTCGAGAAGCTCCAGGCATCCGGCGTCGAAGTCTGGGTCTGCGGCCAAGCCGTCGTCCGCGGGGGCCATACGCCCGCCGACATCATTCCGGGAATCAAATTCGCCGACTCAGGCATGGTCTTCAATATCAACCGGCAGCAGGACGGCTGGGCGACGCTCGGCGTGCACTGACCATACGTGGAAAAAGCCATCCATGGCCTTTTTTCACTTGGCGGACAGTGGCAAAGCCAAGGTTTGCCAACGTCCGCGATCGCCGCTTCCTGCGGCGTGCGCCTTTTCCATGGTCGGCTAGCGCACAGGCACGCGCTCGACGAGGTTGAGGTTGTCGGCGTTGGCAGCCCCACCGACGAGGATCATGTGGGCGTCGCCATCCGGCACGGCCCGATGAACAATCCGCGGCACGACGCTCGCCACAGGCTCCCATTGTGAACCGTCGGCCGCGAGGCGGTGGACGCTCCCGTCGGCGACGCTCACATGGATCCGTCCGCCGATCGTGCATGCAGCCGGCGCAAAACCGTTCATCGAGTCGCCCGGCAGCGAAGGTCCTTTTGACCACGTGCCCGTTTCAGGGTCAAAGATATCGACATCCAGGCTGACATCCTCCTCGTCGGTAAACCCACCCATGACAAAGAGCTTGCCCTCCGCGACCGCGGCTATCAGCGCCCGCCTCACAAACGGCTGAGGCAGCTTCTTCCAGCCGGCTTTCGGATCCGCGAGGTTGAGGCTCAGCATCTCATCACACCAGTCTTCACCGTCATGGCCGAGCATGTTCCAGCCGCCGACGACATAGAGCGTGTCGCCAATGACGGCGACGTCGTGGCTCGAACGGGGCTCTGGCAGTGGCCGAAGATCGGTCCACGCACGCGTCGCTGGGTCATAGACGCTGACGGTCGCCACAGAAAAATTCTCAGCCAGCTCGCCAGGCGGGTTTCTTGGGTCCATGCCGCCCACCCGATGGATGCGGCCGCCGTGGGCAGCGATGTTCATCCCCTGAAGACCTGGGCCCGATGGCAGCTCTTCCCATGCCTCTGCTCCGCCGAGCGGCCGCCGAAAGAATCGGCCCGTGACGGCCTCTGTGGAGTACGTGTGGACCGGGGCGACATGGCCACCATACACGTACAGTTGACCATCACAGGCGACCG
>JANNSZ010000034.1:0-34818 GCA_031403195.1 Planctomycetota bacterium | reverse complement strand
ATCGCATGCACCATCAGCACAGCGACGAACGACCCGATCCGCACAGCCCGCTCGTCAATTTTTTCTGGGCTCACATGCAGTGGATCTTCGTGGACAACGCGTTCGTCAATAGCGTGCAGATGTACGACCACTATGCCCGTGACATTCTCCGCGATCCCTACTACCGTCGGCTCCAGCGGAACGGCTTCTGGGTGGTCGTGCTCGCCGCCCAGCTCGTTGTGTTCTACGGGGCGGGATTCTTCGCAGGCTGGTGGCTCGAAGGAACGGTGATGGCCGGCGTGCAGTTCGGATCGAGTCTGCTGGTGTGGGGTGTGTTCGTGCGGACCGTGGCGGTCTGGCATATCACCTGGAGCGTGAATTCGCTTTCACACCTCTGGGGCTATCGCTCGTACGAAACCGGTGACCAAAGCCGCAACAACTGGTTCGTGGCGCTCATCGCAAATGGCGAGGGCTGGCACAACAACCACCATGCCGATCAGCGGAGCGCAGCCCACGGCCATGCATGGTGGGAGTTCGACGTGACCTGGTTGACGATTCGCGCGATGGAGCGGGTCGGGCTTGCGAAGAACGTCGTGCTTCCGAGCAAGCGGCTGCCCACGAAGTCCAGCCTGGACGAAAACACCGCATCCGTCGGGTGACGGAAGTCGGTGGGCATCACTTCCGGCGGCGCGGTTTCGCGGCCAGCGTCTTACCAGCCGCGGCCATGCCTTTCTTAGACTTCACTTTGGTGGACGTGGCGGCCTTCTTCTTGCCAGCGACCTGGCTGGTCTTTTTCGTGCCGCCACCGAAAATCGCGTTCCAACCTTCGGCGTACGTGTTCGTGCTCCCGACTCTGATGACCGACATCGTGGGTGACTCCTTGGTGAGTGCTGGGATGATGTTTCGGAATCATTCCCTACGTCGTACGTCTAGCGGTCGATGGCCCAGCACGTCAAGGACGACGGCTCTCGATTTCAAGTCGCAGACTGCCAAAGTATGAATCGAGTGGGCGGCGGCCGTGTGCCGGAGCCAGGGGGACGGCCTCGGCCATACCACCTGCCCCCTGATCCGAAGGCACCAACGCGAGCTCGTTCCTTTCGAGGAGCAGCGCCGTCACATCATGCCTGCCGTCGTGCCCACCAAGGCTGAATCCATTGAGGTGCAGCGACGATCCCGCGCCACCGTCAAACACGAGCCACACCCGGTCACCTGGCCCTATTCCAGACGGCCACCCGAATCGTCGGAACCATGCGGCAGAACCGTCCGACGGCGGCTGCCAGGCAGCCGACAGATTGATCACATATCGTTCGCTCATGGTTTCACCGCGCAACCGCCGAGTGACGCGTTGACGACCAGCCGTCAGCCATTTTCCCCGACCTCGTCGCCAGGGCACCGCGGCCCCGTGTCGCAAGCAGTCGGTACCGGCTATACTCCCGGCCCGTCTGAGCGGCACCACCGCGGTGCCGACAGCTTCGATCAGCGTACCGCGGCCAACCGGAATCGACAGGAGTCTTGCACGATCATGGGAAATGCTCTCGAGTTCACCGATGCCAACTTCCAGTCTGAAGTCCTTAATTCCCCCGTGCCTGTGCTTGTCGATTTCTGGGCTCCCTGGTGTGGCCCTTGTCGGATGATTGGGCCAGTGGTCGAGGAGCTCGCCGTCGAAAATGCGGGAGCCTTCAAGGTGGGCAAGGTCAACGTCGACAGTAATCAGCAACTGGCGATGTCCTACAATGTTTCGAGCATCCCGGCGATCATGATTTTCAGCGGTGGCCGGCTCGTACAGCAAATGATGGGTGTGCAGCCAAAGGCACGGCTGCAGCAGGCTCTTGATGAGGCCAAGACGGCCTAGCCGACGCCCACAGGCTCAAGTTCATTGACGCTCGCATCGCGCCACTTTTCTGAAACCGCTTCTGGGACAAAGCTGGCGAGGTCGACACCACCGGTCGGCTGTCGGAGTTTCTCGACCGCCTTCGCCTCGATCTGACGCACCCGCTCGCGGGTGACCTTAAAGATCGAGCCGACCTCCTCGAGCGTGTAGGCGCAGCCGTCGGCCAGGCCAAACCGCATCCGGATGATTTCCCGCTCCCGGTACGAGAGCCCCTCGAGCGCGCGGCCGATCGATGACCTGAGCGCCTGACGATTGATGTCTCGAAGCGGATCATCCTCGCGGATATCGCTGACGAATTCGCCCACCGTGCCTTCGTCGCCGTCGCCCAGGGGCTGGTCAAGCGACACGCACGTCCGGGACATCCGCCCCACGCACTCGGCATCCTCGACCGAAAGTCCGGCAAGCTCGGCCAACTCCTCCACGGCGGGTTCGCGGCCGTGCGTTTGAAGAAATCCACGCGTGAGATTTCGGAGCCTGTTGATGGTATCGGCCATGTGCACCGGCACCCGAATGGTGCGGCTTTGGTCGGCGATCGCCCTGGTGATCGCCTGCCGGATCCACCAAGTCGCGTAGGTGGAAAACTTGAAGCCTCGGGCATGCTCGAACTTGTCCACCGCCCGCATGAGCCCTGAGTTCCCTTCCTGAATCAGGTCAAGAAACGAGAGGCCTCGGTTGCGATACCGTTTTGCGATCGAGATCACGAGCCGGAGATTGCCTGCCGCGAGATCCCGCTTCGCGGCGTCATACCGATGCTGAAAGTCATCCAGCCTGGCGAGCCTCCGTTCGAGCGTCCGTCTACTTTCGCGAGTCGACAAAAGAATGCGCCGCTGCTTCGTGGAGAGCTCGAGCGACCTCGCTCGGTCCCTGGTCTCGGTCAGCTGGCCAGCCAGGTGTTCGTGACGTCCCCAGGCGTCACGCAGTTGACGCAGGAGGGGATAGAGCCGCTGGATGCGAAGGTGCATTTCCTCGACCAGCCGCACGGCCTTGCTTCGTTGCCGCACGAGCTGCCGCCAGGCGTCCCGTCGCTGACTCAGCGGAACTCGCTTCGACATCGCAACGCGGAACAGCTGTCGCTTCTCCTGCTCGATCCGGTCGAGGGTCGCCAGGTTCGGACCGAGCCGACGCAGGAGCCGCTTCTTTTCCGAGGTATTCGTCACCGAAACCTCGATCGTCCGGTCGAGCCGGAGCGTGCCCGCCTGCACTCGCTTGAGAAGCTGAACGGCACCAGCCAGAACGAGGTCGTTGGCGAGGAGCGTCTGACGAAACTGCCGCCGCCACCGTTCGATCTCGCGGGCACTGGCCACCTCCGTGGCACGGTTGAGGAGAGGAATACCGCCCATCTGGAGGAGGTACAGCCGGATCGGGTCGTCGATGACCGCGGTTCCGCGGCGAAGGGGCGAGGGACGGCGAGGGACGGCAGTCGTGGCTGGCATGGCGAATTCCGGAAGGGACGTACGGAGAACGACTCCCCCTACCGAAGCAGATTTGGTGCCAGGGCGAAGGCGGTGGACTGCCGCCCGCTCATCACCTGGAAATCGCGGGCGAAAACGCACATTTCGCCGACACGTGGTTTCGGGAATCGTGTAGCTCCCGGGCTACACGCACCTCGGCGACGTCGACCGGATGCAACGCCTCGGGCGGGCAGGCTCAAGATCGGGTGGTGGCGAACACGAAACGAGGAGGAGGGAGTGTCCGCCGCCGGGGCTATACTGCGATTTCGTCGGTTGTAAGGGTTGTGCCGCCCCAGGAATCACCGGGCCGATAGGCTGCCCAGCATGTCATACGCCGAAATCGCCATTGTTGCGGGCCTTTTCCTGCTCCTTGTGTTCAACGTTGTGGCCTTTGGAATTGGCCACAAACGGTGGAGCATCGTCTCGGCGGTAGCGGCGTTCCTCGTCGCGTTCACCATCCCGACCTACTTCTACTATTCCGCACAGCTCCTCGGACACGAGTGGCGATGGGCTCAGGCCGCCCGAACCCTCCAGGAGCGGATTGCCCGTGTCCGCGACGCCCAGGAACCGTCGCAGGCCGAGGACAGCCTTGGTCGCTTGGTGAAGATCGAGGGCATGCCATCCATTCGAGAACTGGAGCAGACACGAGACCGCTGGGAGCGTGCCCTCACACGAATTGACAATTGGCGGGGACGACATTGGCAGGGCGCCGCGTTCACCCCACCCCAGGCTGACGGTCAAACCGGCACCATCACGCTCCCCGTCGGCGCGGAAGTTGCCCCTGCTGGCGAGGCTCCTCCGGTGCCGCCGCCGGCTCCACCGGCTGACGCTCCACCGGCTGACGCTCCACCGGTTGACGCTCCACCGGCTGACGCTCCACCGGCTGCTGATGCACCGGCAAGTGGCACCCCCGCGGCCGTCGGAGGTGCGCCAGACGCAACTGCTCCCGCGGCCGAGGTGGTCACCCCGCCTGCCGAACCAGCACCAGCACCGGAAGACGGAGCCGCGCCGCCTCAACCCGCCAGTGCGCCTGTGGACCCTGGTTCCACGGTCTACGTCTTCGACGATGCTCCCTACGCGGCCGACTCAGGTGGCAAGTATCTCGGCGCCTTCCAGGTTCAGGCGGTTGATCTGGTGGATGGACGCTACGTTCTGACCATTCAGCAGGTCGCTCCCCGGGATGCGTACGACACGAAGGCGTGGAGTCGTGACGACGACGACCCCGTGAGCGTGTACACCGAGTTGCCGACCGACCGCTGGCTTGCCTTCTCCGAAACCCACGGCACGCCTCCCGATGAAGACCCGGCGAGCGACGAAGCCCGCATCGCACCGCCGCCGAAGAAACGACTTGCTGAAATTCTCGACGAGCTTGTACCCGAGTTTGCATCCGACGCGGGCGGTTTGGCGAAGTACATGAACTTCCGCGATCGGGTGAAGCAGCATGCGCTCTCGGCAGCCGATGTTCGCGAGGCCATCGACGAGACCCAGTGGCCCGATCTTCGCGAGCGGATCACCAGCGGCGATGTGCTCCCCGGCGAGTACTGGGCCGAGGTCACCTACAACGACCGCGCCGACATGGAGGCGTTCCTCGACGGCGACCCCGAAGACCCCGAAGACCTCGGCGATGATGCCAGCCTGTCCATCGAGGTGGATCTGGCATCGGCGTTCGACGAAGCCGACGCCGGCAAGGTCACGATCGACAAGGTCTTCTATCGGCGTCCCCTCGTGGACGGCCTGACGCTCATCCATGGCACGGCGCTCCCTGCGGCCGGTGATAACCTGTTTTCGGACGGTCTCGCAGCCCTCCGGCTCGTGCTCCAACGGGAGATTGCCGCGCTCAACATCGCGAAGCAGCGGCTCGACACTGGGTTGACCAAAGCCCGCGCGGAGCTCGATCTCCTCAACACTCAGAAACGGCAGTTTGGGGAAGACCTCGAGCAGTGGGACCGGGACGTCACGGCAGCCACCCGCCTTGCGGATCGCTTCGAGGAAGAAGCGAAGGCAGCCGAGACCCGGCTTACGGAGACGGAGCGGCTGATTGTCGAGCTCGGGAAGGCAGTGGTTACGGAGATCGACAAGGCCGTCGACGAGGTCGACCGAGTGGCCCCCTCTGCCACGGCGCGTGGGGCAGCGACACCCGCGACTCCCTTCTGAAAACGCGGTGCCATCGACGGCCACGCGGGCCATAGGCTACATTTCGGGCTTCCTCGCCCGGAGTGTCGTTCCTCATGAGCCAACCCGTGATCGCCCACGGTAATACCCAACGCCTACGCAAGGCCGTCCACCACCATCGGCTCGCCAGCCGCCGCGGCGTGCTCGAGCGGATGTTCACGCTCTGGTTCCGGGGCTTCATCTACAACCAGATCTGGGAGGATCCGCGGGTTGATGCCGAAGCCCTCCAGATGGGCCCTGAAACGAGCCTGCTGACGATCTCGAGCGGCGGCTGCAACATTCTCAACTACCTGATCCATCGGCCAAAACGGATCGTCGCGGTTGACCTCAACGCGAATCATATGGCGCTCACGCGGCTCAAGCTTGCTGCGATCAAATACCTTCCCGACTACGAGACCTTCTACAACTTCTTTGGCTACGGGAAGCATCCCGACAACATCGCCAACTACAACCGCTATCTGCGGGACAACCTCGACCCACTCACACGGTCCTTCTGGGAATCGAGCGACTGGCCGGGCCGCAAGATCGGCCCACGGCGGCTCAACTACTTCAAGCGTGGCCTCTACGACCATGCCAAACTCGGACAGTTCTTCCGTGTTGTGCATGGGCTTGCTCGACGGATGCGTCGTGATCCAGCCAAGCTCCTGGCTGCCACCACCGTGGCGGAGCAGGAGCAGGTCTTTGACGAGTACTTCGCGCCGCTGTTCGACAACCGCCTTGTGCGATGGATGGGGCGCCAGCCTGTGGCGGTCTACAGCCTCGGAATTCCGCCCAGCCAGCATGCCGCCATGCTCGAAGAACAAGAAGGCGATGGCGGACGGCTTTTCGACATGTACAAGCAACGAGTCCGCCGGCTGGCCTGCGGATTTCCCCTGCACGACAACTACTTCGCCTGGCAAGCCTTCGGCCGCCGCTACGACCACGAGAACCGCCGGGCCATTCCCGACTACCTCAAGCCCGAGAACTACGAGACGATTCGGTCGCTCGTGGACCGTGTCGAGACGCATGTCGCATCGCTCACAGACCAGTTGCGGCTCGAGCAGCCAGGCAGTCTCAATGCCTTTGTGCTCCTCGACAGCCAGGACTGGATGCCCCCGGCCGTCATCGACGAGCTGTGGGGTGAAATCGCCCGGGTCGGTGGCCCCGATACGCGGGTGATCTTTCGGACGGCCGGCGAGAAGTCGCCGGTGGAGGCGGCCCTCGCCCCCGAGACACGTGCACAATTCCACCACGACCAGGAGCGGTCGCGTGTGTTGCACGCCCAGGATCGCTCGGCCATCTACGGCATGTTCCATCTCTACGAACGAGTGGACGCGAACGCATGACGCATGATCCGGTGGCCCCGATGGCCTCGGACGGAGATTCAGCCGCCCAAGGACCGTCCAAGGATCAGGCGGTCGCCATGGACCGTATGTATCGGTTCACGCGGCACATCTATGACCTCACGCGGGCCTACTACCTGCTCGGCCGCGATCGCATGCTCACCCACGTGCAGACCGGGCCAGCCACGGCAACGCTCGAGGTGGGATGCGGCACGGCCCGCAACCTCATCAAGCTCGCCCGCCGGCCGCAGCCGGGCCTGCTCTGCGGACTCGATGCATCTCAGGAGATGCTCGACACCGCCGCAGGAAGCATCGCGAAGGCAGGGGTCCCGGCGACGGGCCAGGAACCGATCCGTCTTCGACAGGGGCTCGCTGAAGACCTCGACGCCGCCGCCATGTTCGGACACGCCGAACCCTTCGACACAATCTTCTTTTCGTACTGCCTGTCGATGGTGCCCACCTGGCCGGCTGCCATCGAGGCCGCGCTCGCGAACCTCAAGCCTGGTGGGAAGATGGTGATTGTGGACTTCTGGGATCAGGCCGACCTGCCGAGGCTTTTTGCCGCGGGACTCAAGAGGTGGCTGGCCCTGTTCCACGTCCACTACCGTCCCGAGGTTCACGATGCGCTCGTGGAGCTCGGCCGCTCAGGCCGCGCCGACGTCGCCTTTGAGTCAGTGGCCCGCCGCTACGCCTACATTGCCACCGTCACGAAGCGATAGCCTCACCGGCCGTGCCTACGGAAACAGGAACACGAGGCCCGTCACCGTGGCTGCCTGGACGGCGAACCCGCGGGCGCTGATCGGCACCGCCGCGACGGTCCACGGAGCGCAGTTTCCAGGCCGGTAGTAGCCCAGCGGATAGACACATTCCCAAGGTAGCTCGGTGCCCATTTTGTAGGGCAGCACAGGAAGCGTCACGAAGAAGTGGGCGCCCGAGAGAAAGGGATCGGCGAGCGGCCCGTAGGAATGACCATACCGCTCGAGCATCCAATCCTCGAAGTAGAGAGGCTTGTGGCAGTAGCCCGCCGCGGTCCAGGTAAACGTGGTCGTGGAAAACCGCCGCGGCTCGTAGGTCTCGCCCTCGAGACGGCACTCGCACGGATAATCGTTGCCGGGATGGCCACCAACCCGGATATCGAGGTCGACCGAGGCAAGCCGATCTTCAAAGAGCTTGTCGAGCGCGGTCCGACAGTCCTCGGCTTCTTCGTCGCACGGGTCGACTTCGGACGACTCTTCGGCACGAACGAGGTCTACGCCGCTCGTCGCGTCGTCAGGCATGTCGCCCTTCGTGAGCAAGCCTTCCGCCACACGCGGAGGCGGCAGCCGAATCGCCTCCTCGGGTGCGGCCACGAAGCCTTTCCATTCCGCAGCGAGAGCAGGGGCTGCCGAATGCTCCACGGCGGCACCGATCAACACCGCGCCCAGGACCACCAGCCACCGCTCAATCGGGTGACTTGGCATGCTCCGTGGAGTAGTTCGGGGCTTCGTGTGTGATGACGATGTCATGTGGGTGGCTCTCACGGACGCTGGCGGCAGTAACCTGAATGAAGCGGGCATCGCGACGAAGCTCCTCGATGGTCCGCGTGCCGCAATAGCCCATGCCGGCCCGAAGGCCGCCGACGAGCTGATAGACGAACACGCTGAGCGGCCCCTTGAACGGGACCCGACCCTCGACTCCTTCCGGCACGAGTTTGTCGCCGGTCCTCCCCGTGGCCTTCTGACGGTAGCGCTCGCTCGACCCTTTGACCATCGCCCCGAGCGATCCCATGCCGCGGTACGACTTGAACGTCCGTCCCTGGTAGAGGACGGTTTGTCCAGGACTTTCCGCGGTGCCTGCCAGAAGGCCGCCGATCATCACGGCGTGGGCTCCTGCGGCGATCGCCTTGGTGATGTCTCCCGAGTAGCGAATGCCTCCGTCGGCGATCACGGGAACGCCGGCACCGGCCGCCTCCTGTGCGGCCTCCCAGACCGCCGAGATCTGAGGGACACCGACACCGGAGATGATCCGTGTAGTACAGATCGACCCGGGACCGATCCCGACTTTGATCCCATCGGCGCCAGCCGCGATCAAATCCCGACAGCCTTCCCGGGTTGCCACGTTCCCCGCAATGACCTGGATGTCCCAGCGCCGCTTGATTGCCTGGACGGTGTCGATCACGTTCTCTGAGTGACCGTGGGCGCTGTCGACCACGAGCACGTCGACCCCCTTGGCGATGAGCGCGGCTGCCCGGTCTTCGTCAAACACCCCGATTGCCGCGCCTACCCGAAGCCGTCCCTGAGCGTCCTTACAGGCCATCGGAAACCGCTTCATCATGTCGATGTCTTTGATCGTGATGAGGCCCGTGAGCAGTCCCGCCGCATCGACGAGCAGCAGCTTCTCGACCTTGTTGGCCATCAGGACTTTTTCAGCTTCGTCGAGCGAGACGGTCCCGGTGGCCGTGACCAGCCCGGCCTTCGTCATGATGTCGGAGATCGGTGTCTCACCACTCTCGAGGAACCGCAGGTCGCGACGGGTGATGATGCCGACGAGCGTGCGGCCCTCCGTGGTGATGGGCACACCCGAGATGTTGTGCTGATCCATCACTTCACGAGCCCGGGCCACAGTAGCTGTGGGAGGAAGCGTGACGGGGTCTGCAATGATCCCGTTGGCGCTGCGCTTGACCTTGTCGACCTCCTCGGCCTGCCGCTCGATCGGGAGGTTTTTGTGAATGACTCCCAGGCCGCCCTCTTGGGCCAGGGCGATCGCCATCTCGCTCTCCGTGACCGTGTCCATCGGGGAGCTGATGATCGGGATATTGAGCGTGATGCCGCGGGTCAGGCGGGTGGCCACGTCGGTTTCGGCCGGCACGACGGCTGACCGCCGCGGCACCAGCAGGACGTCGTCGAAAGTAATGCCGGTGGCGACGATTTTGCCATCCATGAGCCGCTGGTTCTCCGCTGCGGGGAAAGCCGCGGATTATGCGGGCCCAGCGGGATCGCGACAACGACCCTGGAAGCAAGGGACGGCTCCGGACGGCTTCCGCCCGGTTTTTCGGCCGCACGGCGCCGAAGCGTGGCCTACCTTTAAGGAGCCAGGCAGGTTCGGCTGCGGTCGAGACTGCCCTGTCCCTCATCCCTCCCACCGCCGTCCATCCGAGTCTGACCGATGCGCTTCCTCGACGAATCGGCCATCCCACGGCCTCCGCTGCCTTCCCTCAAAGCCATCTCGCTGTTGAAGGAACCGCCCCATGCCCCGGACCAGGCCGCCCTCGAGGCCCACATGGCCCGCACCCGCTACGGACGCTTCGCGCTGACCGAAGCGATCCGCCCAGGCTGGCAGCTCGACATCGTGCCGCAGGCCGGCTATCGCCACGACGCCTATGTCGATCCGCAGACCGGTGCCCGGCTCCCAGCGCTCGTTGGTGCCGTTTCATCTGAGCAGCTTTTTGAGACATTTCTCGACCTCATCGAGCCGCTGGGTGATGAAGTGGATGTCGTTCTCGAGTCATCCCATGAAGAGGCCGCTGGCGTTCGCGAATACACCCGCGAAGGTGTCGAGCGGCTCGTGCTCGAAAGTCTGCTCTGGGAGTTTGAAGACCTCCTGCTGAACGACGGTTGCACTGGGATCGCGGTGATGCATTCCGAGCAATCGCTCGAGGTCCAGCTCGACGAGCACAAACTCCTGGTGGTCTACGCGACGGCCCGGCAGCCGTTTGAGCGGATCCTCCGCGCCTACGGCCTGGACCGCGACGACCGGATGCGATTCCTATCGCAAGGCGAGCACATGCACACGTCGCACGCCCGGCACGCCCGGCAGTTCGACGAGCTTGTCGCGCGTTTGTGCTGAAGACATCGGTTTTCTGCTGCAAAACCGGGATTGAAGCGGGGGCGGGGGTTCGCGACCATCCTGCGGCCAATTCCCTGGTCCAGGCAGGTGCTCGATGGTGCGGCTCGCGTATGCCTTTGTGCTCGTGATGGCAGGTGCCGTGGGCACGGCGACCCACGGCCAAGAGTTTTTGCCACCACCGACCGCTCAGCCAGACCCCTTCGCGCCGTTGCCCGATGGCACCGTGATCGGCTCCGCGGGGCCTGTGCTGCCCGGGCCACCGCCAGCCCCCGGCAACGCCGTCGTGATCCCCCCCATAGACGCCGAGGTCGTGTGGCTCAAGCTCGTGGATGCGGCCGACGACTACTTCAAGGTTCGCTCGGAGCAGCGGGTCGTGTTCTCGAATGGTGTGCCCACCGAAGGTCGAATCGACACCTTCCCCCAGACCGGGGCCACGATCCTCGAGCCCTGGCGTGGGGATTCCGTCGGCTGGAACGAGCGACTCGAGTCGACGCTCCAGTCGATTCGCCGGGTTGGCACGCTCCGGATGTCTCCCGACCCAAACGGCTGGCGGGTCGAGGTGGTGGTCGATAAGGAGCTTGAGTTTATGCCGCGGCCGATGCGGGCTACGACCGGTGGAGCGACCTTCCGCAACGACGATTCGCTCTACCGCTACGGCTCCCCAATGCCCACGCTCGGCCAGCAGGTGGGTGATCAGCCACGGCCGGTCGCAGCCCCCACGCCCAACGCGGGGTGGATCCCGCTCGGCCGAGACCCGCTCCTCGAGCAGCGGATTCTTGGCAAGCTTCTGGCAAAGCTCGGGGTGCCAGCTGTCCCGCAGGCGGTGCCCTACTACGAGCCCCCGGACGCTGCGATCGCGCCAGGAGCCGGGGCAGCCGCACCCGTCACGCCCTCAACCGGGCCGATCTACGGTGCACCGATCAGCCCTGAGCAGTTGCCGCCGGGCGCCGTGATTGCCCCAGGTCCGCCCGTACCCATCGAGTCGATTCCGCTCCCGCCACAATGACGCCGGCGCCCGCGCGGGCTCACTCGTCGGTGACGCAGCCCCGCGAGGCCGGTGCCACACAGCGGATGTACTTCGCGAGGACGCCGCGCGTCGCCTTCGGGGACGGCTGCTGCCACGCCGCTCGTCGGCGCGCAAACTCCGCCTGGTCCACTTCGGCGTCGATACTCGCCAGGTCAGCATCGATGACGATGATGTCGCCATCCTGAACGAGGGCAATGGGGCCCCCCTCCTGAGCCTCCGGCACGACATGGCCGACGATGAAACCGTGGGACCCACCCGAGAAACGGCCGTCGGTGATGAGCGCCACGTCATTCCCGAGCCCCGCTCCCACGAGCGCCGACGTGGGCGTGAGCATTTCAGGCATGCCGGGGCCTCCCTTCGGCCCTTCGTAGCGGATGATGACCACGTCGCCGCGGCGAATGGCTCCGAGCTCAAGGGCCGCGAGCATCGCCTCCTCGCTGTCAAAGACCCGCGCAGGGCCACGGAATCGCGAGCCCTCTTTGCCGGTGATCTTGGCAACGGCCGAGTCGGGGGCGAGGTTGCCGTGCAGGATCGTGATGTGGCCGGTCTTCTTCAGCGGATCCTCGACGGGCCGCACAATTTTCTGCCCGGCCATGAGGCCCTTGTTCGACGCCAGGTTCTCGGCGAGCGTCGTGCCGGTGATCGTCATGCAGTCACCGTCCATGAGGCCTTTGTCGAGAAGGTACTTCATGAGGCCACTTGTGCCGCCGATCGTGTGGAGGTCTTCCTGAACGAATTTGCCGCTCGGCTTGAGGTCAGCCAAGTAGGGAATGCGCTGCGCCGTCTTCTGGAAGTCGGCGGGGGTCAGCTCCACGTCGACAGCCCGAGCCATGGCAATCAGGTGGAGCACCGCATTGGTCGAGCCACCGAGGGCCATGATCGTGACGATCGCGTTCTCGAAGGCCCGCCTCGTCATGATGTCGCGGGGCTTCAGGTCTTTCTCGAGCAGGTTGAGCACCGCCGCGCCTGCCCTCAGGCACTCCGCCTCCTTGTCGGGATGTTCAGCAGGGATCGAAGCCGAGTCGGGCAGGGACATCCCGAGGGCCTCGATCGCGGTGGCCATCGTGTTGGCGGTGTACATGCCGCCGCAGGCTCCCGCGCCCGGGCAGGCGTGGCGCACGATGTCGGCCCTGCGACCATCATCGATTCGCCCTGCCACGTATTCACCGTAGCACTGGAAAGCCGACACGATGTCGAGCACGCTGCCATCGGCGAGGTGGCCCGGCTTGATCGTGCCGCCATAGACCATGAGGGCAGGGCGGTTGAGCCGTCCCATGGCGATGAGACAGCCCGGCATGTTTTTGTCACATCCCGGGATCGCCACGAGGGCGTCGTACCACTGGGCCTGCATGACGGTCTCGATCGAATCAGCGATGAGGTCCCGAGAAGGAAGCGAAAAGCTCATGCCCTCGGTACCCATCGAGATGCCGTCACTGACACCAATCGTGTTGAATCGCATTCCCACCATGCCAGTGGCCACCACGCCCTCGCGGACCTTGGCGGCCAGCCGGTCGAGGTGCATGTTGCAGGTGTTCCCCTCGTACCACATGCTCGCGATGCCGATCTGCGGCTTGTCGAGATCGGCCGGCTGAAGTCCCGTACCGAGGAGCATCGCCTGGGAGGCTCCTTGGGAGCGGGGCTGTGTGATTCGAGCGCTGGTTCGGTTGAGCGGGGGCATCGAAAATCCTTGCGAACACGTGAATCGGGAAACGACGCCAAGATAGTATCATGACGGTTTCAAAATCCACCGCCTCGACCCCTCGCAACGACCCGCCATGCCTCCCGCCTTTGTGTACCTCGATCTGGGTAACGTCATGGCCCTGTTTGACCGCGAGCGGGCCTTCCGGCAGATGGCGGCGGTGTGCGGGGCGGGCGTTACGACGATTCGGGAGGCGGTGATGGATGGCCTCCAGTCCGATCTCGAGATCGGCCGGCTTGACTGGGGCGGTTTTCACGCCGAGTTCTCGCGTCGAACGGGAACACGTTCAGACCCGGCCGCGCTCGCGCACGCCGCCGCCGACATGTTCACACTCAACGTGCCAATGCTGCCGGTGATTGCCGCGCTCGAACGGACTCGCGTCCCGCTCGGCATCCTTTCCAACACCTGTGCAATTCACT
Source organism: Planctomycetota bacterium (assembly GCA_031403195.1). Lineage (GTDB taxonomy): Bacteria > Planctomycetota > Planctomycetia > Pirellulales > UBA1268 > QWPN01. The sequence goes on along the minus strand of JANNSZ010000034.1, from coordinate 21,033 downwards.
GGGAACACATCGTGGGCCTTCACTGGGGCATCCTTCCGGGCCACTTCCGCGAGATCGTGCTGAGCTATGAGGAGGGCTCGTCCAAGCCCGAACCGGCCCTGTACGCTATCGCCGCGAAAAGGGCCGGCGTGCCCCCGAGCAGCATATTTTTCTGCGACGACCTCCCCGAGCACGTGGCTGCAGCCCGGGCGGCCGGGTGGGATGCCGTGATTTTCACCACAGCCCCGGCGCTCACGCGTGAATTGGCGGCCCGTGGGCTCACCCTGGGCCTGTAACGCTGGCGATCGCCGCCACCACCCGCCGCGCGTCGAAGCGGCCTTCCGCCACCACCTGGCCGTTGGCCACGAGGACTGGGACCCGCAGGCCATAGGCCACGGCAGCGGCCGAGTCGGCATCCACATCGACAATTCCTGGGGTCGCGCCGAGCGAGGCGAGCAGGTCCTCGGCCTCCTCGCAGAGCCGGCAGCCCCGCCGCGTGTAGAGCATCATTTCCGTTTCTCCTCGCCGTGCTAGTCTTTGGGGGCGGGGTAGGGAGTCTCGCCAATGGCCCACTCCCCACAAGCCCGCCTCAACGAACTCGACTCGATTGTCCACGCATGGCAGAAGCTGTCCATACGATCGCTGATTTTCTTTCCGTGGTCCGCAAGAGCGGGCTGGTGAACGAGAATCAGTTGACCGAAGTCGTCGCAGCGTTGACCGACACGTCGGCTCCGCTGCGCGACGAATGGGTCCAGTCGCTCATCGATGCGGGGCTCCTGACCCAGTGGCAGATCGACCAACTCCGCCGGGGCAAGCACAAGGGTTTCATGCTCGGCAAGTACAAGCTCCTCGGCCTGCTCGGTGCTGGCGGGATGAGCAGCGTGTACCTCGCTGAAAATCCCTCGATCGCGAAGCGCGTGGCGATCAAAGTGCTCCCCGTCAAGCGAGTCGAAGAGACCTCTTTCCTGGCCCGCTTCGAGCGCGAGGCTCGCGTGGCGTTCCAGCTTGGGCATCAGAACATCGCCCGCGCCTTCGACAAGGAGCAGATTGGCTCGATCCACTTCATCGTGATGGAGTATGTCGAAGGGGTCGACCTCTACGTCAAGGTGAAGGAGGAAGGGCCGCTCGAGGTTCGGGACGCGGCGAACTACATCCGCCAGGCTGCGATCGGCCTTCATTTCGCTCATGAAGAGGGGCTGGTCCACCGTGACGTCAAGCCGGCCAACCTGATTCTGGATCGCCGGGGCACGATCAAGATCTTGGACCTCGGCCTAGCACTCGAGGGGGATGAGGATGACGACGCTTCGTTGACCAAGGCATACGACGAGAAGGTGCTCGGGACGGCCGACTATCTGGCTCCGGAGCAGGCCCGAGACAGCCACAAGGCAGACCGCCGGAGCGACATCTACGCCCTCGGCTGCACGCTCTATTACGTCCTCGTGGGTCATGCCCCGTACGCGCATGGAAAGCTCGCCGAGCGAATCCAGGCGCATATGAACAAGCCGGCTCCCAACATCCTCGAGGTGCGACCCGACCTCCCCACGACGATCGCGGAACTCTATTTCCGCATGATGTCCAAGAGCCCGGAGGGCCGCCCCCAAACCGCCGAGGAAGTGGCCAACATCCTGGATGGATGGCTCAAGGCAAACGCCGGATCGGCCTCGGCGGCCCCCCGCGCGGAACCGCCGCGCCGCATCCCGCCACGACGGCCTGGGAGCAGCGTTGTGACCCCCTCGCCGACGTCCAGGAGCGGTGGGCCAGGGAGGGTTGGCGGAGGGCTCGATTTCGCGACCCTTGTGGGAGATCAGTCGCCGGCCGCCAAAAAAAAGCCACCGAAGGACGGGGACTCGTCTTCGTCCAGCGACATCGTAATCGTCCAGCCTCAGCAGCCTCAGCAGCCTCAGCAGCGCCAAGCGGCGAGGCCTGTTGGCCAAAGTGGATCGCGGCCTTCGATCCAGGCGGTGAGCGTCACCAAGAAGTCCGGCCCACCTTCCCGACAGCCATCTGCGACTGCCAAGAGCAACAACCAAGCGTCAGAGGAGAAAGATCGGTCCCTCTCCCCACGCACCCTCTGGGGCCATCCTATCGGCCTCTGGATCGCGATCGGCGGCGGCATCATTGCCGTGATTGTGCTGGGCGTGATGGTCGCCCTCAGGACGGGTTGACACGCGATCAACTGAGTCGCCACGGCCCCTCGGCCAAGGCATCGATGCTGCCTCGGTGCGTGAGGTCGTATTCGAGGGGCGTCAGCGTGACGTGGCCCGCCGCCAGCGCCGTGACGTCCGATTCCGTCGGCGACGGAGGCGGGGGAGGGTCATTCGTGGCCCACCAGTACGAGCGTCCCCGCGGATCGACCCGCCGCTCGAAGGCCTCGCCGTAGCGCGACACACCCATTGGCACAACCCGCAGTTGGGGAGTGCCGGCGAGGGCCTGGGTCGGGATGTTGACATTGAAGAGGCTGCCCGCGGCAGGCCGTCGGGCGAGCAGGTCGCGGATGACCGAGGCACCGATGGCGGCAGCACGGTCATACGCGGGATGCTCATTCCATTCGAGCGACACGGCGATACTCGTGATGCCGAAGAAGGCGCCCTCAATCGCGGCAGCCACCGTACCCGAATAGAGGACATTGATTCCGGCATTGAGCCCGGCATTGATCCCGCTGACGACCAGATCGGGTCGGCGCGGACAAAACTCGGCGATGCCCAGTTTCACAGCGTCGGCTGGGCTTCCATCCACGGCCCAGCCACGACGGCGATTGCCGTCGAAGACCTCCTTCGCCGTGAGGGGCGTGAGAAACGTGATGGCATGCCCCACGCCACTCTGTTCAGTCGCGGGCGCCACGACAGCGACCTCGGCGAACTGCTGGAGGGCCCGCTCCATCGCGGCCAGTCCCGGGGCAAAAATGCCGTCATCATTGGTCAGAAGCACGAGCATGCGGGGCACTATAGCAGCCTGGCAAACGGACGGCTGCGGCCGGCGGGAGCGAGGCGTATACTCTCGGGCTTTTCCTCCCAGCCCCCTCGCGACGCCCCCATGCCTGCAGGCACCGTCCCGCCGACCGCGGCCTCCCCATCATCGTCAGCCAACCAGACATCGCCCCAGCAAGCCGAGCGGGTGCTCGTCCTCGACTTCGGTTCGCAATACGCGCAGCTCATCGCCCGGCGTGTTCGGGAGCAGCACGTCTATTGCGAGATCGTGCGGCACGACATCACCGCCGATCGCATTCGCGCCTTAGCACCGAAGGGCATTATCCTTTCGGGCGGCCCGGCAAGCGTGTACGAATCGAAATCCCCCAAATGCGATCCGGGTATCTTCACGCTCGGCATTCCGGTCCTCGGCATCTGCTACGGCATGCAGCTGGCCTGCGAGGCCCTCGGCGGCCGGGTGGGCCGTGCGGCGGCACGCGAGTATGGCCGCGCGGTCTGTGAGGTGGTGGACCACGACCTGCTCTTTGCCGGCATCCCGGCCCAGACCGAAGTGTGGATGAGTCACGGCGACCAGGTTGACGGTGTCTCCGACGACTTTCTCCCGCTCGCCCGCACGGCCACCTGCCCGATGGCTGCTGTCCGCCACCGCTCGCTACCCGTCTTTGGCCTGCAGTTCCATCCGGAGGTCACGCATACGCCCGCCGGCGGCACCATCCTCGCGAACTTTCTGACGAACGCCTGTGGCTGCTCGGGCCGGTGGCGGCTCGACGATTTTGCCACCGCGACGATCGAGCAGATGCGGCGCAGAATCGGCGACGATCGCGTGATCTGCGGCCTCTCGGGAGGTGTCGATTCCGCGGTCGTGGCAGCGCTCTTGTCGCGTGCGATCGGCAGCCAACTCTCGTGCATCCTCGTTGACAATGGCCTCCTGAGGAAGGGCGAGGCCACCGCGGTCATCGAGGAGTTTACGACCCACTTCAAGACCGATCTCCATGTCGTGCCCGCGGAAGACCTCTTCCTCGACGTCCTAGCCGGCGTCACGGAGCCGCAGGAGAAACGGCGTCGGATCGGCCGTGCCTTCATCGACTGTTTTGCTGCCGAGGCGGCCCGCATCCAAGGGGCAAAGTTTCTGGCCCAGGGCACGCTCTATCCCGACGTGATTGAGAGCGGCGCTGCGGCCGACGGCCCGGCGGCAACCATCAAGCTCCACCACAACGTTGGCGGCCTGCCAGACGACCTTCAGTTTGAACTCGTGGAGCCGCTTCGGGATCTCTTCAAGGATGAAGTCCGGCAGCTTGGTCTCCAGCTTGGCCTGCCCGAAAAAATCGTGTGGCGACATCCGTTCCCGGGCCCTGGTCTCGCGGTGCGGTGTCTTGGCGTGGTCACCAAACCTCGGCTCGACAAGCTCCGCGACGCCGACGCAATCGTCCTGGAAGAGTTGGACGCCGCCGGCCTCATGCGCAAGGTGTCGCAGGCCTTTGCCGTGCTGCTTCCGGTGCAGAGTGTGGGCGTGATGGGAGACGCCCGCACGTACGACGATGTCCTCGCCGTCCGCGCCGTCGAGACCGAAGACTTCATGACCGCCGACTGGAGTCATCTCCCGTACGAGGTCTTGGGCCGGATGTCGACCCGCGTCATCAATGAAGTCCGGGGCATCAACCGCGTGGTCTACGACATCTCGTCAAAGCCGCCCGCCACGATTGAGTGGGAGTGACGGCTTGCTCCCCTAGCAGACTGTGGAAAAAGTCTGCCGCCGCACGATGCGGCGACTGCCGACCATGGAAAACCTCGGCTTTTCCATCGGTCGGCCGAATGGAAAAAGGCCATGGAGGGCTTTTTCCACGGACAGCTAGGGGCAGCCGCCTCTCCTGATATCCGCGAGGGGGAGCCCGTGCCACCCCCACGCTGCGGGTAAGCCAGAGGCCAAACGGGGCACTTTTCTGCCGGTCCCTCGTTCGCGGTGGGAATTCCTCGGTACGATAGAGGCTGGGGGTTCGCCGGGCCGCGTGCCACACCGACGCGAGAGTGTTTCATGCAAGTGACGATCGTCGAGGATGATCCCATCATCGGCCGTGCGGTTTCGACCGCCGTCCGCGAGGCGGGGCATGAATGCACGTGGCTCACCGACGGCGCCGCAGCCATTCACAACGATGCATTTCTTTCGAGCGACCTCGTCGTGCTCGACCTCATGCTCCCCAAGGTGGGTGGCCTCGAGGTGCTCCGCATGGCGCGGTCGCACGGTGTGCGAACGCCCGTGATCGTGCTCACCGCGCGGGGCAGCATGCCCGACAAACTCGAGGGCTTCGAGGCGGGTGCCGATGACTACCTTGTGAAGCCGTTCGCAATGGATGAGCTCATGGCCCGCATCGACGCGGTGCATCGGCGAACATCCGACAAGCCGGCGATGCATCTTGAGGTGGGCGACCTCGTGCTCAACCTTGCCAACCAGCGGCTCATGCTCGCCGGCCACCCCATCGACCTCACGCCCACGGAGTTCAGCATCCTCGAGCTGCTGATGCGATTCCACGGCCATGTGGTCACCCGTAAGATGCTCTGCGAGCATGTGTGGGCATTCAACTGGGACGGCCCGACCAATGTGCTCGAGGTCCATATCAACCGGCTCCGCGGCAAGCTCGACAAGAATCGTGACAGCTCGCTCATCCGAACCTTCCGAGGCCGGGGCTATGCGTTGGGCGGGGATTGACGGAACGGCGTGGACGACGCTCCGAGCGCGGCTGACGCTCTGGAACACGGCGGTCGTGCTCCTCATGACCGTGACTGCGCTGGTGGCCGTGCGATTCGGAGCCCAGGCAGCCCTCTACCGCGAGGTCGATGCCATACTCCTTGGCAGCGCTCGCGAGATCGCCCTCGCGATCGCCGATCTCGACACCGACAACGATGGGATCGTGGACGAGTTGCGGAGTAAGACAGCCGGGCACGGGGAGCGGGGCTGGTTCGCGCAATTGCTCACCATTGACGGCGAGTCGCTCTGGAAAAGCCACCGGTGTCCTGCTGAGGTGGCCAACCACCAACCGAAAGCCACGGGCCGCAGTGAGCAGATGGCCCAGGTCGGTCCCTACCGGTATGTGGGTATGGCCGTCACGCCGCGAGGGCAGGGTCCGCTCTTCGTGCGCATCGGCATGTCGACCGAACTCATAGACGAAAACATCCAGACGCTGATGGGCCTCCTCATCCCCGTTGGGGTTATGCTCTCACTCCTCACACCGCTCACCGGGTACTGGCTGGCGGTGCGAGCCACGCGGCCTGTGGCCGATATCCTGCGTACCGCGGAACGCCTCCGCCCTACGCGGCTTGGCGACCGGCTTCCGGTCACAGGCATGCACGACGAGCTTGACCAGCTGTCTGGGACGATCAACCGCCTCCTCGACCAGGTGGCCGACCACGTCGATCGTCAGGAACAGTTTGTGGCTGACGCGGCCCACGAGCTTCGCGGGCCGCTGGCAGCCATCCAGAGCTCGCTCGAAGTGGCCGTCTCTCAGGATCGGTCGGCCGACGAACATCGCGAGACCTTGAGCGATATTCTGGATGCCACACGCCACCTCTCGAAGATCGCGAACGACCTTCTCATCCTCGCGGAAACAAGCGATGTGGGGGCACCCTCGCCCCAGGAGCCGGTCGATCTTGCCAGCGTCGCCAGCCAGACGGTGGGAATGTTTGCAGGGGTCAGCGAGGATCGCGGGGTCGACCTGCGACTCGTCACGCGGGAAACACCTCCGGTGAATAGTAATCCCGGACACCTTCGGCAGGTGATCAGTAATCTCCTCGACAATGCCCTGCGGTTCACGCACCGCGGCGGACGTATTGTCGTGGAGGTCTCGGCGGCCGCAGGGAGTAGCCTGCTCACGGTGACCGATACGGGAACGGGCATCGCGGCCGAGCACCTCAGTCGGATTTTCGACCGCTTCTACAAGGCAGACCCCGCCCGCTCCCACGGCGAAACGCGGCGCAGCGGAGGCCTCGGCCTCGCGATCTGTAAGTCGCTTGTGGAGTCCAGCGGTGGGTCGATCACGGTGACGAGTCGGCCTGGCGAGGGCACGCATGTGACCATTCGCTTACCAGCATGGCACAGGCTGACCGAGATTCCTGGGCCGGCTTCTGTGAAGGGCAAGGCCGACGGGTGAGCGACGCGACGGCAGGAGCCATCGGCGGACCGTGTGCGGCTGGTATCATCTTCGCCATCCCGATCGAGGCCGACGCCTTTGAGCGGCAGGTCGGTGCCATCACTGATGTCCGGGCTGGGGGCCTTGTTTTTCGCGAGGGCACGCTTGGGAGCAGGCGAGTGGCGTGGTGTGTCGGTGGCGTCGGCCGCGAACGGGCCACTCGGGCGGCGCGGCTGCTCATTGACGGGCACCGTCCGCAGGCGATCGTCTCCGCGGGGTTTGGCGGCGGCCTCGAGGTGGCAGTGGCACGCGGGAGCGTCGTGCGGCCGGGGGCCGTGCGTGGGCCCGACCGAGCCGCCAGCCTTCACCTCGCAGGCGCTGCTGCCGGGGCCCCGCTCCTCGTAACAGTCGATCGAATTGTGCGCACGGCGTCGGAAAAACAATCGCTCGCCGAGCGCACCGGTGCCACGATCGTCGACATGGAGACGTTCGCTGTGGCAGAAGTCGCCAGCGAGGCGGGGCTCCCGTGCTACGGAATTCGAGTCGTGTCCGATGCCGCTGCCGACGAGTTGCCCGCTGATCTCGGGCCTCTCATCACACCCCAGTCGGGGGCCCGCCGGGCCGGCGCGGTCCTGGGCCTTCTCGGCCGACGCCCACAGGCGGCCCTCGATCTCTGGAGGCTCTGGGAGCGAGCGGTCGTCGATGGCCGCACGCTTGCCGCGGCGATCGCCGATCTCTGCGAATCACTGGGGCAGGAAGGTTCTCGCCTGGCTGATAGGCCGTGAGCCTGCGTCGATGACCCAGACTCGCTACAGGCCGCTCACGCAGCCCCGCCAATCGCCAACCGCACGAGCAGCCCCTTGGGCAAGTCGGCCACCAGCGGCTTGAACCTGATCCCCAGATGCTCCGCCGCCGCGGCCACCGCGAGCCGTCCGCTGCGAACCGCGCCTTCCATCGTGGATGGCCAGCCGGTGGCGGTCCAATCCCCGGCGAGAAAAAGATTCGCGACCGACGTGCGTGCGGCTGGCCGAACCGCATCGACTCCAGGCCGCACCGAGAGAACGGCCGTCGGGTCGGTGACAATTCGACTCGCCACCAGCTTGGCATCCCGCGCTGCTGGAAAGGCAGACCGCACCTCGGCAACAACCATGTCGCCGAGGCGGTCGCGGTCGCCCTCGAGAAGGCCCCGCGACGCGCTGATCACCACCTGACAGTAGCCCAGCGGACCGTCTGCAGGCTTGAAGATCCACTGGGAAACTCGACCCACGAGGACTGCGTGAGGGAGGTCGATGCAATCGCGGTCGAACCAGAGATGAACGGCGGTGATCGGTGATCCGGCCAGCTGCTCGTCGGCCGAGGGCACCACATCGGGTACGAGCCTGGCCGCCGCTTTCCAAGGCACGGCCACAATCACCGCATCGCAAGGATGACGATCTCGGTCGGTATGCACCGCCACGATCCGACCATCGGCCTCCCGTTCGAGGGAAGCCACGGTACTTCCAGAATCGATCGTGATCCCACGCGACGTGAGCCAGTCGACGAGTTGGATGCCGAAGAGGCTGCCCAGCGGCACGGTCGGGACGTAGAGATCCGAGGCCTCACGATGGGCCAGGAACGCGTCTACGCACACCTTCCGCGCAGCTTCCACATCCACCAGGTCGATCGATTCGCCCAGTGCGCTTTCGATCACCGGCTGCCAGAAGAGTCGGATCACCCGGTCGGGCTGGCCCGCCCCGCCGAGCCACGCCAGGGCCGTTGGCCGCGGCTCGTGTACCGGTGCACGCCACCTCGCGAGTGCGAGCATGCCGTGGGCCAGGGCAACCTTCTCGCGGAGGCTGAAATGCCGCATCCCAAGGAGCAATGGAGCCAGATGAAGCGGTGCCGGCAGGAGTCGGGAAGGCGTGCAGGCGGCCCGGCGGTCTTCAGGATCGATGAACCAGAGTGTGCGATCACGACGGAGCGCATCGGCCAGCCCGGCCTGGCGACAGAGGTCGAGGAAGTTTGTGCAGCACCCCATGGCAACGTGCTGGCAGGCGTCGACGAGGCCCCCGGCAACGGGATCCTCAAACGACGCCGCACGCCCACCGGCCCGCCGCCGTGCCTCGAGCAGCCGCACGCTGGTCCCAGAGTCCACCAGCGCCGCAGCCGCCGCTAGGCCAGCCAGCCCCCCTCCCACGATGACCACATGCGGTGCGTGCGACGTGCTCATGTGGGGCCTCGTTGGCGGAGCCGTGGCCCAGTGAGAAGGGTGAGGGCGGCAGCCGCCACGAGCCTCGGCTTCGACGGCTTGACGCGACGAGTAAAGATGCCGGGGCCAGCCCGCTTCACGGCACCAAGCAGGCTTTGGTACACGCCAAACATGGCGCGGAAGGCAAGCCGCCCATCGGTAGAGAGCATCCGGTCGAGGAGGGCCGCGCGGGAAAATCTCGCCTCGGCCCGTGCCACGAGCCGCTCGGCGAGGCGTGCGAAACCGTGATGGATCCGGCCCGTGCGAAGGTCGTCGGCCACGCAGCCGCAGGCGTCAAGATCCTCTGTTGGTAGGTAGACCCGCGAGCGCTGGAGATCTTCCGGAATGTCTCGAAGAATGTTTGTGTACTGAAAGGCCAGGCCGCAGTCATCCGACCGATGAATCGCCTCGGGATCGACAAAACCCCAGATATGGATTGCGGCGATCCCCACGGCACTGGCCACCCGCCGGCAATACCCTTCGATCGCGTCCACCGTGTCATACGTGCTTCGCTCGAGATCCATGCGGACGCCGGCGAGGATGTCGTGGATCGTCGATGGGGGAACGGCATACCGTCGTACGGTGTCGGCCAGAGCGCGGAGCACAGGGTCTTCGCTCCGCTCACCGTGCATCGCTGCGGATGTAGACGAGGCAAAGGCATCGAGGTCGACCAGGGCCGTGGCCGCATCCGCGGCATCGTCCACGATGTCATCGGCGCGGCGGCAAAAGGCATAGAGCGCCGTGGTACCGCGTCGTTTCGCAGCGGGAAGCAGCCGAATCGGAAGGGCGAAGCTCGATCCCGCCGCGCGGAGGATTTCGGCGCAGGCATGATGGTCGGCGGCGAGGTACGTCATGGACTCCCTCCGAGCCGAGCCGCGGCAATCGCCATGAGAGCCCGGCCAGCGAGCCGAAGCTTGGTGAGACGACCCACCGTCGGACGTCGTGGGAGCGTATCGAACTTCGCTCGCTCGATGGCATCGGCCACGGCGCGGCCCCCACCCAGAAACATTCTGATCGCTGGCCGCAAGGCAGGCGGCGCGAGAGACGGAAGCGGCTCGCCTGCATCAAACCATTGCCGCGCCCAGCCGACTTCGTCACGCATCAGCGCCTGCAACTCGGGGCCGGCTCGTTCCTCTGCGAGCATGGCCTCCGTCACACCGTGCCTCGCCATGTCATCACATGGGAGATAGATGCGGCCTGCAAGACGATCCCGCGTGATGTCTTGCCAGAAGTTGACGAGTTGGAGCCCAGTGCAGATCGCATCAGACATGCCTCCAAGGCCTGCGTCGTGGCAGCCCTCGAGCGCCAACACGATCCTCCCTACGGGATCCGCCGACCGCCGGCAGTAGTCCACCAGCTCGGCGCGCGAGGCGTAGCGAGTCTTCACTTGGTCCTGCTCGAAGGCATCGATCAGGTCGGCAAAGGGTTTGTGAGCCAGCGAGGTCTCGCGGACCGTTTCCGAAAGCGCGACAAAGACCGGATGGCCCGGCCGGCCAGCGAAGCACTCGTCGAGGCCGTTCCGCCATGCGGTCAGAGCCGCGGTGGCCTCGGCCGGTGAAGTCGCTTCATCTGCGAGATCATCGGCCCATCGGGCAAACGTATAGACGTTGGCGAGGTGCTGCCGGAGCCGCGGGGGCACAAGGAGGGTCGCGACGGTGAAGTTCTCGTAGTGCGCGGCAGCCACCGCGCGGCAGAAGGCCTGGGCTGCTGCCAGATCGAGCGACACCGGCAGGGGAGCGAGGGCCCAGGCCGGAGGATCGCGGCGGGCGGAAGAGAGCGGTCGCTCAGGCATATGAAGGATCGTATGCGATTGGGCAATCAGCCGCTGGTCAGGCCGGCGGCGTTTCCATACCATGCGGCTGCGTGGGCCGCACTGGAATCGCGGCCGCCTTGCGCTCGGCTCCGGTCTTATGATTGCCTCCCCATGAAAATTCTGCTGGCGAGTCCGCGCGGCTTTTGCGCTGGTGTCAACATGGCGATCGAGACGCTCGAGACGGCCATCCGGCTCTATGGTACGCCGATCTACGTCTTCCATGAGATCGTCCACAACAAGCATGTCGTGGACCGGTTTGTGCGCGAGGGGGCCATTTTTGTCGATCATGTTGAGGACGTGCCCGAAGGAGCCGTTCTGCTCTTTTCGGCCCACGGCGTGGCCCCGGAAGTTCGCCGCGTGGCCGCCGACCGACGGCTCAACGCGATCGACGCCACCTGCCCGCTGGTGACAAAGGTCCACCTCGAGGCCATCAAGTATGCGAAGGCTGGCTACCGAATCATGTTGATTGGCCACGAGGGCCATGATGAAGTGATCGGGACGATTGGCCAGGCCCCCGACGCGTTCACCCTCGTCGAAACGGCTGACGACGTGGAGGGCCTTCCCTACGGCCCAGACGACAAACTCGCCTACCTCACGCAAACGACGCTCTCCGTAGACGATGCCTCGCGGATCATCACTCGCCTGAAGGACCGCTTCCCTGGGATCGTCGGTCCGCCCAAAGACGACATCTGCTACGCCACTCAAAACCGCCAGGAAGCGGTGCGGCTGCTCTCGGATGGCGCCGACGTTGTGCTGGTGCTCGGAAGCCAAAACAGCTCGAACAGCCAGCGGCTCGCAGAGCTCGCCCGCGACACCGGCATTGCGGCCTACCTGATCGACGGCGCCAACGAGATTGACGCCGCGTGGTTCGCGGGGGACGAGACCGTCATGATTACCGCCGGCGCCAGCGCGCCAGAGAGCGTCGTGCAGGACTGTATCCGTTGGCTTCGCGAGCGGTATGGCGCCGAAGTCGAGGAGCGGACCATCCGCGACGAAGAGGTCTATTTCCCGCTCCCACGGGAACTCCGGGCTGCCGCGGCGGCTGTCCGCCTCCCGATGGCATGACTCGGCCGCCGAGGCAATCGATGCCGCAACCCCTCGCACAATCGCATATCTGGACGTTCCTGAGCAACCACTCGCACGTCCTGATCCTCATCGCTGCGAATCCCGAAATCAAACTCCGCGACGTGGCCTTGCGCGTCGGAATCACGGAACGGGCCGTCCAGCGGATTGTCGCCGACCTCGAGGCAGGGGGGGTCCTCGAACGGTCTCGGGAGGGCCGTTGCAACCGTTACACGGTCTACCCGAAGCAGCCGCTGCGGCACCCTATTGAGTCCCACCGCACCGTGGGCGATCTCCTGGCGCTGATCAACAGCGGCCGCCGGAAGGCGCGGTAGGGGCGGCCCCGGCCACCTTGCCCATCTGTCTGGGATTCTGGCCCCTTCAACCAGGCTCTTGACGCGACCCGGAAATGCCGATATAGAATTCGCGACAATGTTTTCGTTATTTCGTTTTTGTTTTTCAGGGAGCCCGTATGGCGAATCCAACCCACCGACTGCCCGGAAGGATGGCCGAGGCGACGCTCTGGGCCCTGACGATTGTGGCCGCGGGAGGGCTTGCCTGGACCGCGACGACACCGGCAGCTGCCGCTGGGTTTGGGGTCCATGTCGATCGGCTCACGGCCACACTGGCCCTCCTCGTGGCGATCGTCGGCGCCGTCACTCTTCGGTTTGCCCGCCGCTACCTGCTTGGTGAAGCTGGGCAAGCCCGCTACCTCAGGTGGCATTTCACCGCCGTCATCTCGGCGATGGTTCTGATGCTCGCGGGCGATCTCGTCCTCCTGTGGGCCGCGTGGACATCCACGAGCGTAGCCCTCCACAAACTGCTGACCTACTACGCGCACCGCCAGGAGGTCTGGCCGCCGGCGGAAAAGAAGTTTGTGATCAGTCGCCTTGGTGATATCGCCCTCATTGCCGCAATCGTGATCGTCGCCGTGACCTATGGCACGACTGATCTTGCGACGGTCACCGCCGCCACGATGGCCGTTCCCAACGCCCTGAGCACGCACGTGGTCGCCATGCTCGTCGTGATCGCGGCACTCACCAAGTCGGCCCAGTTTCCGTTCCATAGCTGGCTCCCAGAGACCATGGAGGCCCCCACGCCTGTCTCCGCTCTCATGCATGCCGGCATCATCAATGCTGGCGGCGCGCTGGTGCTGAAGTTTGCACCGATCGTGGCAGCGGCTCCGACGGCACTCGCGATCCTGATCGGAGTTGGCACCCTGACCGCAATCCTCGGCATGCTCTCGATGTGGGCTCAGACAAACGTCAAGCGGACACTCGCCTGGTCCACCGTAAGCCAGATGGGGTTCATGATGATCCAGCTCGGTCTCGGGGCCTTTCCCGTCGCCGTGCTGCACATCGTCGGCCACGGCTTCTACAAGGCATGGAGCTTTCTCGCCTGTGGCTGGGTACCGCCGGCAGCCAAAACAACGCGTGCGATGCCAGCGCGACACCTCGCGCTCGTCACCATCGGGACCGCCGGCGCCGGCGCCGTCATCGTGGCCTCGGCGCAGATCGCAGGGGTGGACGTGCTCCACCGTCCGGGCGAGGCCACGCTGCTCGCTATTCTGGCGATGGCAATCGGGCAAGCCTGGCCGCTCGTGCTGTCTCCCGTAACGGTGGCCGGCCTCGCGTCGGCGTGCGGCCTGACCGTCGTGACTGCGGTGTGTGCGGTAGCGCTTCAGCAGGCCGCGGTTGCGTTCTACTCGCCGGTCTTTGTGCTCCCGGTGAGTCGGTCCGAACCCCTGGGCTGGGCGCTGGGCGGGGTCGTTGTCACGGCGACCGTGCTGCTGATCATCGCCCATGCGATGCTTCCAACGCTCTCGCGCTCGGGGACAGGGCGGGCCCTCCGGGTCCATGCCCTGCACGGCTTCTACTGCGGCGCCGTGGCCGATCGGGTGGTCCGTGCCATCCACGCATTCACACGTCCCCAACACACCACTTCCGGAGCCCAGGCCCGTGCTTGAGACCCGCATGCCTCATCCCGCCATCGGCCCCACGGTCCACGTATCGAGGCCGTGCTGGCGAAAATCCCCCCGCTGTGGACGCTCGCCGATTACGTGGCCGTGAATCCGTTTCTAGGGTTTTCCCGTCGCCCAATCGTCGAGGCCGCCCGCGAAATCAGCGATGCGCTGGGGGCCTCGGTCCTGCCTTTGGCCGGATACTATCGTTCACGGTTCGCCTCCAAGGCGTTTGCCGCATCGCATGTCTCCCGTGCGGCCGAGCGACTCGGGGTCGACGCGAAAGAATCTTTTCGGATGCTCGATCCGAGCGGCCCGCTGACCGAGCGACCGACCTCGCAGATCGCCACATTCGCTGAACGATACGACGCCGAGCATGACACACAGTGGGAGATGTTCCTCCGAGCCTCGATCGCCCGATACTGCGCCGTCTTCGCAGACTCAGGCGGTACCTGGTGGCACTTCGACCTCACAGGGAGCCTGTGGTCCACCTGGCGTGAGGCAGCCGCCGTGGACCGTGCCCCCGAACTGACTGGGCTGACCGGCTACCGGGAGCATGTGACTTCCCTTCCGCAATCGGCGAGCGATGCGAATGAAATACTCCTCGATCGCATCGCTATTCCACTCGACGATCTCGAGGCATACCTCCATCGCCTCGTCGGCGGCCTCTTCGGCTGGGCCTCCTTCTTTCGACGAGACTCCTGGCGGGGCGAGCAGGGCACGCTGGGGCCGCTCGCCGATCTGCTCGCCATTCGGCTGGCGGCTGACACCTTCTTTGCCGCAGGCGGGGGGACTCCGATCACGACGACTCACCGGCATGCCGAAGGGGAATCGGAGCGATTGGTACTCCAGGAGGCCTTGGAAGACGCCTACGTCGAATCGATCGCCCGAGGACTGACAGCGACCACGCATGCACTGCTCAGCGAACGCGATCGGGTGCAGGCGGCCTTCTGCATCGACGTGCGTTCCGAGCCGATGCGACGGCATCTTGAATCGCTCGACCCATCGATCCGCACGCTCGGATTCGCCGGATTCTTCGGTGTGTCGCTTGATGTGGATGGCGACTCAGCCCGCTGCCCGGTGCTGCTCGACCCATCCGTTCGGGTCACCATCGAGTCTGCTAAGGCAACCTGGGAGTCGTCGCTCAAGGCGCTTCAGGGCATGCCGCCGTCGGCATTCGCGTTCGTTGAAGTCGCCGGTGTGGCCTATGCCGCCAAGATGCTGAAGGACGCCTACGTCGGTGATCGCATCGCCGACGCCGAATCGCACGTGGTGTTTGAGACGCCCGGCCTCGACCGAGCCACCCGAGCGGCCACCGCTGCGGGCATCCTCAAAAACATGAGCATCGGGCCCCGCCTGGCTCGGCTCGTGCTGCTCTGCGGGCACCATGGTCGAAGCGCCAACAACCCCCATGCAGCCGGCCTCGACTGCGGCGCGTGCGGCGGACATGGCGGCGGCATCAACGCACGTGTCGCCACAGCAATCCTCAACGACCCTGCGGTGCGGCGAGAGCTCGCAGCCCAGGGAACGCCCATCCCAGACGACACGGTCTTCGTCGCAGGCGTGCATGACACATCGACCGACGAGGTTTCGGTACTGGATGCCGATCGCATCCCGCCTTCGCATGCCGCCGACGTCACCCGACTCCAGGCGTGGCTCGCGGCCGCTGGCGAGAAGACGCGGGCCGAGCGGGCCGGTGCGCTCGCGATGCCAAAAACACAACCCAACTGGCTCAAGCGGCTGTTCGACCACAGGGCACGCAACTGGGCTGAAGTCCGGCCCGAGTGGGCGCTTGCTCGAAACGCTGCTTTCATCGCGGCACGGAGGCATCGCACGCGTGGCCTCGATCTGGCAGGTCGGTCGTTTCTGCATGAATACGACTCCGCTGCCGACACCGACTCAAGCGTGCTGACGCTGATCCTCTCTGCCCCGATGGTGGTCGCCTCATGGATCAATCTCCAATACTTTGCATCGACCGTTGACAATGGCATCTTTGGGAGTGGCACGAAGACGATCCACAACCGGGTCGGACGGCTTGGCGTGGTGCTCGGCAACGGAGGCGACTTGCGCACAGGCCTCGCGATGCAGTCGGTCCACGCCCCGCGAGGCCAGTGGTTCCATGAACCCCTGCGACTTCAGGTAATCGTCGAGGCCGATCACGAAAAAATCGACGCGGTGCTCGAGCAGCAGTCGGTGGTGCGAGATCTGGTGGAGAACGGCTGGGTTCGACTTTTTTCTCTCGACGCCGACTCGTCCAGGCTCTCCCTGAGATGTCCCGCTGGCGACTGGGAGACCGTACGCGCCGTACTCCCGTGATGCGGCCCTCGCGCCCGATCTGGGGCGGCTGTTCGCCACGCCCGGCGGTATGGCTACTGCACTTGCCTGATGTGGGCCGGGGCGGTCAGGCTGACGGGATGACAACACCCGTTGCAGATACTCCCCATAGGCTGCAGGATGGCGCCGAGCTTGGCGTGGCGATCCTCGGCGCCGGTTTTGCCGGCATTTGCATGGCCATCAAGCTGCTGAAGCAAGGCAGAGATGACTTTGCCATCCTTGAAAAGGCATCTGACTTGGGGGGCACCTGGCGTGACAACACCTACCCCGGCTGCGGGTGTGATGTCCCCGCTCATCTCTATTCCTACTCGTTTGCCCAGCACCCGCATTGGTCGCGTGTCTATGCCCGGCAGCCCGAGATCCTGGCGTATATCAAGCGGGTCGCTGCAGACTTCGATGTGGAACGTCGAGTCGCTTATAACGCAGCGGTTACCGAACTCACATGGGACGAGACGGCGAGCCGATGGCAGATTGGGATTGCCGATGGCCGACGGTTCACGGCAAGGGTTGTCGTGTCGGCAGTAGGCGGCCTGCACGTGCCCAAGGCGCCAGCCTTGCCGGGGCTTGAATCGTTCAGCGGCCCGGCCTTCCACTCAGCGCAGTGGCGGCACGATATCGACTTTTCCGGCAAGCACGTGGCGGTTGTTGGCACTGGCGCAAGTGCGATCCAAATTATTCCGGAACTCGCTCCGATTGTCAGCCGCCTGACCGTGTACCAACGGTCTCCTCCATGGGTCCTTCCGCGGAAGGATTATGCCGTATCACCGGCCATGCAGTGGGCCTACGCCCATGTTCCGGGCCTCCTTCGATTCGTGCGGGCGTGGCACTACTGGACTGCCGAGGCACTCGCGCTGGGACTCGTTTACAAGCCGAAGCTCATGGGTATCGGGCAGAAGGCTTCGGCGGCCTACAAGGAGCGTGAGATCGCCGACCCAGACCTTCGCCTCAAGCTCAACCCCTTCTACACACTCGGCTGCAAGCGGATGCTGCTTTCAGATGACTTCTATGCCACGATGACGCGGTCGAATGTCGAGCTTGTCACCGATGACATTCGCGAAGTGCGACCCGCCGGCATCGTCGCGTCGGACGGCATGGAGAGGGCTTGTGATGCCATCGTCTTCGCAACCGGCTTCGACGCCTTCAACACAACCGCGGAACTGGGAATTCGGGGCAGGGGGGGGCGAATGCTAGCCGCGGACTGGGCGGATGGCCCCGAGGCCTATCGGGGCGTCACCGTAAGCGGGTACCCCAATCTTTTCTTTCTGGTCGGCCCCAACTCGGGGCTGGGCCACAATTCAATTGTCTTCATGATCGAGGCCCAGGTGCACTACATCATCAAGTGCCTTGCATGGCTCGAACGGGGCACGCTCGCGACCATTGAGGTCCGGCCAGAAGTCCAACGCGATTGGAACAAAACGCTCACGCGGCGGTTCCAGCGCACCGTCTGGCAGAGCAAGCCCGGCGGCTCGCCGTGGCAGCTCCCATGCCGAAGCTGGTATGTGAACGCGAGTGGCCGCAACACCACGCTTTGGCCTGGCTTCTCGGCGGCCTACTGGCTGGCCATGCGCAGCCCGCGACTCGCCGACTACCTTCCCGCAGGGGCCTGTCCGGCCGCCCACGCCCCACAGATAGCCCAAAAAACCTCTTGATTTTCCATCCGCTTGACGGACAGAGGCGGAGCCGATAACCTTCCGGGTCTCGCCATTGGTGCCCGGAAATCCCAAAATGGGTTTCCGATTCCCCTTTGGCGAACGTGGATCGGGCTTGGCTTCGGCCGCCCGTTCTGCCCGAGATCTTTGACAATTTGGTCGTGGTAATTGGCATCTTGAAAGAATGCTGATTGGTCGTGCTTCGGCACGGCCTTGAAGCGTTCTCCCAAGGCGAAGAGCGAGAAAATATCGTTAATCCTGGATGTGGCTGAATCACATGACGTCATTGAAAAGTGCGTGTTTGTGTTCAATACCGAAATCCAGGGTAGCGCATTCGTTTCGAGGGTTTCGTGGCTTCGGCTGCGAGCGTTCGATTCGGGTGGTCAAGCTACAAAGGGCACATGGGGGATGTCTTGGCATCAGGAGGCTTTGAAGGGCGCGGAAGGCTGCGATAAGCCCGGGGTAATCGTCAAACAGGTGTTGATCCCGGGATTCCCGAACTGATCGTGACTGAATCAATAGGTCGCGATAGCTAACGCGGTGAACTGAAACATCTCAGTAACCGTAGGAAAATAAAGAAAAATCGATTTCCTCAGTAGCGGCGAGCGAAAGGGAAAGAGCCCAAACCGCGGTGGTTTCCACTGCGGGGTTGTAGGGCCCCCGAGGAGTTACAAACAACCGGCTAGCGGAACGATCTGGAATGGTCGTCCACAGAGGGTGACAGGCCCGTACGCGAAAGCTGAGTTGCTCCATTGAGGGGGTACCCTGAGTAGGTCGAGTCACGTGGAACCTCGACTGAATCGACGGGGACCATCCCGTAAGGCTAAATACTACCTGATGACCGATAGTAAACTAGTAGAGCGATCGAAAGATGAGAAGAACCCCTGTTAGGGGAGGAATGTGAACCTGAAACCATGTGCCTACAAGCGGTCGGAGCGCTATGGCGTAAGCAATGCGTGACGGCGTGCCTTTTGCATAATGATCCGGCGAGTTACCGTCAGCGGCTCGGTTAAGGACCTCAGGTCCGTAGCCACAGGGAAACCGAGTCTGAATAGGGCGACTAATGGTCGCTGGTGGTAGACGCGAAACTGCACGAACTACCCATGAGCAGGTTGAACCGCGGGTCAAACCGCGTGGAGGACCGAACCCACTTGGGTTGAAAACCGAGGGGATGACTTGTGGGGAGGAGTGAAAGTCTAATCAAGCGCAGAGATAGCTCGTTCTCTCCGAAATAGCTTTAGGGCTAGCCTCGGAACATTGCACGGCGGGGGTAGAGAGACTGAATTGGATGAGGGCCCTTCCCGGGTACCTTACCGAACCAAACTCCGAATACCGCTCGTGTGTACTCCGGGAGTCAGTCCGCGAGGGATAAGCTTCGCGGTCGAGAGGGAAACAACCCAGACCACCTGCTAAGGTCCCCAAGCAGTACTCAGTCACTAAGGAAGTGGAGTTGCCGTGACAGCCAGGATGTTGGCTTAGAAGCAGCCATCATTTAAAAAGTGCGTAACAGCTTACTGGTCGAGCAATTCCGCGCCGATAATGAACGGGAGTAAGTACTGCACCGAAGCAGTGGGATCCACCCATTTTTCGAAATGGTGGATCGGTAGGAGAGCGCTGTACGTCAGATACAAGTCGCACCGTAAGGAGCGATGTCGGGGCGTACAGGTGATTATGCCGGAATGAGTAACGATAAAGCAGGTGAGAATCCTGCTCGCCGAAAGCCTAAGGTTTCCTGGGGAAGGTAAATCCGCCCAGGGTTAGCCGGTTCCTTAGTCGAGGCCGAAAGGCGTAGACGATGGACAGCAGGTCAACATTCCTGCGCCACATGCTGGACCGATGGAGGGACGGCGTCTGAAAGGTGAGGGGACGATTAGAAATGTCCCTCGCCGGTGTGGAAGGTAGCTGTAGGAAAATCCGCAGCGACATCCAGAAGCATCGGACAAAGACGCTTATGTTTCGATAGTCATCCGAAGGACGTCCAAGAAAAGCTTCTAGGGTTGAAGGCATGTGACCGTACTAAAACTGACACAGGTAGGCGGGACGAGAAGTCCTAGGCGCTCGGGAGAACACTGGTTAAGGAACTCTGCAAAATGACCCCGTAAGTTCGCGATAAGGGGTGCCCCCCGTGGTTCACGCTATGGGGGGTCACAGTAAATCGGCATCAGCAACTGTTTATCAAAAACACAGGACTCTGCTAACTCGCAAGAGGATGTATAGAGTCTGACGCCTGCCCGGTGTTGGTAGGTTAAGGAAGAGGGTTAGCCGTAAGGTGAAGCTCGCGACCGAAGCCCCAATAAACGGCGGCCGTAACTATGACGGTCCTAAGGTAGCGAAGTTCCTTGTCGGGTAAGTTCCGACCTGCATGAAAGGCGTAATGACTGATGCACTGTCTCAACCAGTGACCCGGTGAAATTGTAGCCGTGGTGAAGATGCCACGTACCCGCAGTGTGACGGAAAGACCCCGTGAACCTTCACTGTAGGCTGATATTGGTCTCGGACGTGTTCTGTGTAGGATAGGTGGGAGGCTTCGAAGCGATGGCGCTAGCCATTGTGGAGCCAACGTTGAAATACCACCCTGGATTCGTTTGAGTTCTAACGCTGATTCCCGTGAATCCGGGCAGCGGACATTGTCAGTTGGGCAGTTTGACTGGGGCGGTCTCCTCCAAAAGAGTAACGGAGGAGTTCAAAGGTACCCTCAGCCTGGTTGGCAATCAGGCATCGAGCGCAAAGGTAGAAGGGTGCTTGACTGCGAGACTTATTCGTCGAGCAGATACGAAAGTAGGACTTAGTGATCCGGTGGTCCCGTATGGAAGGGCCATCGCTCATCAGATAAAAGGTACTCCGGGGATAACAGGCTTATCGCTTCCGAGCGTCCATAGCGGCGAAGCGGTTTGGCACCTCGATGTCGGCTCATCACATCCTGGGGGTGAAGAAGCTCCCAAGGGTTTGGCTGTTCGCCAA